>JAPOKK010000049.1 GCA_029977665.1 Pseudomonadota bacterium | reverse complement strand
CCGGCAGTATCGAGGTCACCCCGTCGAGTCGACCCAACGCCCGATTGGCTTCCTCGAGGAGACCGAAAAGACCGTCGAGACGCAGCGGCGGCACGGGAGGTAACGGTGGCGGGATGAAAGCCCGCACCGCTTCACCGCCGACAGCTGTCGATCCGTAGCGCCCCAACCGAGCATCGAGGCTATCTTCTGAGGACATTAGGAAAGGATCCTTTCTCGAGCAATCCCACTAAGAAAGGATACAGTCTAAACGTTTCTTAATCGAGCCCGCGGACCGTTCCAAGCGGCCATTCCGAATTGATGCCAACCGCAAGCAATCGAAGCGCTCCATCGATCTCTCGCGAAGAGCTGTTTGCGTGCGTCTGGACCGCACCATCAAAGGACTCGATACAGTTTGGACTGGTGGCTATGGGTGGACTTGAACCACCGACCTCAGCATTATGAGTGCCGCGCTCTAACCAACTGAGCTACATAGCCAGGGGCGTGATGCTGCCGGAGCCTTGGCGGGCGTGGAGCCGTGCCGGGGGGCCGCCGGGGACGCGCGATCATGGTGGGTCGGGGCCGGGCTGTCAAGGTTCGAGGGGCGGCGCGGGTACTCTAGAATGGCGCGGTTTTCCGCAGCTGCCAGGGATTTCATGAGCGCTCCGAACCTACCCGCCGACGGCATCGTCGTCTCCCATGCCACCGTCCTGCCCGAATGGCTGGACTACAACGGGCACATGAACGTGGCCTATTACCTGGTCGCGTTCGAGACCGGCATCGATGCCTACAAGGAAGTCGTCGGCATGGATCTCGCCTACATCGAGCGCGAGGGCCGCTCGACGGTGGCGCTGGAATCGCACATCACGTTCCAGAACGAGGCGATGCTGGGCGAGGCGCTTCGCATCGAGACGCGCATCGTCGATTTCGACGGCAAGCGCGCGCACATCTACCAGGAGCTGTTCCGCGGCGAGGACCTGCTTGCGACGCAGGAGACGCTCTCGATCAGTTTCGATACGGGCGCACGCAGGACCTGCCCGTTCGAGGACGCGGTGGCCGAGCGCTACCGCGCGCTGATGGCGGCGCAGGCCGACCTGCCGCGGCCGAAGTGGCTGGGCCGCTCCATCGGCATCGGCAAGGGCAAGCCGGCCGGCTGAGTCTGCGCTGCGCCGGCGCGCGGCGTTCCATGCAGGGACGAGAGAGAAAGCGCTCGCCGGTGGCGGCGGCGTCTTGCTTGCGGCCGATGCCTACTCTGACCTGGCGCTGCGCGGCGACGTACGAGGCCGCGCCGAGGCGCCATGTCTGCCGCCGCTTCAGCGCACGCCGAAGACGACGATGGTCTTGCCGCTGACGCTGATGAGGTGCTGCTCTTCGAGCGTCTTCAACACGCGCCCGACCATCTCGCGCGAGCAGCCGACGATGCGACCGAGTTCCTGGCGGGTGACGCGGATCTGCATGCCGTCGGGGTGGGTCATCGCGTCCGGCTCCTTGCACAGGTCGAGCAGCGCGCGGGCGACGCGCCCGGAGACATCCATGAACGCGAGGTCGCCGATTTTGCGGTTCATCTTGCGCAGCCGGTTGGCGAGCTGCGAAGAGATCGCGAACAGCAGGTCGGGGAACACGGAGGACATGTTCTTCAGCCGATCGTAGCTGATCGTCGCGACTTCGCAAGCGTTCTTCGCACGCACCAGCGCGCTGCGGTTGGTGTGTTCGTTGAACAGGCCAATCTCGCCGAAGAAGTCGCCCGGGTTGAGGTAGGCGAGGACCAGTTCGCGGCCTTCGTCGTCCTCGAGCAGGACGGTGACCGAGCCCTTCACGATGTAGTAGAGATCGTGCGAGGGGTCGCCCTGGCGGATAATCGTGCTCTTGGCCGAGAACTGCCGGCGGTGGCAGTGCTCGAGGAATTTCTGCACCGCCTCTTCGTGGCGCGGTGGTACGGGACGTACGACGCTCATGCTTCCCTCCTCTCGACCCGGCTCGTCTCGGCTGTACCCGGCAGTCCCGCGCCGGGCCTCTCATTCAGCGTCCGGATACTAAAGTAGAATGTTAAACATTGCTAACTAGCAACACGATAATTCAGGAAAATTACCGCTCGCGACGTGGACTCTCCGGCATCGCGCGCAAGACGAGGCGGATGCAGTGAAAGCCACCATCAGATGGGTCGACGACGCCATGTTCGTCGGCGAGGCGGGCAGCGGCCACGCGGTCGTGATCGATGGGCCGCCGGAAGCCGGCGGCCGCAACGCGGGCATCCGCCCGATGGAACTGGTGCTGACGGGGGTCGGCGCCTGCACGGCGTTCGACGTCGTCTCGATCCTGCGCAAGTCGCGCCAGGCCATCGACGACTGCCGCGTGGAGGTCGAAGCCGAGCGGGCCGAGGAGCCACCGCGGGTGTTCACCCGCATACACATCCATTTCGTCGTCAGCGGGCGCGGCCTGAAGCCCGCGGCGGTCGAGCGCGCGGTCAATCTCTCGGCCGAGAAGTACTGCTCGGCAACACTCATGCTGCGTGAAGCGGTCGCCATCACGCACGATTTCGAGATCGTCGACTCAACGGCATGAGTCCAGCGCCACCGGCCCGGTGCCGTCGGCGCCGGCCAGGGCGCGGGCGACCATGCGCTCGACATTGTCGCCGCGCTGCCAGGCGGTGGCC
The DNA here is from genome assembly GCA_029977665.1 of Pseudomonadota bacterium. Classification (GTDB taxonomy): domain Bacteria; phylum Pseudomonadota; class Gammaproteobacteria; genus JACKNG01. The sequence continues at coordinate 16,250 of JAPOKK010000049.1, read as the reverse complement.
CCGATGGCGAGCGCGCCCGGCGCAGCGATGCGCGCGTGGGCGAACGCTTCGACGAGCTTCTCGCGCAACGCCGCCGCCGCCGCGGCGGTCGTCTCGGGCAGGACGACGAGCAGTGTCTGCTCGTCCCACTGGCCGAGCACGTCGACCCAGCGCAACTGCTCCTTGAGCAGGCCGGCGAGCGCCATCGCCGGGGCATCGCCACGCGTCGTCACGGTGAGGCAGGAGAGCGGATTCGCATAGCGGCGCGAGCGCGAGACCTCGGCCTCGAAGCGCCCCTTGATGGCCGCGCGCGGGAGCACGCCGCTCGCCGCGACGCCGCCGGTCAGGCCGCTGGCGAGCGCGCCGAGGAAGCCGACCAGCGGATGTGAGCGCTCACATACCGCGATGATCGCACCACCCGTACGCTCCAGCGGCTGGGTGAAACCGATGAGATGGCCATCGACCGCCACGGCCGGCGCTGCCGAGCCCGCCCCCGGTGCGGCGTACGGCAGCGCGAGATCCTGCACGTGCGTGCCGGCCAGCGCTTCGAGCGAGACGCCGAGCAGTTGCAGGGCATGGTCGTTGGCCCAGCCGACGCGCTCGTCGGCGTCGAGCACCACGAGGCCCAAGGCCAGCTCGGTGAGTATCGTACGCGCCGTTTCGGGGTGCAGTCGGAGCATGCGGAAGTCCTGGCGCCGGCAGGCGCGGCTCGCCGCGGGGCGTCAGGTCCCGGGCGTGCGGAGATGGCAGGAAACGGGCCGCCCTGGGCAGGTCCGTCGTACCGGAAGGCTAGCGGCATCCGCGGGCGCTTCCTTGAGAACGGCACCGCCGCGCGGCGCCGGCGTTTGCGCCGGCTCAGCGTGTCGCGGTCACACGCAGGAACGCGGCTTCGAGGGACGCCACGCCCTGCTCGGCGACGAGCCGCGACGGCGCGCCGTCGAAGACCAGGCGGCCCTGGTGCAGCACGGCGACGCGTGCGGCCAGCGCGTCGACGTCGGCGAGCAGGTGGCTGCTGAACAACAGCGTCGTACCAGCTTCGTTCAGCGCACGCAGGCGCGCCTTGATCAGCGCGCGCGCCCGCGGGTCGAGTCCGCTCATCGGCTCGTCCAGCACCAGCAGGGGCTTGGCGGCGAGGATGCAGGCGATAAGGCCGAGCTTCTGCGCCATGCCTTTTGACCACGTGCCGAGCGGGGTGGCGAGCGCCGCCGCCTCGAGTTCCAGCGCGTCGGCCTCGATGCGGGCGCGGTCGGCGTCGAAGGCGAGCCCGTCGAGCGCGAGCAGGTGACGCAGGAACTCGCTGCCGGTGGCGAAAGCCGGCGGATGGAAGCGCTCGCAGAGATAACCGAGCGCCGCGCGCGCCGCGGTCGCGGTGTGGGCATGCCCGGCGATGCGGATGCTGCCGGCATCGAGCCGGACCAGGTCGAGCAGTGCGCGCAGCAGCGTGGTCTTGCCGGCGCCATTGACGCCGAGCAACGCGACCGCCTCGCCCGGCGCCACGCGTAGCGAGACGTCGTCGAGTACGCGGCGCGCGCCGTAGCGTTTGCAGAGCCCGTGCAGCTCGAGCATGGCGCGCGCCATGCCCTCAGTAGAGGTAGACCGCGTTACAGAGCTGCTGGTTGGTCTCGATGTCCCAGATCATCGGCGTCTCGCTGGTATCGACGCAGTCGGCGCTCGATTGCGAGATGGTGCCGAAGGTGCCGCCCGTGGTCACCGCGTGGCGCAGCACGCCCGAACGCGGCAGGCCGTCGTCGATCTTGCGATCGAGCTCGGCGAGCACGTTGACCGGGATGCCGGCGCCGAGGATCAGGTTGAGCTGCTCGCTCGGGCTCGCGTTCGGGTCGGCGTAGTCCGAGCTGCGGTAGAGCATGAGGAAACCGTTGAAGGCGTTGCGTGGCGCCTGGTCGGTCTCGTCCACGTTGGGCTGGTCACTGCCGCCGACGTAGTTGCCCTGGATGAAACGCGACTTCGAGAGGTGCTCCCACAGGGCCAGCGCCTCGGTGTAATCGTTGCCGCTGACCGCGTCGAGGCGGCCATTGGCATTGCCGCCCGTCTGCACGCCCGGGATCGCCTTGACCGCGTTGGCCTGGCTCCAGTCGCCGGGCACCTGGCGGTAGCGGTCGATGAACCCGTAGTAGGCCGCCTGCACGCCGCTGTTCTGGTCGGCGATGTTGCGCACGCGCGCGCTCTGGATGAGCTCCTGGCCCTTGAGGATGCCGCCGAGCAGCAGCCCGATGATGACCAGGACGATGGCCATCTCGACCAGGGTGAAGCCGCCTTGGCGTCGTTGCATCGGCATGTTGCCCGCTCCGCGATCGCTGATTCAGTCAAAGAGTCAGCAACCCTGCAGGAATCACGCCAGGCGTGTAACTGCTTGATCCTGGCTGCGATGGAGCCCCTGATCGTGAAAACCCGGAGCGCTGTTGTCAGGATCCCGCCAGCAGGTGTCGGAAACTCGTCAATCCGGCGCGACCCCGACACCAGGCGCCATGCCGACGGCGCTGGCGACGTCGATCCGCCATAATACGCAGCGCCCGCGGCGCTGCGCGCCGTCCCCCTGCCGAGCGCCGATGCCCGATGGTCACCCGCTTTTCCGTCCGCGCCCATCGCCTGCAGTCGCTGCTGGTGTTCGGCGTGTTCGTCCTGCTGAGTATCAATGCGCTCGGCCTGCTGGATTTCCGCGCGCTCGCGCTCGGCCAGCTACGGGTCAACACCGACCTGCTGAGCGCACTGCTGCACGGCGCGGCAGGCGGCTTCGCGCGCGCCGACGTGCTTGGCTTCTTCGCCACCAGCACGGCACTCACGCTGCTGCTGCCGCGGCTGCCGCCGCTCGGCGCTTCCGCGCTGACTGCCGCGGCCATGCCGGTACCGTTCATCATCGCCTGGTTCTTCCCCGTGCCGCCGCCGCTGGTACCGCTCGATTTCACCCTGCTCGCGATCCTGCTGCTGTTCGCCGTCAACGTGCTCGCCGGCTACTTCGTCGAGACGCACGAGAAGCAGAAGATCATGGCGCTGTTCGGGCAGTACGTGCCGCCGGCGCTGATCGGCGAGATCGCGCGGCGGCCGCAGCATTTCTCGCTCGCCGGCGAGGCGCGCGAGCTGTCGGTGTTGTTCTGTGACGTGAAAGGCTTCTCGGCGATGGCCGAGACGCTCGAGCCACGCACGCTCGCGGAGATGCTCAATCATTACCTGACCGCCATGACCGACGTGCTGCACGCACATGGCGCAACCATCGACAAGTACATCGGCGACGCCATCATGGCGTTCTGGGGTGCGCCGCTCGCGCAACCCGACCACGCTTCGCGCGCGGTCGCCTGCGCACTCGCCATGCAACAACGCATGAAAAGCGTGCGCAAGGATTGCGCGGCGCGTGGCTGGCCCGAGCTCGAAATCGGTATCGGCGTCGCGAGCGGGCCGGTCAGCGTCGGCAACATGGGCTCGCGCTACCGCGTCGCCTATACCGTCATCGGCGATGTCGTGAACCTCGCCTCGCGGCTCGAAGGCCTGACCCGGCTCTACGGCGTTGCCGTGCTGGTCAGTCCGGCGACCCGCGCCGCTGCCGGCGCCGTGGTGTTCCGCGAGATCGACCACGTACGCGTCAAGGGCAAGGCAGCGGCCCTGCGCATCTACGAGCCGCTCGCCGCCGACGCGCTCGACGCCAGCCGCCTCGGCGAACACGATCGCGCGCTCGCTGCGTACTACGCCGGCGACTGGACCACGGCCGGCGCCTGCTTCGCGGCCCTCTCCGCGCCACCGCCGCTCGACACCTACTACGCGGTGATGCTCGAACGCATGGCGTCGCGCGCCGTGCCGCCGGCCTGGGACGGCGTGGTCAGCTTCGGCAGCGAGCTCGGCTACTCGCTGGGCGCGACCGAGGATCCGGCGGTGACGTCACCCCCTTCACCGGCAGTACCAGTCCCGAGCTGACGTTCGAGTTCGTCGAGCCGCCGCGACAGAAACCAGCGCTCGTGCGGGTCATCGATCTCGCCGCTGTCGAGCAAGCCGCCGAGCAGGACTTTCGCGCTTTCCAGCTCGCCCATGTCGGCCAGCACGAAGATGTGCATCTGGCGTGCCCACGACGGCAGCGGTGCGCCCGGCGGCGCCGCGGCGAGTTCTCGCGCGAGCGCGAGCGCGAGATCGAGATCGTCGAGCCGATGCCGTGCCAGGTAGACCGCGTGGGCGAGCCACGGCCAGCGCCGCGCCGGGTCGGCCGCGTAGGCGCGGCGCACGAACGCCATCATGCGCCGCTGGCGCGCCGGGTCGGCGACTTCGCCGTACACCCGCGTCGCGGCGAGCAGCGGATACTGGAAGCCCGCGTCCAGCGCGAGCAGGCGTGCGAGCCAGTCCTCGAGTCGTGCGTAATCGAGTGCGCGGAACGGCACGCTGATACCAGGCTGATCGTCGAACGCCTGCAGCCACAGCATGAGCAACCGCGCGAGCACGCCGGGCTCGCCGAGCGCGGCGATTTCGAGCACCGCCGCCGGCGGCGCCGCGGGCAGGTCGCGCATCTGCGCCTGCGGGCCTGCGCGCAGCGTTCCCCAGGCGAGTTGCAGGGCGAGACTCGTCACCAGCAGGAGCGGTACCGCGCGGGGCAGTGCGCCCAACGGACGTTGCGCGCGCGCCATTCAGGCTTCGCTCCGGTAGAAATCGAACAGCCCGATCGCGATCACGAGCACGATAAACACGACGCTGTCGAGCGCCACCGGCAGGAGCTCGGGCGCCTCCGCCCCGCTCTGCAGCCACGCCGCGGCGGTGAAACGATCGAGCGCCGGCAACACCAGCGCGATGAGCCGCACGGCCTCGCCGACGACACGGCTGGTCCACTGCGTGGGATCGACCACCGCGGCCTGGCTCATCAGCACCATCGCGTCGATCGCGCGCGCGAGGAGGTAGAACGCGCTCGTCACGCTGACCGCGAGCGTGACCTGGCGCAGGGTCACGGTACAGGTCTGGCACACCGCGGCCACCACCGCGAGTTCCAGCGCGAGCGAGACACCCCAGGCGAACACCGCGGGCGCGGGCGCGAGCCACAGCAAGGGCGCGCTGGCGAGCGCGGCGAGCAGCACACCGCCGGCGGCGAAGCCGCTCAGCCGGGCGAGAAACCATTGCGCGCGGGAGACTGCACGCGCGAGCGTCAGGTCGAGCAGGCGGTCGGCGAGTTCGCGCGCGAGGCTCTGGGCGACGAACAGCATCGTCACCAGCACGCAGACGAGCCGCGCCAGGGCAGCGTAGATCCCGCTGCGGTAATTCGCGCTGTCGGTGATGGCGAGCCCGGCGGCGAACTCGGCGAGCAGCAACAGTACGACGAGCGCGACGAGCGCGAGCAGCCAGACCCGCGTGCGCCACGCTTCGATGAGGGTGAGACGCGCGATGCTCACGAATGCTTTCACGTCGCGCGGCCAGGCCGTGTCGTGGCGCTGGGTGGGACGCCATCACGCGGACCCGTGCCACGCGCCCGCGGCACGCGCGAGGTGAACAATTGTTGGGGCTGGCGGGGTTTCACGGGCTCCGTCTGTCGCGCACCGGCGCGCGCACTCATCGGGGCATACTATAGAAGCGATCGGTGGGCCGCACACCGACCTGCGAGGACCGGGCGAGACCGCATGAGACCAGACCCGCTATCACGCAACACGAACGGGCCGCGCCATGGGTGAGGGCTACCCCCTGCTCGACCGCCGCCACGAGCACTGGCTGCTCGCCTCGATGCTGCTCGTGCTGCACGCCGCGATCGACGCCGGCTTCGACGGCGCGCTGTCGCGTGCGCTGATGACGACCCATCTCGGGCTGTTCTTCCTGTGGCAGCCGATCTGGCAGAAGGATCAGCGCCTGCAGCCGCGTGCCATCGTACTCATCGTGCTGCTGGTCGGCGCGATGCTCGCCTCGCTCAGCTGGTGGACAGTGTTCGCCTGGCTCGTGGTGTTGATCGGCATCGTCGCCGGGCGTTCATTTTCGACACGCCAGGAGCGTTACGTCTACCTCGTCTCGCTCGCGTTCCTCATCACGGAGCTCCTCATCGGCTGTGCCGCACGGCTGTTCCTCGACGAGCCCCTGCGGCCGGCGATCTCGCAGCCGGTCCGGCTCGTGCTCTACCTGATGCCGCTCGCGCTTTACGCCATCCCGCCGATCACGGTGCCGTCGCGCGAGCCCTTCCCGGTCGATTTCTTCCGCGGCATCTCGTTCGCGCTGATGACGGCACTGCTCGCGGTGTTCAGCGCGCTGATCACTTTCCGCTGGGAGATCGACTACCCGCTCGCGCTGATCGCCTCGCTGATCGGTCTCGGCATGCTGCTGCTGTTCCTGAGCTGGCTCGCGACGCCGGGCGTCGGCGGCGTCGGGCTGCTCGCGGTGTGGGAGAAGTCGGTGCTCAACATCGGCACCCCGTTCGAGACCTGGCTCGGCAACATCGCCAACCTCGCCGCGCAGCGCACCGAAGCCGACGACTTCCTAGAAGCGGCGGTCGAGGAACTCAACGACATACCATGGATCTCCGGCGTGGCTTGGGAGACCACCACCAGCAGCGGCATCTGCGGCCAGCGATCGCACCACTGCCTCGACGTCGAGACCGACCAGATCCGGGTCACGCTGCACACCGAGCGCAGCTTCAGCACGGCGCTGCTGATTCATTGCCGCCTGCTGATCCAGGTGCTCGGCCATTTCTACGTCGCCAAGCGGCGCGAGAACAAGGAAACCGGCGAAGCCCACCTGCGCGCGATCTACGAAACCGGCGCGCGCGTCACGCACGACATCAAGAACCTGCTGCAATCGCTCAACACCATGGCGAGCACGCTGCAGATGGCGACGACACCCGAGCAGGAGCACCGCGGCTTCAACCTGCTCAAGCGGCGCCTGCCGGAGATCGGGCGGCGCCTGCGGCGCGCGCTCGAAAAACTCGAACGGCCGGCGGCAGGCAGCCCGGAACGCATCGGCGTGGTCGAATGGTGCGACCGGCTCGGCGAGCGCGTCGTCGCCGAAGGCATCGAGTTGACCACCGAGATCGAAGCGCCCGGTCTGTGCCTGCCGCGCGACTGCTTCGACAGCGTCGTCGACAACCTGCTCGACAATGCCCTGCACAAGGTCGCCGCCGGCCAGGCCACGCGCGCGAGCGTGCGGGTGCGCGCCGACGCCGCTGGCGTCGCCTGCGAAGTCCGCGATAACGGCCGCGCGATCGCGCCCGAGTTGACGCGGCGGCTGTTCAACGAACCGGTCGAATCGCAGAGTGGCCACGGTATCGGCCTGTTCCAGGCCGCGCGCCAGGCGCGCCTGGCCGGGTGCGAGCTGACGCTGGCGGAAAACAGCGACGGCGCGGTGACCTTCCGCATCACCTGCAGCGCGCAAGCCCACGTGGCGTGAGCGGCCGCACGGACCGCGCCGCTCAGGGCAGGCGGCCGGCACGCACGAGGCGGGCGGCCAGGATGGTCGGCGAGATCCAGCGCAGAAGATCGTCGAAGCCGCAGGGTGCCGGCCGCCCGGCGCCGTCGTCGTGGCAGTCCGCGCGCGCCGCGGCGTAATCACGTGCGTAGTAGATGCTGCCGGCACCGGCATTGGCGGCCTCGTCGACATGACCGGCGGGCAGCGCGAGCATGGCGCCGCCCGCCCGCCACGCGCCGTGGCCGTTGGCGCCGTGCGAGACGACCACCGCGGGTACCGCGTCGGCGAGGGTGAACGCGGCGTTGCTCTCGCGCGCGACCGTGCGCGGATCGTCGCCACGCGTCAGCACCACGAGTTCGCCACGCTCGCACAGGTCTAGCGTGCCGTCGCCGCCGCGGCAGTCGCCGTCGTCGCTCGTCGTGAAGCTGGCACCGGCGGCTGCCGGCGTCGCGCGCGTGGTCACCCGGTAGCGCAGACGGTTACCCCAGGCATCGACCGCGCGCACGCCGAGGTCGGTCGCCGGCAGCAGGCCGGCGGGCGTCACGCAGAGGCCGTCCGGCGCGCGGTCCTCGCTGCCGTCAGCGTCCGACGGCGCGTCTGGACACGGCAGGCGGCCGTGCACGATGGCGTGACCGTAGAGCGCCTCGATCGCCTGCTCGAGCAGGGCCGCGGTCGCGCGCCGGTCGCGGGCCTCGAGCTGCACGCCGAGCGGTTGCAGCGCGGCCGTCGCGAGCGCCCCGAGGATGGCGAGCACGAGCGCCATCTCGACGAGCGTGAACGCCTGCACGCGACCGCGCCCGGCGGCGTGACCAACCAGGTTCATGGCCGCACCCCGAAGACGTGTACGCGGTCGTTGAAGTCCGCGCCGGGCGGCGCATCGAGGAAGGCCTGGCGCGGGTCGCGCAACGCATCGCGGGTGGCCGCTTCGAACGCGCCGGCATGCGCCGCGGCGCGCGACGCCAGCGGCGGGCCGGTCGACACCAGCAGGGCGGTGATGTCGCGACGTTCGTGGCGCTGCCCGTCGGTGTCGGTAGCGAGGAGCGCAAGGCAGGGTTCGGCCGCGTCACAGGCGGCGTGGGCGAGCGCGACCTGGTCCACCCACTCGTTGCGCACGAGCCAGGCCGGCAGTTCGCCGGCGCCGGCGTCGAGCGCGTAGCGCAGTCCGGCCACGACGAACTTGCCGCGGGTACGCGGCGTCAACGTGACACGCGCGTGGCCCGTGGCCCCGGCCGTGTCGTGCACGGTGACGTCGATGACGATCTCGAGGTCGGGCGCACGGGCATGCGCGGCGAGCCGCGTGACGTGCAGGGTGCGCGTGCGCAGGCGCGTCGCGGAAGGCCCGGCGACGATGGCCGCGTCGTCGGCGACGACGGCGAAGCGCACGCGATATTCGATCTCTCCTCCGGCGTGCCGGTGCCGCGCAGAGGCCGTGCAGCGCGCATGATCGGCCGGAGGGCGCAGGCTGCCGGGCACGCCCCACCACGCGCACTCGGCGCTGGCCAGGAGCGGCCCGCCCGGCATCCCGGCACAGGGCAGGCGCGCGAGACAGGCTCGCGCGAGCAGCGCGGCGTCGCCGCGGCTGAGAACCTGCGCGCCGTCGAGATGCCAGCTGAGCGCGAGCGAGGACTCGTAGCGCGACATGTCCGACGCTGCGGGCAGCAGCGCCGGGTGCACCGACAGGCGGCCGCCGCGCACGCCGACACGCGGTGCGGAACCGAGCGGCGCATCGAGCGGCACGAGCCAGGGCAGGCGACCACCATGAGCGCGTGCATAGTCGTTCAATGCCACGGCCAGGGTGCCGAGCACGCGCTGCTCGAGCGCACGGCGCAGCGCCGCCGCGTCGATGGTCTGGACGCGGTCGTTCGACGGCAGGGATCGCGTCAAGACAGGGCGGCCCGTTCCCTCCAGGCGCATCTCGATCCACTCACCGGGATCGTCACCGCGGCGCCGCTGGTAGGCGAGCGGCGCACCGGGCGCTATCACTGCGGCGACGATGGCCTCGCCGGCGTGGCGCAACGACGGCAGCGTCAGCGCGTTCAAGGGCTCGCGCTTGGGGTTGTAGCGATGGCTCTCGGCGAGCACGTACCACAACCCTGCGCCGCTGCGATCGCGCAGATCGTTGACGCGCAGCGTATGCCACGGGAAACGGCCGACCGTGGTGCCGGTACTGCGCGCACAGGCCGGCCCGGCGATGCCGCGATGGTCGCGCGCCGGACAGGGCAGGTAGCCGGGTCCGTACGCGGCGTTGACACGCTCCGGGTAGGCGACGGCGTAACCGATCAAAGCGTCACGCGCGGCAGCGAGCACGACAGCATCCGCCTCCGCGTACGCGGCCGGTCGCGTGGTGACCGCCAGACGCGGCACGAGCAGGGCGGCACCGGCGGTGAGGAACAGCAACAGCACGATCGCGGCGATACCGCGTGCGCGCGGGTGAGCGTTGACGGAAACCATGTGATGTCCTCCCTGACATCGCAATGAAGCAGCTCGCATGAACGCGCCGCCGCGGCGAACGCGTGCGCGTGCTCGGCACTATGCGCTACGCGAGTTCCGCGCCCACGGGCACGGCCAGGACCACGCGTCCTTGCGCGGCCACGATTCAGTCCAGCCCGAGATCGCCGGGCAGTTCGAGCTCGGGCAGCGCTGCGCGTTCCCACGACTCGGTGACCCGTGCCCGTTCCGGATCGAACGATTGCCCGGGCTTGAGGCGCAACGTGTCGCCACCGGGGCGCGGCACGCGCACCCGCGCCTGCTCGAGCGCGAGGTCACGCGCCTCGATGCCGAACTCCGCGAGATTGCCCTGGTAAGAGTCGACCCCGTTGATCCACACCGTCGGCGGGCCGCCAGAGCGCTGCACGTAACCGTCGACGGTGATCGGCTGCGCCGGCACCGCCGGCTCCCGCGGCATCTCGAGTGGCGCCGGGCGCGCTGGTGCGGGCTGCGGCGGCGCCGCAACGCTGCTCTCGTAGCGTGCGCGGTCGAGCGCCTCGCGCTCGCCGGGGCCGAGGAACAGGCGCCCCAGGTCGGCCGCGGCCGCCGGCAGGGCCGCCACGACGAGCAGGCCGGCGAGGCCGCCGACCCTGTTCCTACGGCGCGTTCGCACCAGGCGGCGAGGCGGGCGACGCGCCGTCACAGCGCCAGCTCCCGGGCGCCCGCGAGATCCACGGTCAGCCAGTCGAGGCGGCACTCGGCGCGCACGTTGACGGCCTGCGGATCGAGCGTCAGCGTCCCCTCGCCGCCGACCAGCGCGCAGTCGCGCACCGTGTACTGCCCGAGCGCGCCTTCGTCGAGCGCCTCGAGCAGCGCGAGCAGGTCACCCTCGTGCAGCAGGCCAAGGCTCAGGCTCATCGTGCTCGCATGGATCTCGTAGCCGCCGAGTGCGAGGTTCGGCGCACCGTCCCAGGGGCCGCGCGCGTCGAGCTTGTAGTTGAGTTCCGGGATGCGGATCGCGGCAGCGGCCGTGCGCAGCGTCTCGAGCCAGCTCAGGCGACGTTCGCCGCCGAGCAGGCCGTCGCGGTAGAGACGTACGAACTCGGGGTAGAACTCCTCGATCGTCCGCTCCTCTTCGTCGACCGCGAGATAGAGCTGGCTGGCGTTGCGAAAGCGTTGGTGATTGGCCTGGTACTCGCGCTGCATGGAGTTGCGGAAATAAAGGCTCGCCGAAAGCATGCCGGCGGCGAGCACCACGCAGATGACGAAACCGATGACGGTGCCGCGCAGTATCGCGAACTCAGCTTTCCTGGCTGCCATCGGGCACCCCCATGGTGAGCTTGAGACGGAACGACGCCACCAGGCGCTCCGGCGTACCCGAAGTCGAGCCGCTCACGCTCGTATCCGAACGCAGGTCGAGCGGGTACTGCAGCACTTCGACAGCGGTCACGTCGGCGCGTCCTCGCAGGACATCGGCGAAATGGTCGACGGCCGCGATCGCACCGCGGTAATCGCCTTCGAACGGCGCCAGGTGACCGGCGATTTCGGCCACCTGGTAATGCACGTAGGCGCCCGCGTCCGCTGACGACAGTGGTGCTTCCATGGCCGTGCCGGCAGATGCCTCCGCGGCGTCGGCGCTGCGCCAGCTCAGGCGATCGAGACGCACCTCGGGCAGCGTGGCGAGGGTACCGCCGATCACGGCGAGCAATGGCTTGGGCGAACTCCGGTGACGGCGCAGCTCGGCGACGATGTCGACGGCGGTCTTGATCTCGCGCGGTTCGACCGGCGTCTCGGGCAGCTTGCCGCGCGCCATCTCGAAGCGCTCCTGGTAGAACCGCGCCTTCTGCGCGGCGTCGAGCGCCTGTTCCTTGAGAATCACGCCCTCGATGAAGTTGAAACCGCTCCAGCCGGCGCTGCCGAGCACCAGCATCAGTCCGGCCACGGCGAGCGCCGTGCGCAGGCGGTGCAGCTTGTAGAACTGTGTCTCCTGCGGCTGCGCGTAGGACGGCGACGAACGGCTGCCGGCGAGCAGGCGCGCGAGCACGAGATCCGCGTAATGTGATTCGCCGGTCTGCTCGAGGCCGAGGCGCTGCGCGACATCGTCGGTATCGAGCAGGAAATACTTCTCCTGCTCGCTGTCGCGGCAATGCTGCTCGAGTTCGCCGAGCAGCTGGCCGTGGCTGAGGATATAGATCTGCAACGGACTGTCGCGCGAGATGAGCGCCAGGCTGTTCAGGTAGCGGCGCAGCTTCTCGACTTCGCTCATCAGGTGCGCGGCGAACGGCACCGAACCGAGGCGCGGCATGTGCGCGAGGCGGCTGATCTTGAGATGCCCGTCGCGGAAGAAGCTCTGGCGCAGGCCGCTCGCTTTCTGCAGGCTGATCAGGAGCACGTTCGAACCGGTCGCGTCGATGCGCTTGAGCAGGCGCTGGCTCAGAATCGGCAGCGAGAAGATCCCGGCCACCGGCACGCGGTGTTCGAGCAGCAGGTCGAGCCAGGGGGTGAGCACTTCCGGGCGCGTGATCGCGGTCAGCAGCACGCGATCGTCGCGCCGCTCGCCGCTGTCCCGTCCCTGGAACTGCGCCATGCGGTAGGGCGTACCGCGGAACAGCCGGGCGTACTTGCGCTCCAGCACCGCCTTGCGGTCCGCGCCGCCGACGTGGGGGATGGTCTCCTGGCGATACTCTTCCTCGACGACGTCGACCAGCACGCTCAGCGGCGCCGGGTCGAGTTCGCCGAGGCAGCGCCGGAACCCCGCCAGCCCGGCGGGATCGGCGGTGAAGATATAGGCGTGCGCCAGTTCGCCGGCCTGGAACAGGTAGAGGATCGCGCGTTCGCCGCCGATCAGCAGCACGCGCGTCTCGGCGCCGCTAGAAATCGATTTGAGTAAAGAGATCATAAATCGGGCCCAGCACCGAGGCGATGATCCAGAACAGCACCACGCCCAGCACCATCGTGATCACCGGCATGATCAAAGCCTGCAGGCGCGCGACGGATTCGGCAACGTCGCGCGCGTAGAAATAGCTCACGTTGTCGAGCGCTTCTTCCAGCGCGCCAGTGTTCTCGCCGACACGCAGCATGCGGATCACCAGCGGCGGGAACAGCCGCGTGGCGGCGAAGCTGCGCGAGATGCCGCCGCCGTCGGCAATCTGCCGGCCGGCTTCGCGCATCGCGTTGGCCACCGCGCGATTGCCGGCGACCTGCTCGGCGTTGCGCATGCACTCGAGCACGGTGATACCGGACGAGTACATGATCGAGAACACCTGGCAGACGCGGGTGACGATGAGCTTCTTCAGCACCGGCCCGACGATCGGCACGTGCAGCATCCAGTCGTCGATGCGCTCGGCGAAGCGCGGGTTGGCGCGAAACGCGACGACCGCGCCGACAGCGAGCGCGAGCGGCACGAACAGCACCAGGTACCAGTACGCGACCATGAAGTCCGAGGTCGCGATGAGCGCGCGCGTCTGCAGCGGCAACTCCTGGCCCATCGTGGCGAGGAACGTGATCAGCTGCGGCACGACGTAGAGCATGAGGAAGAACATCACCGCGATCACCACCACCGTCACGATCGCGGGGTAGAGCAGCAGCTTCTTGGTATAGGCGGCCTGCTCGTCCTGCCACTTGAGATTCTCGATGATTCTCGCCAGTACGCGGTTCAGCTGACCGCTCTGCTCGCCGGCACGCACGAGCGAGACGAACACCGAGGGAAACACGGCGGGAAAGTCGGCCATCGATTGCGACAGGTTCTTGCCGCCTTCGATCGATTCGATCATCGCCGCGGTGACTTCGCGCAGCCGCTTGTTGTCGATGGTGTCGCGCAGGTCGGCGAGGCCTTCGAGGATCGGCACGCCCGCGCGCACCAGGTGCTCGAGGTGGAAGCAGAACGTGATGAGGTCGACACGGCGGATCCCGCGGCCGGTCACGTGGTGATGCCGGCGCAGCTCGCGGTAGTTGACGAGATCGAGCCCGAGGCGGCTCAGGCGTACTTCGAGATCGGCCGGGTTGGCCGCATCGATGCGCCCCTGCAGCATGTGCCCGCGCGCGTTGACGGCCTTGTAGCGGTAGGCTTCCACCGGCTCAACCCTGGCCGATGCGCTCGGTCAGATCGACCACGCGGGTGACCTCGTCGAGCGAGGTGACGCCGGCCAGCACCAGCTTGATGGCGACTTCCGCCAGCGTCTGGAAGCCCTTGCGCGCAGCCGCGGCGTTAAGCTCGGTCAGCGTCGCGCCCTGGGCGATCAGCTCGTCGAGTTCGCGGTCGATGCGCAGCACTTCCATCAATGCCGTGCGCCCCTCGTAACCCTGGTGCTGCGCGTGGCGGTGATCCTCGCTGACGCGGTAGATGGTCAGGTCCTGGTAGGCGGCGTCGAGACCGAGGATGCGCCGCTCGATCTCGCCCGGGTGGTAGGCCTCGCGCGAGTCGATGCGCAGCTTGCGCACCAGCCGCTGGGCGAGGATGCCGATGATGTTGCCCGCCATGATCTCGGCCTTGATGCCCATGTCCGACAGGCGCGGAATCGCGCCCAGCGACGAGTTGGTGTGCAGCGTGGAGAACACCTGGTGGCCAGTCATGGCGGCGCGGAAGGCCATCGTCGCGGTGTCCTCGTCACGGATCTCGCCGATCAGGATGATGTCCGGATCCTGGCGCAGCATGGAGCGCACGCCGCCGGCGAAGTCGAGTCGCGCGGCCTCGTTGATGGAGGTCTGCCGGATCATGCCCATGGGATATTCCACCGGGTCTTCGAGGGTCATGATATTGACCGACTCGGTGTTCAGATGGTTCAGCAGGCTGTAGAGCGTGGTGGTCTTGCCGCTGCCCGTGGGGCCGGTGACGAGCAGCAGACCCTCGGGGCGCGCCACCATGAGCTTGAGCGTGGTGAGCACGTCGTCGTCGAGCCCGAGGTTGTCGATCGGCACGATGCCCTTCTGGCGATCGAGCACGCGCAGCACGATGTTCTCGCCGTGCACGGTCGGAAAGGTCGAGACGCGGAAGTCGATCTGGCGGCCGGACAGGGTGAGCGTGATGCGCCCGTCCTGCGGTGCGCGCGTCTCGGCGATGTCCATGCCGCTCATGACTTTCAGGCGCACGGCGAGCGCCGACCAGTAGTTCTTGTGCAGGGAGCGGATCTGGCGCAGCACGCCGTCGATGCGGTAGCGAAAGCGCAAAAAGCCCTCTTCGGGTTCGAAATGGATGTCAGAAGCACCGCGCTTGACGGCATCGGACAACAGCGCGTTGACCAGGCGTACGACCGGCTGGCTGTACTCGGCGTTGTCGGCATCGAGACTTTCGTAGTCGATCTCGCCGGTCTCGATCTCGCGCAGAATGCCGTCGACGGAGAGTTCGAAGCCGTAGAACTGGTCGATGGCCTTCTCGATCTCCGCCTCGCCGGCCATCAACGGCCGGATCTCGACGTCGCCGCCGAGCAGTGCGGCGATCTGATCGAGTGCGACGACGTTGAAGGTATCCGCCATCGCGAGCGTGAGGCGGTTGGCGTTGGCGTCGTAGGTCAGTGGCAGGATGCGGAAGCGGCGCGCCATGTCCTTGGGGATCAGCCGAATCGCCTCGGAGTCCACCACGACCTGCTGCAACTGCGCCTTCTGCTGGCCGAGCGCGCCGCCGAGCACGTCGAGGATGATGGCCTCGGTCGCGAACCAGAGGCGCACGAGGATCTTGCCGAGGTGGTCGCGGTTCTTGCGCTGCTCGGTCAGCGCGATGCGGATCTGGTCCGGGCTGACCACGCCCTTCTGCACCAGCAGCTCGCCGATGCGCAGCGAACGCTTGGTGAGACTCATGGTGCCGCCACGTCCCGCGCCGGCGGCGTCAGCGACGCCTCGAGGGCACTGATGCGCTCGAGCGCGTTGGCCGGGTCGAAACGCCCCGGACGCGCGTCGGACAGCGCGAGCGCCTCGCGGTAGTAATCGAGCGCGGCCGCGCCCTGCCCCATGCGATCGAGGCTCACGGCGAGGTTGAAGGCGTAGTCGGGATTGGCATCATCGCGGCTGAACGCGGCGAAGTAGGCCTGCTGGGCATCCGCCCAGCGACCCTGGCGGGCGTACCAGTTGGCGAGCGCGAAATGCAGGTAGGGCAGCTCGCCGTGACGGTCGAGCAGCAGGCGCAGGCGCGCCGCGGTGGCCTCGCCGTGACCGCCGGTCAGGCTGACCAGCGCGGCGCTCGCCACGGCGTCGTCGGGATAGCGTTCGAGCACCGCCGCATAATGCGCGAAAGCGCCTTCGCGGTCGCCGCGCGCGAGCGCCACGGCACCGAGGCCGAGCAGCGCATCGCGGCGCCCGGGCGCGCTATCGAGCAATGCGCGGTAACGCGCTTCGGCGGTTGCGAGGTCGCCGCTCGCGTAGGCGGCATAAGCTGCCGCGGTGGCGGGCTCGATGCCGGCCGGACGGCGCGAGCGGGCAATGCGGACTTCGCCCGCGTTGACGTCGGCGAGCAGGGAAACATCGGCAGGGTCCGGCGGCGGCGGCGG
>JAPOKK010000372.1 GCA_029977665.1 Pseudomonadota bacterium | reverse complement strand
GTGCCAGGCTGCGATTCAGATCGCGCGACTGAGTTTCCGCGAGAATCGCGACCTGGTCACCGGGCGCGAGCTTGCACAGTTCGAACACGCGGCGGAACGCGTCGAGCCAGCGGAATTCAATTTGGTCATTGAGCATGACGGGTCTCCATGGGTGTGCCGGCGCGCGCGGCCGGCGCGGTCTCAGCGCGTCGCGGCCCCCGTGCCCGGATGCGTATCGCGAAAGGCCGGCAAGGCCATGCAGGCGCGTTCGATCGCGGCGAGGCGTGGAAAATCCTCGACGTCGATGCGGTTGCGCCGTGCGAGATCGAGCTGTGGCACCAGGCACACATCGGCAATGCTGACCGTATCGCCGACGGCAAAACGGCGCGTCGTCGCGTCCGCCGTCAACCACAGCTCGAGCGCATCGAGCCCTTCCAGCACCCAGTGCTCGAACCAGCGGCGTCGGCGAACCGTGTCGATGCCGAGCGCGTCGCGCAGGTAGACGTGAACACGAAAACCGTTCAGCGGATGAATATCACTGCAGACGATCTGCGCCATCTGCCGCGCGCGCGCGCGCTGCTCCAGGGAAACCGGCAGCAACGGCGGCTCGGGATAACGCTCGTCGAGGTACTCGATGATTGCCAGCGACTGCGTCAGGTGCAGGTTCTCGTCGCTGTAAACGGGCACGAGTCCCTGCGGATTGAGTGCGCGAAAATCGGGGTCGTGCTGTGCGCCGCCGACTAGGTCGACATCGCTGCGATCATGCTCGATGCCCTTCAGCGCGAGGGCGATACGAACGCGGTACGCGGCGGCAGAACGCAGGTAATCGTGCAGCTCGTACATGGCGGCGCGTCAGCTTGTACAGGTGAACGGCGTTCGCGCCGCGGGCGGCGGAGCGGCACTCAGCGCAGCGCGCCGCGCTGTCGTTGCACGGCGGGCGTCGCCGCGCCGCCGCCGGCGGCCTTCGCGACGTCACCACGCGCTCGTGCGGCGCCCGACGGCTGCAGTGGATTCGTCGTCACCAGCCGTCGTTCTGCGCCACGTGCACGACCAGTCCATCGAGGGCGTCGGTCACCTCGATCTGGCAGGTCAGCCGACTGTTGGGGCGTCGATCCATGGCAAGTTCCAGGGTCGAGTCCTCGATTTCGTCCGGCTTGCCGACCGCGTCCATCCACGCTTCATCGATGTACGAATGGCAGGTGCTGCAGGCGCAACTGCCACCACAGATCGCCAGGATGCCTTCAATGCCATTCTGGATGGCGCCCTCCATCACCGAGATGCCGCTCGGCACTTCGCACTCGCGACTGTTTCCGTTGACATCGATGAACGTGATCTTCGGCATGTGTGGCAAACCTCCCCGCCTGGCGATATCTGTTATCTTGCTGCTTGCGTGGTGCGCGGCGCGCAGCTCAGCCGCGCGCGATCTGCATCAGGTCGACGCCCTCGTCACCGACCTGGGCAGGGGTAATCATAGTGCCCTGCGCGAGCAGGCGGCGGCAAGCCATGTGATCGGCCGGCCGGTTGACCGAATCGGCTCCGCACAGGCGCCCGTCACGAAAGTAGAAATAGGAAAAGCTGCCTGCCGCCGGGTCACCGCGCAGCACGCTTTCCTCGCACGGCATGCCGATACCGGCCATCTGCAGCTTGACGTCGTACTGGTCCGACCAGAACCACGGCACCTGCACGTAGGGTTCGGGCTGGTCGCACATCGTGCCCGCGGCGACGCGCGCCTGGTCGACCGCGTTCTGCACGGACTCCAAGCGCAGCTCGCGCCCGAGGAACCCGTTCATGTGCATCGTGCAGTCGCCCGCGGCAACGAGCAGCGGATCGCTCGTGCGCGCGCACTCGTCGACGACGATGCCATTGCGGCAGGCCAGGCCGGCGGCGGCGGCGAGTTCATCGTTGGCGACGACGCCGATCCCGACCACGACGACGTCGGCCTCACAGGCCTCGTCACGGTCGGTCAGCACGCGTACCCCGGACACGGCCGGCTCGATCGCGGTCACGCCGGTGGCCAGGCGCAGGTCGACACCATGCCCGCGATGCAGCGTGGCATAGTAATTCGAGATCTGCGGTGACACCGCGCGCGCCATCAGACGGTCGAGCGCTTCGATGACGACCACGTCCTTGCCCTGCTTGCGGGCCACGGCGGCCACTTCGAGCCCGATGAAACCGCCTCCTACCACGACCAGTCGACGCGCGTCCCCGAGGGCTGCACGCAGACCATCACTATCAGCCAGGGTGCGCACGTAGCGCACCGCCGGGTGCTCCGCGCCCGGGCAGGAGAGCGGGCGCACGCGCGTGCCGGTGGTCAGTGCGAGGCGTGCATAGGCGAGGCGACTGCCATCGCTGCAGACCACTTCGCGCCGTTCGCGGTCGATCGCCGTCACGCGCACGCCCAGCCGCAGCGCGATGCCGAGCTTCTCGTAGTGGCTCGCGGGGCGGAATGACAGCCGCGCCGCGTCGAGGTCACCGCCCAGGTAATGCTTCGACAGTGGCGGGCGCTGGTAAGGCAGGACGGGCTCTTCGCCAATCAGCAGCAGTTCGCCTTCATAGCCGAACTTGCGCAGCGAGTCGCAGACCTGCAGTCCGGCCTGGCCGCCGCCGACCACGATGTAGGGCGCCGTCGCCATGGCGGCGTCAGGTTTGCCGGTCGGGGATCGTGACGACCAGGCCTTCGAGTTCGTCGCTCATCTTGATCTGGCACGACAGGCGCGAACCGGCGCGCCGTTCCGCCGCTGTGCATTCGAGCATGTCGCCTTCCATGTCACTGATCGGCGGCAGGCGCTCGACGAAGGCGTCGTCCACGTAGACGTGGCAGGTCGCGCAGGCGCAGCCGCCGCCGCACTCGGCGACGATCCCGTCGACATCGTTCTGAATGGCTGCTTCCATCAGGCTCCAGCCGGCCGGGACGTCGACGACGTTCTCGGCGCCATCGGGTTGGCGATAAGTAACCTTGGGCATGGTTGTCCTACATGTTCGGATAGTTGGGGCCGCCGCCGCCTTCGGGCGTGACCCAGTTGATGTTCTGCGTCGGGTCCTTGATGTCGCAGGTCTTGCAGTGTACGCAGTTCTGCGCGTTGATCTGCAGGCGCGTCTCGCCGCCTTCCTCGACGAACTCGTACACGCCGGCCGGGCAATCCCGCTGTTCGGGCCCCGCGTAGCGCTCGAAGTTGCCCTTCACC
>JAPOKK010000250.1 GCA_029977665.1 Pseudomonadota bacterium | reverse complement strand
CGCGAACGTGCGCACGCCGCGCTACAACTACGGCGACATGCGTGCGCTGATCTCGGGTGTCGAGGTCGGTGTGAAGCGGCTCGGCGAGGTCGTGCAGAAATACGGCCGCGAAGTGTTCCGCAAGACCTGCGGCGACCTCATGGACTATTCCGAGGCGCGCATGCGCGCCGAGATCGCCGCTATCCCCGACGGCCGCTACAGCTTCGTCGACTATATGGACAACGACGGCGTGTCCGACTCCGAGATCCGCATCGAGGCCCACTGCCACGTGCAGGGCGAAGAAATCGTGGTCGACTACACCGGCAGCACGCCGCAGGTCTCCGGGCCGATAAACGCGACGCTCGGGGTCAGCTGGTCGGCCGCCTACAACGCCCTGCTGCACCTCACCGATCCCTCGATTCCGCGCAATTCGGGCTGCTTCCGCCCGATTCGCATCGTCGCGCCGAAGGGCACGATCGTGAATGTCGACTACCCGGCGCCGGAAGTCGGCGGTAACACCGAGACTCACCCGCGCATCGCCGGCGCAGTCATCGGCGCGCTCGCCCAGGCGGCGCCGGCGCGGGCCATGGCGGGCGAGGGCGGCACGCACCTGAACTTCGTCTTCGGTGGGGTCGATCGCCGCCACGACGAGTACTTCGCCTGCTACGACATCGAAACCGTGGGCTGGGGTGCGCGGCCCTTTGCCGACGGCAACGACGCGACCGACTCGATCAACGGTAATTGCCGTGTGATGCCGATCGAGGTCTTCGAGACGCGTTACCCGTGGCTCACCGAGGAGTTCAGCCTGCGCGAGGACTCCGGTGGCCCCGGGCGCTTCCGTGGTGGCCTCGGCACGCGCCGCACGTGGCGCTGCCTCGATGCCGAGATCACCTGCAGCCAGCTCACCGATCGGCACGATCATCAGGCCTGGGGCGTGGAGGGCGGCGGCGCCGGCGCGCCGGGCATGACGCGTTACATGAAAGCCGGCGAGGAGCGCTGGCAGACCATGGTCGAGGCGTTCGGCAAGGCGTCGACGAGCAAGTGGTCGAACGTCGTCATCCGGCCCGGTGACCGGGTCCAGATCGATACCCCGGGCGGTGGCGGTTGGGGTGAGCCGGCCTCGCGCGAGCCGGCACGGCTCGCCGAGGACGTCGCCGAAGGCTGGGTCTCGGCGGACTCGGCGCGGCGCGACTACGGCGGCACCTAGCCGTCGTCGCGCCGGGGTTCACGGCCAGCAACGGCCGCGCAGCAATCCGTTCTTGCGACGCGGCGCTCAGTTGCCGAGCAGTTCGCGCAATGCCGAGTCGATGAAGGCGTTGTCCGCCGGATCGATGCCGAAACCGGCGCCATGCCCCCACTTCGACGGAATCGGGCGCAGCTCGGCATTGGGCATGCGATCGACTTCGTAGGCGTTGTCGGGTACGCGAAAGTAGAGATCGGTGTCGCCCGGCATGACGATCGCTGGGCAGGTGATGGCTGCCAGCGCGGCGTCGAAATCGCCGCCGAAGCGCGGGTTGGCGCTGATGTCGGCGTTCATCCACGTGCGCGCCATCGCGATCAGGTCATTGGCATCGTTGGCGAGGAAATAATTCTGCGTGAACCGCACGACGTCGTCCGGCGAGGCGAGGCCGATCTGCTCGTAGAGGCGTTCGCGGAAGAAATCCTGGGAGAACAGCCAGGCCGAGTAGACGTGACCGAAGGCGAGCAGACCACGCAGTGGCGGTGTCTCGTACCAGCCACCGTTGAAGTGCGGATCGAGTTCGAGCGCCTCGACCGCGGAGGCGACGAACACGCGGTTGTGCGCCGCGATGCGCGCAGCGCCGCAGATCGGCGCAATGGCATCGACCATGTCGGCATGCAGGGCGCCCCACTGGAAGGTCTGCTGGGCACCCATGGAGAAGCCGCTGACCAGCCGCAGGCGCTCGAGGCCGAGATGCTCGGTGACCAGGCGATGCTGGCAGACGACGTTGTCATAGACCGTGGTGAGCGGAAAATTGCCGCGGCCGTAGGGTGCCGGCGTATTGCTCGGCGAACTCGACGCCCCGTTGCCGAGCATGTTGACCAGGATGACGAAGTGGCGCTCGGGATCGATTGCGCGGCCGGCAGCGGCCATGAAGGCCGTCTCATCATGCCGCCCGCCGTAGAAGGTGGGGATGAGCACGGCATTGTCGCGTGCGCGCGACAGGGTGCCGAGGGTCTTGTAGGCAAGATCGATGTCGAGCGTCACGCCGCTCTGGGTGGTGAATGCCGGGATACGGTAGATGTCGGCGTCGCTCATGGTCTTGATTCTCCCCTGTTTGTCTGGCTGTCGGGCGCGCCTCAGGCGCGAGTCATGCGGGCGAATTCGGCGTGGCCGGCGACCAGCTCGTCGTAACTGCCGATGGCGTCCACGCGGCCGTCCTTGAGAAACACGATACGGTCGCAGCGGCGCACCGTCGACAGGCGGTGCGCGATCATCACGATCGTACGGTCCCCTTTGAGCGCTTCGACGGCGGCGACCACCGTGGCCTCGGTGGCATTGTCGAGTGCCGAGGTCGCTTCGTCCATCATCAGCACGTCCGGCTCGTGGTACAGGGCGCGCGCGATAGCGATGCGCTGGCGCTCGCCGCCGGACAGGCGTGCGCCGCGCTCGCCGACCGTGGTGTCCAGTCCCTGCGGCAGGCGTGCGACGAGCTTGCCGAGCTCCGCTGCCCACACCGCCCGCTCAAGGCGCTCCGGGTCGATCTCCTGCGGCGCGATACCGAGTGCGATGTTCTCCGCCACGCTCGCGTCGAGCAGGAACACGCTCTGCGGCACGTACCCGAGGTTGAGCTGCCAGGCGGCGACATCGCGATGCACGTCAACACCATCGACGCGCACCACGCCGCGATCCGGTTTCAATACACCGAGGATGACATCCATCAGCGTCGACTTGCCGGAACCGGTGGTGCCGACGATGCCGACTGCTTCGCCGCGGGTGATCGTCAGCGAGACACCGTCCAGGGCCGGGCGCGACGTGCCGGGGTAGTGATAGACGACATCGTCGAGCGTGATCGCGTGTGAGAAAGCCAGGCGCGCGGCCGGTACGCTCGCCTGGCGTGCGTCCGGCCGGGCCGGTTCGAGCAGGCGCAGACCATCATGTACAACGCCGAGCGAGGCGCTGTTATGGCGCAGTTCGTTGTACGAGACCATGACGACGCGCACCGCGCTTTTCATGCGCGCCATGGCAACGGCGAAGACGCTGAGCGTGGCGACAAGGTGTTGCGGCGTACTGCCGTCGAGCACGAGCATGACCGTGACGCCAAGCAGGCCGACGATACCCAGCGTTTCGATTACCGCCGGGATCGCCTGGCGAACCAGTTGATGGCGGCGCTGGATGCCGAGCACTTTCTCCAGGGTCGCGGCGAGGCGGTCGACGAATGTGCCGGTGCGTTGCAATACGTTGAGTTCCTTGACGCCGCCCAGGCCCTCGTTGATGGCGCGCACGATGACGCGCCGGTGCTGCTGGGCACGCGCGCCGAGACGCTTGCTGCGTCGCTGCAGCCGGGTCGAGACGGCAAGTCCCAGCGCGAGGAACACGACCAGCCACAGTGCGGCCACCGGTGGCACCAGGAACAGCACCACGGTGACGATGCCGGCGAGTACGGCGAGCTGGCTGAATACTTCGACGCAGGGCAGCAGCACCTTGTTGGCGAGGTTGATGCATTCCGTGTTGACGTTGCGGAACAGCTCCGAGGCATTGTGCTGGAGGTGATAGGTGTACGGCGCGCGCAGGTAGGCGCCGTAGAGCCGCACGCTCAGCTTGAGCGCCCGGTTGTGCGCGAAACGAGCTTTCCAGTAGGTCGCGATGACGGCGTAGCCCGTCTTCAGGAGGTAGAACGCGAGCAGGGTGGCGCTGCCCCACAGCACCGTGGTCTCGCGGCTCAGTGCCACCGAGGGGACGAACTCGGCGATGCGCGCGAACACCGTGCTCGTCGCCAGGTGCTCGGGATAGGCGAGCGTCGTGATGAACAAGGGAATGAGCCCGATGGCGAGCATTTCGAGCAGGGCCTCGACGACCATGATGGCGACGAGGATGAGAAAGCTCCGCTTCTCGCGCCGGGTCAGCAGCGCGTTGAGCTGACGGATGATGTCACGCATCGGGTGTCGCTGGTCGATGGCGCGACGCGGCGCGCGCGGTGGCAGGAAGACCTTCAGAATAGTCCGAACGTGCGCCTTCATCCAGGCGCGAAGCGTGTTCAAGGCACGGCGCGGCAGCGGTGTCGATGCGGACCGAGCGCTGCGCTGTCACGGAAAATCCTCTGCGAGCCGTGTCCGCGACGGTTACACTGTGTGCCGCTTGCGGGCTGCGCCTGACTGTCGGGTGCGTCCGCGCCTCCCCGCCCGGTGTCACAGCATGAAGATCGACAAACGCAATCCGCGCCACTGGGTCTACCTGGCCGCCTTTGCCGTCGCCAGCCTGGTCGCGCTCGTTCTGCGGCCACTGGTAGCCCGGCGCGGCTCGCCGCTCGTGCTGCTCTACGGGCACAAGCTCAATGGCAACCTGATGAGTCTGTACGCACTCGGTGAGCGGGCCGCCTGCGAGCTCGTTTTTCTGACCATGGACCCGGACTATCAGCGCGAACTGCGTGCCGACGGGGTGCGCAGCGTGCTCGCTTACAGCCCGGCCGGCGTGCGGGCCCTCGCTGCCGCGCGTGCCATCGTCAGCGATCACGGCTTGCACGCGCTGTCGTGGTGGCCGCGCCTCGGCCTGCTGCGCTTCGCCGACGTGTGGCATGGCATCCCGTTCAAGGGCTGGGACGAACGTGATTTTCGCGTGCAGCAGGCGTATGACGAAGTCTGGGTGAGTTCCTCCCTCATGCGCCGTCACTACATCGAGCGTTTCGGGTTTCGCGAGACGCAGGTCCACGTGACGGGCTACGGCCGTACCGATCGCCTGGTGCGCGCCGACGAGGACCTCGCGCCCTTGCGCCGGCGCCTCGACCTGCCGGCGGACCGCCGGGTGGTGATGTTCGCGCCCACCTGGCAGCACGGCACCGGCACGCGCAGTATTTTTCCCTTCGACAGCCCGCCGGAGGATTTTCTCGCGATGCTCGCAGACGTATGCCGCGCCCACGATGCGATCTGC
This sequence comes from Pseudomonadota bacterium, assembly GCA_029977665.1. Taxonomy (GTDB): domain Bacteria; phylum Pseudomonadota; class Gammaproteobacteria; genus JACKNG01. The sequence goes on along the minus strand of JAPOKK010000250.1, from coordinate 637 downwards.
CTGTTCCGCACGCACCTCAACAGCGGGCTCGGCGCCGGCCCGCTGCCGGCCGAAGTGTTCCGTTGCGTACCGCAAGGCGCATGGCCCGACAGCGAAGGCCTGCTCCTGCTGAGCGACCTTCTGGTGTGCGACTGGTCGTCGATCGCGTTCGATTTCCTGCTGCTCGAGCGGCCGACGATCTTCCTCGACGTGCCGGCGCCGTTTCCCAAGGGGTTCACCCTCGGGCCCGAATACCGTTTCGGGGCAGTGGTCGCGAGCGTCGAGGCACTGGCCGAGCATCTCGCGCGTTACCTCGCGAGACCGGAGCAGTACGCGGCCGAACACGGCGAACGGGCGCGCCGCATCGCCGCGGCCGTCTACGACGACAAGGCCGACGGGCACGCCGAAGAGCGCTACCTGGCTCGTCTGCAAGGCCTGCTCGCGTCCTGAGGCGGGCGGTCAGCCGCCGCCCTGGATCTTCTCGATCAGCGCCGTGGTCGATATCGAGGGCGTGCGCTCGAGATAGACCACCTCGCAGAGCGGGGTGAACTCGTCGAATCGTCCCGCCCAGTCATCGCCCATCACGAGGACGTCGGCGCGGTGCCGTTGGATGTACTCGCCTTTCAGCTCGAGCGATTCTTCGTCGAACGCCTCGTCG
>JAPOKK010000224.1 GCA_029977665.1 Pseudomonadota bacterium | reverse complement strand
GGGGCCGCCGGGCGCGCTGCCGAAGGCGGGTGCGGGCCGTCCACGCGGTCCCGCGCCGCCCCCCGCCAGCGGGCCAGCGTGCCGGGATCGGTGCCCGCGCGCGGATCGGTCGCCGCGCTGGCGAGTTCATCGGCGTAGGCGCGCGCCAGCTCGTCGAGGGCGAGCGCCGCGAAGCGCAGGCGTTCGACCGCGTGCGCGTCGTCGAGGTGCGCGACCAGGCGCTCCAGGGTACCCGGCGTAGCGGCCGACAGCGGCCGGCGCGGCGCCGGCAGCTGCGTGTCCGCGGCGACCGCGAGTGAGGCCACGCTCAGCAATGCGGTCACAAGCAGCCGCGGCCAGGGACGTCGCCTCGTCACCCCGCGGCATCTAAGCCTGTGCATACGCACGTGATGCACGCGCCGCGGTGCCGCTTCACCCGGCGTCCGTCGCCGGCTGCGGCCAGTATGCCGCGAGGCGCGTGGCCAGCCAGCGGGCAAGCGCCGCGTTGACCGCGTGCGGTCGTTCCTGTGCCATCCAGTGGCCGCTGTCGATGACGTGTTCGGTGAGGTCGCTGCACTGTGCGCGCATCGGCTCGGCCAGGCGCGAGCCGACCGCGTCACACACGTAATCGTAGCGTGCGGCAAGGAACAGCACCGGCAGGCTCAACCGTTCGGGCCGATCGGCGACCCAGGCCGCGTTGGCAGCGTGATTCATGTAGTACGAGTCGGGTCCGAAGAAACCGTTGCGCGTCAGCGCTTCGGCATAGACCGCGAGATCTTCCTCGCTGACCACGTCGGCATCGCGCGGCAGGTCGGGCGCGGCGTCGAGCGGGCCGAACCAGCCGCCCTGGCGGCGGACTTCGGCGGTGAACGCCGGCTTCCCGGCATCGGCCGGGTCGCCCTTACGGAACAGCAGCTTGACGGTGCGATACGGATCGGCCTCGAACACCGACGTGGCGCGCGCGAAGTTCTCCTCGTAGAAGCGCATGTACTCCCATTGCCCGGCGGGATAGGCGTCTTCCGGGTAGAGTTCGCGGTCGACCAGCGTGAGCGTGTGTTCGAGACCGTTCTCGATGGTCAGGTAGGGCACGCACAGGTTGGCGACCGCGACACAGCGCTCCGGGTACAGGCGCGCCAGGTTCCAGACCGTGGGGCTGCCCCAATCGTGACCCACCCACACGGCGCGCTCGCGGCCGAGCTCGGCAAGCAGCTCGAGCATGTCGGTGACGACCGCTTCCTGGCGATACTCGGCGTGCTCGCGGTAGACGCTGGAATGGCCGTAGCCGCGCAGGTCGGGGGCGACGGCCCGGAAGCCGAGCCCGCCGAACACCGGCAGCTGATGGCGCCAGCTCAGCGACAGTTCCGGCCAACCGTGCACGAACACGATGAGCGGCCCGTCCTCCGGACCGCAGGCGAGGTAATGCGTGGTGTGACGGGTAGTCTGCGCATAGCGCGATTCGAGCATGGCGCCATGTGCCTGTGTGCCCCGGCTCATGATGAAACTCCTGCGTGATGGTCGTTGGCGGCCGCGTGCCGGCGTCGCCGGACGTTCATGGCCAGATGCCGCGTTCGAGGGTGATGCGCGCGAGCCGCTCGATGGCGATGGCCAGCGCCGCGGTGCGGAGGTCCGGCGGATTGCGCCGCGCATGTTGCTGGCCGCGCATCGCCTCGAGCCGGTTGACGACCTCGGCGGTCACTTCCTGCATGCGATGATCGAGCCGGGCCAGGTTCTCGGCCCGGCTCCAGGTCTCGTTCTTGAGGTTCTGTACCCACTCGTAGTAGCTCACCACCACGCCGCCACTGTTGGCGAGGATGTCGGGCAGCACGGTGATACCGCGCTCCTGCAGCACGCTGTCCGCTTGCGGGGTGATCGGCGCGTTGGCGCCCTCGACGATGATGCGCGCATTGATACGCGGCGCGTTGTGCCGGTGAATCTGGTTGGCGAGCGCGGCAGGCACGAGGATATCGCAATCGAGCTCGAGCAAGGCCTCGTTGTCGATCGCATGCGAGCCCGGTGCGCCCTCGACGCGGCCGTGCTCGGCCTTGTGCCGCTCGACCTGGTCGAGGTCGAGGCCGTCGTCGTGGTCGGCGCGGATGCCGCCGGCGGAGTCGCTCACCGCGATGACGCGGGCGCCGAGTTCCTGGCAGCGGCGCGCCGCGACGCGTCCGACCTCGCCGAAGCCCTGGATTGCCACCCGCCGCCCGCCGAGACCGCGCGTGTCGCCGAGCGGGTGCAGGTCGAGGTAACGCTCGAGCGCGCTGATGGCGCCGTGACCGGTGGCCTCGTCGCGGCCCTCGGCGCCGCCGAGCTCGAGCGGCTTGCCGGTCACGACCGGCAGGTTGTTCTCGCCCGGGTGCAGCGCCTGGTAGGTGTCGTAGACCCAGGCCATGGTGCGCGAGCTGGTGTAGAGATCGGGTGCGGGTATGTCGGTATGCGGGCCGATGTTGTCGCCGAGTTCGGCGACGTAGCGCCGCGTGATGCGCCGCAACTCCGGCTGGCTGAGCTGCTTGACGTCACACACCACGCCGCCCTTGGCGCCGCCGAACGGCACGCGGATCAGGCTGCACTTCCACGTCATCAGCGTGGCGAGCGCCTCGACTTCGCGCGCCGTGACCTTGGGGTGATAGCGAATGCCGCCCTTGCCGGGGCCGAGGATATTGCTGTGTAGCGAGCGGTAGCCGCGGAAGATGCGCACCGAGCCGTCATCCATCTCGACCGGGAAATGCAGCGAGAGCGTGCGCTTCGGACGCAGAAAGAAATCGATCAGGCCGCGCTTGACGTGGCCCATGTGGCGCACGGCGCGGTGGAACTGCGCCTGGCGCATCTTGAGCGGTGAGATGCGTATTTCTTCGCTGGTCATCGGGAAGCGGTCCGCGGAGTGATAACAGGTGCCTACTCTACCGCGCGAACGGCGCGGCTGCCCGGGCGAGGTCAAGCCTACGCAACATTTCGCATACAAAACGCACCCGGCCTGGAACGTGCCTGATACATCGTCTCGCTAGCCTTGCTCTCGACGCCGGGCGCCACCGGCCGTATCGGAACAGGAGCAAGACCATGACGCATTGCCTTCACGAAACCGCGGGACACGTCTTCGTCGCCTGCCTCACCACTTTGTGCGCGGGCTCGCTCGGCGTGACGCTGTTCGTCGCGCTGGCGGCATCGATGCCGTGAGTCGCGTCGCAGCGCCGTCCCCCCGCACCACCTACCCAGGAGAACGAACATGATCGATGCCGTGCTGGCACGCTGCCCGTCCCTCGTCGACGGTCCCGTCGCTGCCATTCTCACCCTCGCCATCCTCGCCCTGCTCGCCGGCTCGCCGCTGATCGCCGTCGGCGGCTGGTTCCTCGCCCACGCCTGAAACACGTCCCGTCCGCCGCGCGCCGTCCGCCGCGCCCGGGCGGGGCGCTACCCGGCGCCGCCGGATGGTGCCACAATGGGCGGCCGGTGAGGGCCGCGCGCCAGCGTGCGGCTTACCCGCAAGGACGCCCAGTCTCCGGATGTGCGCAGGCGACATGGCCGTCCATCGCGGGCGAGGTTTTTCCTCCGTGCCTGTGCCGCTGTCGAGATCGGCCCATGCTGCGAGGGGAAGAACCGTGACCGAACGCGCGACCGTGCTCATCGCCGACGACGATGCCGATATCCGCGAACTGCTCGACGAGTACCTCGGTGACCACGGCTACGCCGTGTTGCATGCGGCCAGCGGCGCCGAACTGCGCGCGATCGTCGCCGAGCAGGTACCCGATGTCGTGCTGCTCGACGTCGGCATGCCGGGCGAGGACGGGCTCAGCCTCGCCCGCTTCCTGCGCGAACAGTTCGACATCGGCATCATCATGGTCTCGGGGGCGGGTGAGACGGTCGATCGCATCATCGGGCTCGAAGTCGGTGCGGACGACTATCTCGCCAAGCCGTTCGACCTGCGCGAACTGCGTGCGCGCCTGAAGAGCGTGGTGCGGCGCTACCAGCGGCCGGGCACCGAGGGCGGCGCCGAGACGTCGCTCGCCGGGCTCGCGGCGCCGGGCTCGCGGCGCGTGCCGTTCGGCGTCGTGCTGCTGGATCTCGAGGCCTGCCAGGCGTGGGATGCCGCCGGCGCCGAGGTGCCCCTGACCGCGGCCGAGTTCGAGCTGCTCAAGGTCTTCCTCGAGCGACCCAATCGCCCGCTCTCGCGCGACCAGCTGATGAACCTGACGCAGAATCGCGACTGGGATCCCTTCGATCGCAGCATCGACATCCGCATCGCCCGCCTGCGCAAGAAGGTCGAACCCGAACCGGACCGGCCGCGCGTGATCCGCACCCGCCGCGGCCTCGGTTACATGTACGTACCGGACGCGCGGCCGGGCTGAACATCGCCCGGCGAGCAAGGTGCTTGTAACGGGCGTGTTTCAATCGTTGCCCGATTGTAGAAGAGCGATGCGCGTCGCCGCCGCGTTGCTACGATGAATTCATGAACGCACGACGTGATTCATCGGGCAACGGCGGCGACAGCCCCCGCAAAGGTGACGGTATGATGAACGATGCTGGCGCCGACCTCCTGCTCCAAGCCGCGCGCGTCGTCTCCGGGGCCCGCGTCGAATCCGTGTTCGCCGACCTGATCCGCGCGGCGACCGACCTGCTCGGTTGCCAGATCGGCCTCATCGGACGCTACCTCGATGACGCGGTGGAGCCGTCGATCCAGCCGCTCGCCCTTTACGCGCACGGCCGCTTCCACGACGAAGCCGTCTACGCCATCGAGGGCACGCCCTGCCAGACCGTCGTCGGCCAGGAGTTTCGCTTTTATCCGCAGGGTGTCGGTTTTCTGTTTCCCGAAGTCAGCGAAAGCGATTCGCGGATCGAGGGCTACGCGGCGTATCCGCTGTTCGACCGCGCGCATCGACCGATCGGCATCATCACCGTGATGAGCTATGCGCCCCTGCACGGGCGCGAGCGGATCGAGTCGCTGCTGCGCCTGTTCGCCCAGCGCGCGGTCGCCGAGATCGAACGCGCGGATGCCGCCGAGGCGCTGCGCAAGAGCGAAGAACAGTACCGCGCAATCTTCAACGCATCGATGGATGGTCTCGTGCTGATGCGTCCCGACGGGGAGATCGTCGACGCCAATCCGGCCATCGAGCGACTCTACGGCTACACGCGCGAGGAGCTGATCGGGCGCCAGGTCATCGACATGCTCGCGCGCGAGCGGGCCGCAGCCGGGCGCGAGTTCATGCGCACGGTGCTCGCGCAGGGCTATGCGCAGACGCGCGACCACGCCACGCGCAAGGATGGCAGCGAATTCTTCTGCGAGCCGCGCGCGGTGCTGATGGACTATCGCGGCGAGCCGCACGTGCTCGCGATCGTGCGCGACATCACCACCGAACGTCGTCACGCCCGCGCCCGGGCACTGAGCGAAAACCTGTTGCGCGCGACCGTCGACGCCGCGCTCGATTGTATCGTCGCGATGGATGCCGCGGGCCGCTGCATCGAGTTCAATCCCGCCGCCGAGCGCTGCTTCGGTCATCGCCGCGAGGACGTCATCGGCAAACCGCTGATCGATCTCCTGGTTCCCGAGCGGGAGCGCGCCGAGCAGCACGCCGAGTTCGCGCACTATCTCGCCACGGGAGAGGGTTTCTATGTCGATGCCCGGCGCGAGGTCACGGCCGTGCGCGCCGACGGCGAGGAGTTTCCGATCGAGGCTGCGGTCGGCGTTGTCGAGGGCGAGCATGGCCGCGTGTTCATCGGCTACCTCCGCGACATCACCGACCGCCGCGCGGCCGAACGCCAGCGCGAGGTGCTCGAGGGGCAGTTGCGCCAGGCGCAGAAGATGGAAGCCATCGGCCACCTCACTGGCGGCATTGCGCATGACTTCAATAACATCCTGACCAGCGTGCTCGGCTACGTCGAACTCGCTGCGGAACACGTCGCGGACGGCGCGGACGAGCGCATGGTCCGTTACCTCGCGCGGGCCCGTCGCTCCGGCGAGCGGGCGCGCGACCTCGTGCAGCAGATGCTCACGTTCAGCCGCGGGCAGCAGGGACAGCCGCGGCTGCTCGACCTGCGCGAGGCCGTCGAAGAGGGGCTGCAGCTGCTCGAACCGACGCTGCCGGCGAGCATTCGTATCGCGACGCGCTTCGAGAACGACCTGCCGCCGACGGTGATCGACCCGATGCACGTCGAGCAGGTGCTGGTCAACCTGTGCATCAATGCGCGCGATGCGATGGAGGGCAGCGGCACCCTCAGCATCGTGCTGTCCCGAGCGCGGCCCCGGCCGCGCTTGTGCAGCGCCTGCCAGCAGACGGTGCGCGAGGCCTTCCTGGAACTTGCCATCGGCGATACCGGACCAGGTATGACTCCCGAAGTGCTCGAGCGCGTGTTCGAGCCGTTCTTTTCGACCAAGGCGCTTGGTCGCGGCAGTGGCATGGGCTTGTCCACCGTCCACGGCATCGTGCACGAGTACGGTGGCCACGTCGTCGTCGATACCGCGCCGGGGGCAGGCGCGGTGTTCCGCGTCTTACTGCCGATTGCCGAAGCCGAGGCGGCCGGCGCGTCCGATACAGTGCAGGCTGCCGCCCCGCGCGACGTCGAAACGATTGCGGGGCGAGTGCTGGTCGCAGACG
>JAPOKK010000271.1 GCA_029977665.1 Pseudomonadota bacterium | reverse complement strand
CGTCGACGAGGGGCGCCTGGTCGGTATCATCACGCAGACCGACATCCTCAATGCGAAGCCGGCCGATCCCGACCACCGCATGGCGTTGGCGGACGTCGCGCGCGAACTCGACACGCTCATCGTGAGCACCGCGATGACGCGTAATCCGATCAGCATCTACGATAACGACACCGTCGGCCACGCCGCCGAACTCATGCTCGAACACAAGATCGGCGGTCTGCCGGTCATCGACGCCGAGGGCGCCCTGGTCGGCCTCATCACCGAGTCCAACCTGTTCCGTCTGCTCGCCAAGCAGTGGCGCGAGGACAACCTGATCTTCTCCGGCGCGCGCTGAGCGGGCGCGCGTCAATTGCACCGAATCAACCGTAACGAGGTGACTGCATGACCGATGTCGAGACCCTGCGCCGCAAGCTCGAAAGCCTGCGCGACGAGCTCAGCGAACGCCGCGAACGGATCGACGCCCATGGCCGCGACGGTGTTCCCGCGGACTTCGCCGAGCAGGTCACCGCGCGCGAGAACGACGACGTCGTGCAGTCGCTGAAAGTGCAGATCGACGGCGAACTGCGCCAGATCGGCGCCGCCCTCAAGCGCATCGAGGCCGGTGAGTACGGCCGCTGCACGCGCTGCGGCGAGGACATCGCCCCCGCACGCCTCGACGTGCTGCCCTACGCCGAGCACTGCACCGCCTGCGCCGACTGACGGGCGGCCCCGCCGGCGCCGTGCCGCGTGTCCTGGTGTCTGACACTTTTGCTCAAAAATTAAGCAAAAGTGTCAGACACTTTTGGTGAGCGGATGTCGCTGCTGGCGGCGCGGTCGCGTTCGGGGCGACAGCTTCTACGAGTCCGCGCGCGGTGTGACGGAAGCGGCTGTTCGCGGTGTCTGACACGACTGGTCAAGCGTGTCAGACACCGTCGATGTGGAACAACGGCGGCAGTGCCCGCCGCCCGCCGCTCAGGGCGAGTCGTGCGCGATGCCGATCTTCTCGCGCAGCGTCTGCATGTCGATCAGGACCCGCGACTCGAGCTGGCGTGCGAGGTGCTCTTCGTGGACGTAGCCGTATTCCTCGAGCATTGCATAGGCTTGCTCCGCCAGCGGTCCTGACGGGTCGGCCTCGATCGCGGCGGTCAGCAGCATCTCCATTTCGGGCACCGCGGGCTCGGGCTCGCTCGTGCGCAGGGAGACAATGGCGAGCTTGTAGTAGAGCTCGGCGCGCACCGCCGGATCGAGATCGGGATGCGCGACGAGGTAGGTGCGCATCAGGCGCGCGGCGATGAAGTCCTCGACGGCGCGGATACGGTTGCCCGGCGCGAGCGTGAGCTTTGTCGCCTGGTCGAAGACCTGCCGTGCGCGTTCGAGGTTCGGTTCGCCGGACAGGCTGCCAGCGAGCCGGGTCAGGGCGCTGCGCCAGTGCGCGAGGCGGCGCTTCAGGTAGTAGGGCAGGTCGTCGCGCGCGGCGTAATCGTCGATGAAATCGGCGACCCGCTCGAGGTCGTTCGCGGTGCTGAGCGCGACGCGCAGGTAGCGCACGATGATGCCGCGGTATTCGGCTTCTACCGGGTCGAGCGCGGGGTCGAGCAGGCGTTGCTCGAGCAGTACGAGCGCGGTGTCGAACTGGCGCGTCGCGACCAGCAGCAGGGCACGGTTCTCCGGCTCGATGTCCTCGATCTGCATGCGCGCGACGAGGCGTTCACCGAATAGCTGCTGCGATTCCGACGGCAGTCGCGAATGGCAGGCCACGCAGTGGTCGGTCAATTCCATCAGGGAGTAGTAGGCGTAGTCCGGCCACTCCTCGCGGAACGAGGCGGAGATGTCACCGACCAGGCGGTCGAAGGAGCGCGCGAGCAGGGTGAACTCGGTGTCCTGTCCCTTGGCGTGCTCGACCAGCGCATGCGAAGCCGAACTCAGGACTTCCAGCTTGGCGTCGATCAGCTCGCGATCCCACGGGCTGTCGGTCTCGCTGTTACGCACGCTCAGCGGCAGCAGGTAGGCGATGGCATCGTAGACGTCGCGCATGACGAGGCCGGTATCGGCTGCCGGCGCAGGCGTGGCAACGGCGGCCGCGAGCATGAAGACGAGGGCTGTGAGAGTGTGGCGAAGGTGCTTCATTCAGAATTTCCGCTGCGGTTCGTTTCAATCAGGTGAAGGGGTTCAGCGCACGAGGGTGACCGGGCAGTGCGCGTGGCTGGTGACCTGCGTGCTGACGCTGCCGAGCAGCAGGCGCGAGAAATTCGACTGGCCGCGCGTACCGAGCACGATGAGGTCGCAGCGCTGCTCGTCGGCGTATTCGCAGATGCGCTCGGCAACCTGGCCCCAAAGCTGCACTTCGGCGTCGATGTGGGCGCCCTCGCCGCAGGCCTTGCGCGTCTCCGGCAGCAGGGACTCGCTCGCCGCGGATTCCACGTTCTCGCGAATCTCGTCCGCCGTCATCGAGGCGTAGGGCACGGTGGCCGGCCAGATGGCGGGGCCCATGGCATTCAGCATGACCGCATCGTCGTTGTGGACGGTGACGATGCTGATGCGCGCACCGGTGCTGCGCGAGAGCATGCCGGCGAAGCGCGCGGCGTGCAGGGCATGATCGGAGCCGTCCGTGGCGAGCAGGATGTGCGTGATGGTCTCCATGGCGGCTGGTTCCTCCCACAAGTGCACCAGCGCGCAGTATCTCACGGCGGCGCGCAGCGCGTATCCGGGATTTCCGAAAGGCGGTGCTTTGCGGGGCGGGCACACGCTTGTCGGCGCGATACCCCGTGGTCTCGCCAATGCGGGTGGCGTCAATGCTGGCGAGAGCGGATTGCCTGTTCGGGGCAACGCTCTCGCCCCCGCGTTACGTTCCTCGCTAGGTGACGGGTCGACGGGCGAATCGCGACGCGATGCCAGCGCGGTGCTACCGCGTGGCGCATGCGCCGGCCAACGCGATGCGCCGGCGCAGTAAGACGAGCGGCGCAGCGACCATCCACGCTGCCGCGGGCAATGGCACCACGGTGAGATCCGCCGGCGTCGCGTAGAAGGACATCGACTGGCGCCCGCCGAAGCCGCTGAGCGATCCCTCGATGCCGACGATGTCGAGCAGCGAGACGGAAGCAATCACCCAGTCTGACGGGAGCAGTGGTAGCAGTGTCTCGAAGTGCGCGACGATGTCAGCGTCGGCGAACAGGTCCGCGGGGGCGATTCCCGGTACGAGGACATAGCCGAGGCCGCTCGAACGCAGCACCCCGGTCGGGCCGTTGGCGGTGTCCAATGCCCATTCGTAGACGCCGGGCGCGGTGCCCTGGCCGCCATTCGTGCCGCCGCTTGTCTGGGAGAGGACCGCGCTCCCCGGCGCGTCGAAAAATGGCGGGACGCAGTCCAGACAGGAGGTGGTGTTGACGGCATCGACGCCCGTGACGGAGAACGTGGCGAAATCGTCCTGCGTGGTGGTGGTGAACGTGCCGCCGAAAAAACCGAGGAGCTCGAGCGGTCCGCCGGGATAACCGCCGGTGAAGGTCGAGGCATAACCTTGGGCGTTGCGCCCGGACGCGGCGGTATCGTCGGCCGTGCCCCACAGCAGGTCAGCGCCGGCGGTACGTCCGACGAAGGGTGAGTTCTGCCCCGTGTCCGTAACGAAATGCCATGTGGCATGCGTCGTCGCGGCATTAGCTGCGCTGGTCACGCTAGCCAGCAGTATCAAGGCATGGAGGTGGCGGGTGATGCGGGTTGTCATGACGTGTCTCCCTGACTATGTCGTTGCATTGGTTTCGCGGTGCACTTCTCGTACACCTCGTGCCGCGGCGAAGGCCCGGGGTGTGCGCGAGCGCAACCCTGAAGAGAGGCTAGACCATTGCCGGTGACGCTCGCTTCCCCCATCTGGCGGAAGCGACGCACGTCCTGACGGTGCCCGGCTCCACTGGCCGATGCCCGGTTCAATCTGCTCAAATGGGGCGCTCGTACCGGGGAGGACAATTCCATGATTCTCGACGGCATCCGTGTGCTCGATTTCACGCAGTACCTGGCCGGACCGACGGTCACCCGCCTGATGGCCGAGATGGGGGCTGACATCATCAAGGTCGAGCGCGGCCCCGCGGGCGATCCCTCGCGGGGGCTGCCGGCGATCAAGGACGGACGCAGCGGCTATTTCGTGCAGCAGAATCTCGGCAAGCGCAGCCTGTGTCTCGACATGGACAGCGCCGAGACGGATGCGATCGTGCGCGACCTCGTGCGCCACGTGGACGTCGTGGTGGAGAACTTCGGTCCCGGCGTGATGGACAAGCGCGGCTGGGATTTCGAATCCTTGAAGGCCATCAATCCGAAGCTCGTGATGGCCTCGATTTCGGCTTTCGGGCGCAACAGCCCGCTCTCGCACAAGACCGGTTTCGACTGGATCGCGCAGGCCTTCGCCGGCGTCATGGCGGTGACCGGACCGCGCGGCGGCTCGCCGCACCCGGTCGGCATGGGCATGGCCGACGTCAACGCCGGCGTGCACGCGTTCTCGTCGATCGGCTACGCGTTGTTCAACCGGGAGCGCACCGGCCGCGGGCAATGGATGGACATCTCCATGATCGACTGCCTGTTCCACATGCACGAGATCAACCTGCAGGTGAACCAGTTGACCGACGGCGCCTTCCAGCCGGGGCCGGTCGGCAACCATCACCAGCTCCTGTGTCCCTGCGGCGTCTACAAGGGGCCCGAGGGACACATCGCGCTGCTCATCGTGCAGCCGCAGTGGAAGAACATGTGCAAGGCGATGGAGCGGCCCGACCTGGCCGAGGACCCGCGCTTCGCCGAATCGCCCGAGCGCGCCGCCAACCAGGACGTCCTGATCCCGATGATCGAGGAGTGGATGGCGAGCTTCCCGAGTGACGCGGCCGTGCTCGAAAGGCTCGAAGCCTGTCGCGTGCCCTGCGGCCCGGTGGTCAATCCGGCGGACGCGGTTCACCATCCCTATTTCGTCGAGCGCGGCGCGCTGCGCGAGGCCGACGACCCCATCCTCGGCAAGCTCATGCTGCCTGGCTTCCCGTTGCGCTTTTCCGACCAGCAGGCGTATCCGGCACGGGTTGCGCCGCTGCTCGGCGAGCACAACGCGGCCGTGCTCGGTGAAGTGGCCGGTTACGATGCCGCACGGATCGCCGCGCTCGCCAGCGAGGGGGTGTTGTTCAGCGGCGATCGTTGATTGCGGTGACCTGCCGCGGCCTGGTGCCGACGGTGTCTGACACGTGTGCTGCGAGCGTGGTCGCGGTTCTTGCCGGGTTGGCGCGTGTCGGACCTGTGGGGTGGCCGGCGTTGCGTGTCAGACACCCCTGGTCGTCCGGCGGGCTTGCGGGGCCTTGGTGTCTGACACTTTTGCT
>JAPOKK010000322.1 GCA_029977665.1 Pseudomonadota bacterium | reverse complement strand
GCACTGCCGATGCTGAAGACCGGCAACTACGACTTCCTGATCACCGACTGGAACATGCCGATCATGGAAGGCATCCAGCTGCTGAAGGAGTTGCGCGCCGATCCGAAACTCGCGTCACTGCCGGTACTGATGGTCACGGCCGAGGCACGGCGCGAGCAGATCGTGCTCGCGGCGGAGGCCGGCGTGAACGGCTACATCGTCAAGCCGTTCACGGCCCAGACGCTGGAACAGAAGATCGGCAAGATCTTCGAGCGCCTCAACGCTGCAGCCTGAACATAAGGAGTTGTCATGAATGCTGCCGTAGGACAGGACGACAGCCTCGCGCTGGCACGCCGGCTGGTCGATGCCATCGAAACCGGAGACAGCAGCGGTGCGGGCGACCTGCTTGCGGCGCTGAACGATGGTCGCTTCGAAGCATTGTTCCAGGAGATCGGCAAGCTCACGCGCGAGATCCACGACACCTTCGGCAACCTGGCGGCCGACGATCGCCTCGCGGAACTGGCCCACGAGCACATGCCGGATGCACGCGAGCGCCTGAACTACGTCATCGAGAAAACCGAGGAAGCGGCCGACCGGACGCTGACCGCGGCCGAAGCGATGCAGGACGTCAACGACGGCCTGCTCGAGCGCACGGGTGCGCTGCGGGCGGAGCTCGGCGAAGTCGGTGATCTCGATGCACTTCGTGCCATGTTCGGCCGCTTTCTCGACGAAGTCGATGCGAGTTCGGCGTCGTGCCGCAGCAGCCTGACGGACGTGATGATGGCGCAGGAATACCAGGACCTGACCGGCCAGGTCATCAAGCGCACCATCAACCTGGTCAACCAGGTCGAGGAGAAGCTGGTGCGCCTGGTCAGCGCCTGCGGCGCCGTGGGACAGGCTGCGGGCGGTACGCCATCAGCGACCGACGACGCCGCGCAATCGCACGGACCGGCCGTGCGTGCCGACGAGCGCGTCGTCAACCGCCAGGCAGACGTCGACGAACTGCTGGCCAATCTCGGATTCTGAAGCGCGCACGCAGCCGGCTGGCTGCAAGGTAGACGACACCTATGGAGATGGACGACGAGATCCTGCAGGACTTCCTCCTCGAGGCGAGCGAGATCCTCGAGCAGCTCGATTCACAGCTGGTCGACCTGGAGTCCGATCCCGCGAGCCGCGAGCTGCTGAACGCGGTCTTCCGCGGTTTCCATACCATCAAGGGTGGCGCCGGCTTTCTCGGGCTGGACAACCTGGTCGCGGTCAGCCACAAGTCCGAAGACATCTTCGACCTGCTGCGCAATGCCAAGCTGAACGTCGATGCCCAGCTCATGGACGTGTTCCTGCAGGTCCTGGACGTGCTGCGTGCGATGTTCGACCAGCTGCGCGACGGCGTGCCGCCGGATGCGGCGCCGGCGGAACTGCTCGGACAGCTCGCCGCCTACGCCGCGGGCAATGTCCCGGCGGCGCAGCGTGCAGCCCCCGCTGCTGCCGAGCCGGTGACGGCGCCATCTGCGCCGGCCGAAGCCGGGGCGACGGCGGAGACCGATGCGGGCGGAACGTCCGCCGCCGAGGCCACCATGCCGGCCGACGAGGACCTCATGGCGCACATCGTCGGCGAAATGAGCGCGACGACTGTGCCGGCCGAAGTGACGCCGGAGACCGGCACACCGGACGCCGCGTCCGCAGCCGACGACGGCCTCATCACCGAAGAGGAATTCGACGCCCTGCTCGACAAGCTCGAAGGGTCGCGGGGGCCGCAGGCGGCGGCACCGGCAGTGTCCGGTGACGCGGCGGCCGGCGCCGACGACCTGATCACGGAGGATGAGTTCGAGGCCCTGCTCGACCAGCGCGAGGCGCGCGCGGCGACGCAGGCCGAAGCCGCTGCGAGCGCGCCGGCCGGCGCCGGTGAGCTGATCACCGACGAAGAATTCGAAGCCGTGCTCGACAACCTGCATGGCGCGGGGCGTTTCGATACCGCTCGCGTGGCTAGCGCGCCGGAAGCCGGCGAGGCGCCAGCGGTGGGCGAGGATGCGGCGACCGCGGCGGCCGCCGACGCGCCAAGCAGCGAGGCGGAAACGCCCGAACCCGCCCGGGAGGCGCCCAGCGCAAGCGAACCGGCCAGCGCCGAGTCCGCAGCAGCCGAAGCGGTGGCCGTGCCGGTTCCGGCGGCACCGGCCGTGCCGGCCACGCCCTCGCGGGCAGCGGCGCCGGCCGCAGGTGCTCCCAAGGAGACCACCGTGCGCGTCGAGACCGAAGTGCTCGATCGCATCATGAACATGGTCGGCGAGCTGGTACTGATCCGCAATCGTCTGACCAACCTGCAGTCGGTACTCGGCGACGAGGACGTGACCGAGACCGTGGCCAACCTGGACGTCGTCACGAGTGACCTGCAAACGGCTGCGATGAAGACTCGCATGCAGCCGATCAAGAAGGTCTTCGGCCGCTTTCCACGCGTGGTGCGCGATCTCGCGCGCAGCCTGAACAAGAAAATCGACCTCGAGATGCGCGGCGAGGACACGGATCTCGACAAGAACCTGGTCGAAGCGCTGGCCGACCCGCTGGTGCACCTGGTGCGCAACTCGATTGATCACGGTATCGAGATGCCCGACGAGCGCGTTGCCGCGGGCAAGCCGGCGAGCGGCAAAGTCGAGCTTGCCGCCGAGCAGGCCGGCGACCAGATCCAGTTGCTGATCCGCGACGACGGCAAGGGCATCGACGCCGAGGCGCTCAGGCGCAAGGCGATCGCTTCCAACCTGCTCGAAGACGACGCCGCCAACCGCCTCAGCACGCGCGAATGCTTCGAACTCATCTTCCTGCCGGGCTTCTCGACCAAGCAGGAGATCTCCGACATCTCCGGCCGCGGTGTCGGCATGGACGTGGTGAAGACCCGCATCACGCAGTTGAACGGCACCATCGCGATCGATTCGGAACTCGGGCGCGGTACGACCATCACCATCAACGTGCCGTTGACGCTCGCCATCATGCCCACGCTGATGGTCGTGCTCGGCAGCCAGGTCTTCGCCCTGCCACTGGTCAACGTGCAGGAGATCATCAACTTCGAGGCCGGCCAGGCGCGCGAGGTCGATGGCCGCAAGACGCTGGTCGTGCGCGGGCGCGCGATCCCGCTGTTCTACCTTTCGCACTGGCTCGTGCGCGGCGTCGGCGATTTCGGCGAGCGTAGCGGTCACGTGGTGGTCGTGCGTGTCGGCAACCAGAGCGTGGGCCTGCTGGTCGACGATCTGATCGGCCAGGAAGAAGTGGTGATCAAACCGCTCGGCGCGCTCCTCCATGGCACCAAGGGGTTTGCGGGCGCGACCATCACCGGCAACGGCAAGATCGCGTTGATCATCGACTTACCCGGTCTGCTCGCCGCCTACGCGCGCCGCTAGCTGCCGAACCGACGGAGGGACGGGGACATGCGGGGGCGCACGACCAGGGTTCTCGTGGTCGATGATTCGGCCTTGTTTCGACGCCTGATAACGCGTGCGCTGACTGCCGACGCGTCGCTCGAGGTGGTCGGCGAAGCGCCCGACGGTGAGCAGGCCGTGGCGATGGCCGCGAGACTCGCACCGGACGTCATCACCATGGATGTCGAGATGCCGGTGATGAACGGCATCGAGGCGGTGCGCCGGATCATGGCGGCGCGGCCGCGGCCGGTGCTGATGATCTCGGCGCTGACGCGTCGGGGCGCCGAGGCCACGTTCGCCGCTCTCGAGGCCGGCGCCTGTGATTTCCTCACCAAGCAGAACGAAGACGATGCGGGCGCCGGGCAGCGTTTCGCCGATGAACTCGTTGCGCGCGTCAAGTCCGTCGCGCACCAGCGCGCTGGTCGCCCCATGCATGCGCGAGCGGCGCGCCGCGTCGCCCCGGTGCTCTTGCGGTTGCGACGTGCCCGTGATGCGGTGGTCGAAGAGATTGGCCGCGTCAAGGCGCACGTGGCCACCCTGGGGGTGGCCGACGCGCCGACCGAGCTGGCGGCCTTGTTGGATGTCCAGCTGATGATGCTGGACGACCAGAGCATGGCTGAGGGGGTTTGCCATTGGGTTCAAGACCGCCGCTACAACGCCGAATGGGCACTCACCACACAGTTGGACGCCATTGGTCGGCAGTTTGACGAGATGGATGACCCGTATTTGCGTGAGCGAAAAGCCGATGTCGCGCAGGTTGTGGAGCGATT
>JAPOKK010000299.1 GCA_029977665.1 Pseudomonadota bacterium | reverse complement strand
TTCGATCGCAGCCGTACCCTGGTAGTGCAGCTCCTCGTCGGTGATCACATCGTAGTCGTAGCCCATGTTCTCGAGCCAGTTGATGATGTGGGTGTCGGCGTTGAACTGCCACAACGTCGAGCCCTGGCCGCCGAGCCAGGACTTGTACTTGGGGCGCATGTTGAGGATCGGCCGCAGGCGCGAGGAGTAGCATACGCCGGAGCCGTCGGAGTGCACGTCGTAGCAGCTCGCGCCGTACTCGCGGTGCACGTTGCGGTAGAGATCCTGGCGTTCGTGCTCGACGAGGCGTCCGCCGAGCAGCTGCGCGACGGGCGCATCGGTACCCATGTGCTCGTTGGCGTAGGCCATGTAGCTGCCGGTCGGCAGCAGGAAACAGATCTTGGCGGTCGTCTTGCCGCGTGGCGGCAGCACCGCGAACGGCACGTAGTCCTCGTCCTCGAGGTTGTCGCCGCAGCGCAGGCGCGCGCAGTACAAGCCGCTCTTGAGGTTCGCCGGCACGGTCAGCGAGACGTCGACCTCCCAGCCCGCGTCGTAGACGTCGTCGTCGTGGAAGTGGATTGCGCCGTACTGGTCGGGCGCGTGGCGCCAGGCCATCTCTTCGCCGGTCCAGTTCCAGCCGGTCATGCCGCGGGCCGGCATGTGGACGATTTCACCGTCGAGACGGTTGGGCGAGTTGTCGGTGACCTTGAGACTGCTGATGTCGGCGGCGAAATCCCACGCGGCAACGAGATCCTGGCGCAGCGCGCCCTCGATGCGGCGCTGCTTGAGGGCTTCCATCTCGGCGCGCTCCAGCACTCGCGAGGCGATGCGCGGCGAGTCTATCTTGCCGTTGTAGTGGCCGCTGCACACGGTGCGGCCCTTGTCGTGACGGCTGTAGCGCGCGCCGATGGTGACCGGCGCCTTGCGCTCGCCGAGGCGAGTGAGCGTGACCTTGCCGCGCGTGACCGCCGCGTCGCGCGTGCCGACGTGGGTGTGCAGCGGCTCCTGGTAGAGCGTGACCTGCTTCTTCTCGGCATCGAAGGTCGCGGCGACGAAATACCACTCGTGGGCAAGCAGGCCTTTGCCGGTGCTGACGGTCTGCACGCGGCTGCGCCCGCCGCCGAGCGTCAGCGAGAGCCCGCCGTTGTCGGCCGCGAGCGACAGCGCGAAGCCACGCCTGGCGCGTTCGTCCCAATGCGCGAGCAGGGTCTGTTCACCGCGCTCCGGGGTGGTCGGCCAGATGAACGCCTGTACGGTGAAGCTCTCGAGGCCATCGAGCGCGCTGCCGACGGGGACGTCGACGAACGAGCCGGCATGGATGACCTGGCGCCGGCCTTTGTAGGTGCCGTTGGCCGGGGTGCGCACGACACGCTCCTGGTAGCCGGGGCCGTCGGGGTTCATGTCGCCGCAGATCAGGCGCACGAAGTCCGCCTTGAACGTCTTCGCCTCGCAGTTGACCATGAAATTGATGGTCTCGCCGGGCGCAGCACTGATGCGATCGGCGTAAGCGGTGATTTTCATCATTGTTCGTCTTCTCCCCTGGGTCCTTTCAGCCGGTGCGCGATCCGCCGCCGGGATGCGCGCAGGTATGCACGTCTTCGATTCGTTTCACCCGATGCGTTTCAGGCGCTCAGGGTCTCGCCGGTCAGCGCTTTCCAGCGCTGGCGGAACACGTACCATTCGGCGTCTTCCTGGCTGGTGAAGCGCTGCTTGAGCAGCTTGACCGGCTGCCCGGCCTTGCCGGTGGTCTTGGCGAGCTGCCACTCGCGATTGGGTTCGACCACCACCAGGCAGTACTTGTCCGCCATCGGCGCGCCGCGCATGCGCGTCAGCAGGCGCTGCAGGTCGGGGCTGTGATGTCCGATCGGATTGGCGCGGAATTCCTCGATGAGACGCCGGTCATCGGCACTCGGGCGATAGTTCTCGTGGGCTTCATTGAGATCCACCATGAACAGGATCCTCCCCTTGGATTGGACGTCGGCAATCGCGCCTCTCTGCGCGGAGCGGCGTGGCGTTCCGCCGAGCGTCATTGGTGGATGGAACGGAAGCGACAGTATAGCGCTGTCGCGTGACAAGCCACGCCTGCTGGCGCCCTCGTCGCCACGCTGCTCGCCGGTGATAGACTCGCCGCCATGTGCACACCGCCGGAGCCTTGCAGGGACGCGACGGGCCCCGTTGCCCGGCGCGTGGTGGCCCGCGTGCTGCTCGCGGCCCTGCTGCTCGTCGCGGGCCTGCCGCTGGCCGCCCGCGAAGTCGTCATCGGCGTGCTCGACGACGGTCCCGCGGCGCGACGTTACGTGCCGATCGAGGCGGTGCGCCGCGAGACCGAGGTGCTCATGGCGCGCGAGTTCACGGTGCGGTTTCCGCGCGCGAAGCGCCGCGAGGGCGGCTGGGACGTGGCGCGTATCGCCGCCGGACTCGATGCCCTGCTGCATGACGCCGAGGTCGACGTGGTGCTCACCAGCGGCCTCATCGCGACCCATCTTGCGGCGCGGCGCGCGCAGCTGCCCAAGCCGGTCGTCGGCATGGTCGTCGCCGACCCCGTGCTGCAGGGGTTTCCACGCGCCGGCGGCGTGAGCGGCCGGCACAACTTCGTCTACGTCGCCGGCGAGCACACCATCGGCGACGACCTCGCGGCCTTCCACGCGCTGGTCGGCTACCGCCACCTCGCGATCGCGGCCGACCGCGTGTTGCTCGAAACGCTGCCGGAGTTGCCTCCGCTGGTCGCCGCCGCCGCCGAACAGCTCGCGGTGCGCATCACCGTCGTCCCCGCCGATACCACGGCAGCGCCTTTCGTCGATCGCTTACCGGCCGACGTCGATGCCGTCTACGTGCCGCCGTTGCCGCGTTTCGACGACGCCGAGCTGGCCGCGCTGGCCGAGGCGCTCATCGAGCGCGAGCTGCCGAGCTACACGCTCCTCGGACAGCGCCACCTCGAACTCGGTTTCCTGATGAGCGGCGCCGGCCGCGAAGTCGACGTCACGCGCACGGCACGCCGTGTCGCGCTCGACATCCAGGCAATCGTACTCGGCGAAGCGCCGGCGGCACTGCCGGTCGCACTGGCGCAGCCGCGCAAGCTTGCCATCAACATGCGCACCGCCGCGGCAATCGGCTATTCACCGCGCCGGGAGGATCTCGAAGGCGCAATCGTGATCGACGAACCGGCTGCTCTGCCCGCCACCGAGCTCGGACTGGTCGCCGCGCTCGAGCGCGCGCTCGAAGCCAACCTGGCGTTGCGCATCAACGAACTCGATCCGCTCATCGCCGACGCCGAGCAGGCCGAGCGGCGTGCCGCCCTGCTACCGCAGCTCGCGCTCGACGCCAGCACCAGGGTCATTGACCGCGATCGCGCCAACCCGCTGTTCGCGGCCGAGCGCGAAGGGCGCATCGGCGTCCGTGCAAGTCAGCTCGTCTACTCCGAGCGCGCGTGGTCTGGCTGGCACATCGCCCGATACCTGCGCGAGGCCGAGGACGAGGCCTTGCGCGCGGCAGTGCTCGACGTGCTCGAGCAGACCGCACGCGCCTACCTCAACGTGCTGCTCGCCGACGCCGCGATCGCCGTGCGCGCGTCCAACGTCACGCTGACCGAGGCCAACCTCGAACGCGCCCGGGCGCGCGCCGACATCGGGCAGTCGGGCCGCGGCGAGGCGCTGCGCTGGCAGAGCGAGCTGGCCATCGATCGCCAGGAACTCTACCGCGCCGAAGCCGAGGCGGGTACGGCGACGATCGAACTCAAGCGGCTGCTCGCGCTCGACCAGGGCGCGACGCTGGGCGTCAGCGACGATGGCATTCCCGCCTTCATCACCCTGCTCGGCAACAGCCGTTACCGGCGACTGTTCGACAACGCGCGCCGCTGGGCCGTGTTCCGTGAATTTCACGTCGAGCGCGCGCTCGCGCGTGCGCCGGAGCTCGCGCGCATCGATGCGCTGATCGGTGGCGCCGAACGCCAGTTGCTCGCCACCGGGCGCGCTTACTACGTGCCCGACATCAGCCTGGTCGGGCAGAGCGCGACCCGGCTGCTGCGCGGCGGACGCGGCGCCAGCCTCGCCGGCCTCGGCCGCGACGAGGACGAGTGGGCCTTCGGCATCGAGGCCGAACTGCCGCTGTTCCTCGGCGGCGCGCGCGACGCGCGGCGCACGCGTGCGAGCTACGAACTCGCGCGCACGACCTTGTCGCGCGCCGATGCCGAGCTGGCCGTGCGCGCCCGCGTGCTCGCCGCCCTCGAGCGCGCCAGCGGATCGTATCCCGCGATCCGGCTCTCGCGCGAAGCCGCCACCGCGGCGCGCGACAACCTGGCCATTGTGACCGACGCCTACGCGGCCGGTACCGCTTCGATCACCGAGCTGAACGATGCCCAGGATGCCGCGCTGACCGCCAGCCTCGCGGCGGCGCAGGCGCGCTACCAGTTCATGCTCGATTTCGTCGCGGTCCTGCGCGCCGCGGCCGATTTCGATGTTCTACTCATGCCGGACGGATTGGAATCATGGTACGCAGAGGTCGACGAGTACTTCCGCGCGGCCGGGCTGCGTTGAGCAGCGCCGCGCACGGGGCGCCGGGCGGGCAGCACGCCGTCGGCGCGCGTTCGTGCGCGCTCGGAGCGTTGCTCGTGCTGCTCGCGGCGTGCGAGGCCGAACCGCCGGCGGCGCCGGACGCGCGCATACGCCCGGTACGCCACGCCGTGGTGGCGGATGGCGGCACGGTCACGCGGACCTTCTCCGGGGCCGCGCAGGCGGATGTCGAAGCGCAGTTGAGCTTTCGTGTCGGTGGTGCGCTCC
>JAPOKK010000359.1 GCA_029977665.1 Pseudomonadota bacterium | reverse complement strand
GATCGAGATCGCCGACGGGGTTTTTCAGCGCGAGACCTCGGCCCTGCTCGATTCGCCCGTCTTCCAGGCCACGGCCGACGCCGTCGTCATTGCCGCGCGCGATGCCATGGGCGCGGCCGCGGCTAGCCAGCGCGTACGCGATAACCCCGTGCCGATCGTCGCGCTGAGTGGCCTGCTTTCGGCTTCGCCGCTGCAATGTCGCGAGGCATCGGCAATGACCGGCATCGATGTCCTGAAGCGCAAGGACCTGGCGACACCGGCCATCGCGCGCGGTCTGGTCGAGGTCATTTCGCGGGACCACGATGCGCAAGCCCCACAATCCGTTCGAGCATGAGAGGACTGCGCCATGAAGACCAGTGCGACAAAGGTCCGGGTTGCCGATCTGTCACTCTCGAAGCCGACCGGGATTCGGCGCTTGACGCTGGCCGAGCAGCCTGCCCAGCAGTACCTGCTCTACCGACCACGCAGCTTTCGGCCGGGCAAGGGCGTGCTCGCCATGGTTCACGGGGTCGCGCGCACGCCCAGTTCCTACTTGCGACCCATGCGCGAACTTGCAGAATTCGCCGGCCAGATCGTCGTCGCGCCCGTATACGACGAGGCTCGCCACCGTGATTACCAGCGACTCGGACGGACCCATCTCGGGCCGCGCGCCGACCACGTACTGGACGCCTGTGTTGCGGAGGCGGCTGCGCAGCACGGGGCGGACGCGAGCGCTCTGCACCTGGTCGGCTTTTCCGGCGGAGCACAGTTCGTCCATCGCTACGTCATGGCGTATCCGGATCGGGTCGCCGCCGCGGTCGCGATCGCTGCCGGCTGGTACACCATGCCTGACATGCGCGTGCGGTTTCCCTATGGGATTCGCGCCAGCTCGCGCCTGCCGTACGTGACGTTCGACCCTCGCGCGTTTCTGCGTGTGCCGCTCACGGTGCTGGTTGGCGCGGTCGATACCGGTAGCGACAACCTGCGCCGCAACGGCCGGCTCGACGCGAGCCAGGGGAGCAACCGGGTCGAGCGCGCGCGTACCTGGGTACGCACCATGCGGCTCGCGGCACGTGCGTGCGGCCTGGAACCCCGGGTGGAACTGGTCGAAGTGCCGAACGTCGGCCACTCTTTCGAAGCTTTCGTCAGGCGCGGCCGGCTGCTCGAATTGACCTGTGAAGCGCTCTACGGTCGTTCGTTTGTCGTGCCCGGTACCGATGTGGGCGTTGCCAGCGAGATTGCGCATGGCTGAGTCGAAACAGCACGCGGTCTTCAACCAGCCGGTTGCGGTCGATCCGGCGGCCGAGATCGACGAAACACAAGCCACTGCGGTATGGGCCGGCCACGCGCGGCGCCGCCGCCTCTTCATCGGGCTTTGTCTCGTGCTTGCCCTCGCGGCGGCAATCCCGGGCGTGCTCTGGTTGCAGCACCAGGCGGCCTACGTGACGACCGGCAATGCGATCGCACGCTCGCACCTTGCGCGGATCGGTACCCGTTTGGAAGGCGTGGTTGCGGAAGTCCTGGTGGATGCCGGCGAGCGTGTGGAGGCTGGTCAGGTTCTCGTACGCCTCGAGGATAGCCACATCCAGGCGCGCATCCGTCAGGCGAGTGCGAGCGTGGTAGCACTGGAGCGCGAGATCGAAGCCGAACGCGCGGCCATCGGCCAACAACGCCGCCGCGTGGACAATCTCGCCGAAGAGGCGGAATCGGTCGTGGGGGCGCGGCGCTCGGAGCTAGCTGCGGCGCGTAGCCGCATGGAAGACACGGCGGCGTTCTACGATGCGCGTCGCGCGCTCCTGTCCGAAGGTGCAATCGCGACGGAAGTCGTGCGCGATGCCGAGGCCAAGGCACGCACGGCAGCGGCCCTGGAGAAGGCGGCCGCCGCCGAATTGGGCACTGCTCGCGTGCTACGACGCCGAGCGGAACTGGCGGCCGACGAGGTCGCTCTACGTGTGCAGCAGCTGGGTGTGTTGGAAGCGCGGCTGGAACAGGCGCGGGGGATCTTGGACGCTGCGCGTGCCGATCTCGCCAGTACGGTCGTGCGCGCGCCGCAGGACGGCGCGGTGATCCGGCGCCTGGCGGAAGCCGGTACGTCGACCGACATCGGGGTACCCCTAGTCTCGATGTGGCTCTCGGGCGATACGTGGATGGAGGCCTGGATCCCGGAGGCCGAGGTTGGTGACATCGATATCGGTAGCGCGGTCGAAGTCACCTTCAATGCCTTCCCCGACGAGGTCGTGCAGGGTGTGGTGAAGACGATTGGCCTGACGACCGACTACGAGATGCCGATCGACTACGTACCGCAGCCGCGGGCAACCCGTATGGACCAGGCACCGGTAATCGGCGTAGCGGTGGAGTTGGAGAACCCGCCTGTCGGCATGCGGCCGGGGATGACTGCTATCGTCGCTATCCGTCGCGCCGCGGATGGCGAGCGGTCGTGACGACCTTATCCGCCACGGCCGCAGGCGCGGATGGAACCGTGCTGCGCGCCAAGAACCGTATCCCCCCGGCCGTACTGATTCTGCTCGTTCTGATCGCGTCGCTGCCGCTGCTGATGAGTGCGGCACGGGTGCTCGCCCTACCCGGCACCCTGGCCGCTTTGCCGGGGCTGGAGTTGCCGACCGCGCTGGGGACGTGGTTGAACTCGAGTCTCAGCCTGGCGTGGATTCCGCCGCTTGATAGAAGCGGCATTCTCTACATCCTTTGTTTGCCGACCGCCGCCCTGATCATCACCATGGCACGCCTCACGGGTGGTGTGCGGGTACTCGGCTTCCGATCTATTTTGATCGCGATCGGCTGCCAGGAGATCGGCCTAGTGCCAAGCCTGCTGCTCATTTTCACCATCGTCGCGGTGATCCTGCTCATTCGGCCGGCGATGCGCCGCGGTGGCTTGCCGCTGTTCGCGCGCGTCGCTGTGACGCTGGGTGTGGTGGCGGTAACCATGGTGGGTGGCCTCCTGGCAGGTGCGCGATTCGATTCTCCGACGCTGTTCAGTTTTGCCTTCTTCCCCGTCGTCATTCTGGCCATGCTCGCGGAGAGCATCGCCGATACCGTCGCGCGCAGCAGTGTTCGGCTCGCATTGTGGCGCACCGGTTCGACGATGATCGTCGCAGGCGTGATCGCCGGGGTCAGCCAGATCGGAGCCGTGCAATCCGCGCTCCTCCATGCGCCCGAACTGTTGCTGACGCAGATCGTATTGGTCGTGCTCGTCGCGGAATTGTTCGATCTCCGTCTCTTGCAGGACGTGGGCGCGGGCAGACCGCGGCGCGATGCCGTCGCGGGGTGCAGGCCGCCGGCCGTTGCCGTCGTGCGTAACCGGT
>JAPOKK010000417.1 GCA_029977665.1 Pseudomonadota bacterium | reverse complement strand
TTGACCTGATACGTACTCGCTGCAGCGCGCAAAAGTGTCTGACACTTTTGAGCACTTTTTGACCATGTTCTTGGCAGCTGGCGGCGTCGCGGTTCGGGTCAGAGGTCGTGCCAGCGGGGAAAGGCGGCAGCCTGGCCGTGGTAGGTGCCGTCTGCATCGACGACGTTCCATACGGTGGCGTCCTCGATGACGAAGCGCCGGCCGCTGGCGGAGATGCGCACGCCGCGATAGCCCTCGGCGTAGCCGCGCTCGCGTACTTCGCGCATGAAACGTTCGCGGGCCTGCTGGTTGCCGCGTTCGGCGGACGCGCGCGACGGCGTCGCGATGAGTGCGGCCCAATCGAGTTCGAACAACGCCAGCGCGGTGCGGTTGGCGTAGTTGAACAGCGGGTCCTCGCCGGTCCCGTGCGAGAGCAGGGCGAAGTCGGCTTCGAACACCGCGCGGGCCAGCGCGGCGCCGGCCTCGGGCCCCGCGTACAGCGCTCGCCCGGTCAGGCGCAGGTGGTTGTCGAGCAATCGCTCGACATGCGCGGCGAGCCACTGGTTGCCCGCCTCAGGCGCGTCCGCAGCGGACGCCGCGCGCGTGCTCACAGTCCCTTGGCGATGGCGCGCTGGATCGACAGGGCAATGGTCTGCGGCGTCTGTGCGCCGGAGAACAGCAACCTGCCGTTGAACAGGAAGGCGGGTACGCCATTCACGCCGAGATCGTGCGCCTCGCGTTCCTGGCGCTCGATCTCGTCGTCACCGCTGGCGCCGCGGAGCAGCGTTTCGATGGCATCCGCGTTGAGGCCTGCGGCAGCAGCGATGTCGACCAGCGTCGCGGTGCTGCCGATATCGCGTCCGTCGACGAAATAGGCCTGGAAGAGTGCATCGACGACGGCATCCTGGCAGCCGGCGCGGCCGGCGGCCTCGATCAGGCGGTGCGCGGCGCGCGTGTTCGGGGTGCGTGCGATGCGCTCGACCGCCATCGGCAGGCCGTCGGCGCGCGCGTTCGCCGCGACGTTGGCGTAAAGCTGGTTGGCATATTCGACCGAGCCGAACTTAGCCTCGCAGTAGGCACGCCGATCCATGCCTTCGCGCGGCATGCCGGGATTCAGCTCGAAAGGGCGCCAGCGAATCTCGAGATCGACTGCTTCGTCGAGCATCTCCAGTGCCTGGCCGAGGCGGTGCTTGCCGATGTAGCACCACGGGCAGACCACGTCCGAGACGATGTCGAGGCGGGCTCGGACGGGCTGGGCGTCGGTCGGCATGGCGATGGCTCCGAAAGTGGACGTGGCATTGTGGGCGGCGCCGCGCGCGGCCGTCAACGCGCGCGGCGGGCATAATGACGGTCCCGCAGGCGAGGAGTGCATCGATGACCGTCCACAAGCTCAAGCTCGGTGAGCATCATTTCGCAGTGACCGAGGAAGGTCGCGGCGAACCCGTGCTGATGCTGCACGGCTTTCCCGATTCGGCGCGGCTGTGGCGCCACCAGATCCCGGCGCTGGTCGATGCCGGCTACCGCGTGATCGCGCCCGACCAGCGCGGCTTCGGCGCTTCCGACAAGCCGCAGGAGGTGGCTGCCTACGCCCTGCCGGAAGTGCTCGGGGATGCGCTCGCGCTGCTCGACCACTTCGGGCTGGAACGCGTGCGCGTCGTCAGCCACGATTGGGGCGCGGCGGTCGGCTGGGCGCTCGCCGCATGGCATCCCGAGCGCGTCGAGCGCCATGCCGCCCTTTCCGTCGGGCACCTGAGCTCGCTGTGGAACGCGGGCCTCGCGCAGCGTCGCCTGGCCTGGTACATGCTCCTGTTCATGCGCCAGGGGCTGGCCGAGGACATCCTCATGCGCCAGGACTGGCAGTTCTTTCGCGACCTGTGGGGACATCATCCGGAGATGGACACCTGGCTCGCCGACCTCGCACGCCCCGGAGCGCTGACCGCGGCGCTCAACTGGTATCGCGCCAACGTCGATGTCGAGACCTGGACGGAGGAGGGCTGGGTGATGCCGCACGTGAGCGTGCCGACGATAGGTATCTGGAGCAGCGGGGATATTTATCTCACCG
The DNA here is from genome assembly GCA_029977665.1 of Pseudomonadota bacterium. GTDB lineage: Bacteria > Pseudomonadota > Gammaproteobacteria > JACKNG01. The sequence continues at coordinate 32 of JAPOKK010000417.1, read as the reverse complement.
AAACGCAGATGGTCGCTTCCGGGCAGTACGTC
>JAPOKK010000095.1 GCA_029977665.1 Pseudomonadota bacterium | reverse complement strand
GCAGCGCGCGCTGCAGGCGGCCGGCTGCGATCTCACCGCCCTGGTCCGGCCGGCTTCCCGGCACCGTGACGCCATCGTCCCCGGCGTGCGCGTGCTCGACGCCGCGCTCGACGATACGGCGCGCCTGGTCGAGGCCCTGGCACAGACGGATTTCGTCATTTACGGGGCGGGCGCGGTACGCGGGCGCGGCGCGGCTGATTTCCATCCGGCCAACGTCGACGGCCTGGCAGCCCTGGCGAGCGTTGTCGGCCACATGCCGGAACCGCGCGTGATACTCGTTTCCTCCCTCGCCGCCAGCCGACCGGCCGTGTCACCGTACGCGGCGAGCAAGCGCGCCGGCGAAGAACTGCTGAAGGCGTCGGCGGCGCGCTGGGTGGTGCTGCGTCCGCCGGCCGTCTACGGCCCCGGCGACACCGAGATGCGGCCCCTGCTGGCGGCGATCCGCCGCGGTCTCGCACCGGTCATCGGGCCGCGCGGACAACGTCTGTCGCTGCTTCATGCCGGCGACCTCGCGCGGGCCGTCGTCGCTGTCGTCGAACACTTCGATGCGTGTGCCGGGCGCGTGTTCGAACTCGACGACGGCCATCCGTACGGCTACGGCTGGGGTGAGATCATTGCCGCCACGCGCGGTACCTCGCGTTGCCTGCGTCTGCCCGTGCCGCGCGCGCTGCTCGCGCTGCTCGCGCGCGTCAACCTGCATTGCTCGAAGTGGTTCGGCTACGCGCCGATGCTGAGCCCGGGCAAGGTCCGCGAGCTTTGCGAGCCCTATTGGCTTTGTAATAATCACGCGCTCACCGCGGCGACCGGATGGGCGCCGCACATCCAGCTGCGCGAAGGTGCGCGCGACACGTTCGCGCGTCCCTGAGCCGACTCCGAACAGGATCCCGATTCGTGGCCAAGCCGGATCACCACACGATAGTCGCGGCGCTCATCGAGCTGTTGCACAAGACGCTCGACCAACCCCGCGAGATCGGTCCCGATACCGCCCTGATCGCCGATCTCGGCCTCGAGTCGATCCAGGTCATCGAGTACCTGTGCGAGGTCGAAGATCGTTTCGACCTCGCGATCGACGAGGACAAGCTGGCCGATGTGCGCACCGTCGGCGACCTGGCCGAGGTCGTGCGAGCGCTGTTGAGGAACTGACCATCCATGGCATTGTTCGACAAGTTTGCCGCCGCCGCCGGCACCCGCGATCTGCTCGGGTCGCTTCCGGTCAACCCGACCGACGTCGTCATCGAGCGCGTGCTCTCGGCGAGCGAGGCCATCGTCTGCGGGCGGCCGACCATCATGGCCGGCACCAACAATTATCTCGGCCTGACCTTCGAGGCCGACTGCATCGCGGCCGGCCAGCGCGCGCTCGCCGAGGCCGGTACCGGGACAACCGGCTCGCGCATGGCCAACGGCACCTATCGCGCCCATCTCGAACTCGAAGCCGAGCTCGCGGCGTTCTATGGCATGCCTTACGCGATGGTTTTCTCGACCGGCTACTCCGCGAACCTCGGCAGCCTCGTCGCCCTGCTGGGAGCGGGCGACGCGGTGCTGCTCGACTCCGAGGCGCACGCCAGCCTGTTCGACGGTTGCCGCATGAGCGGTGCCGACATCTTCCGTTTCAAGCACAACGACCCGGACGGACTGGCCAAGCGCATGCGGCGCCTCGGCGAACGCGCACGCGACGCGCTCATCGTCGTCGAGGGCTTGTACTCCATCCGCGGTGACTGCGCTCCCCTGCAGGAGTTCGCCGCGGTCAAGGCCGAGTACGGTGGTTACCTGTTCGTCGACGAGGCGCACTCGCTCGGCGTCTACGGCGAGGGCGGGCGCGGGCTGGTCGAATCCGAGGGCGTCCTCGACCAGGTCGATTTCGTGGTCGGCACTTTCAGCAAGAGTCTCGGCTCGATCGGCGGCTTCTGTGTCAGCCCACACGATGTGCTGACCCTGTTCCGTTACGCGAGCCGGCCTTACATCTTCACCGCGTCGCCCTGTCCATCCGTCATCGCGACCACGCGCGCCGCCTTGCGGCACATCGCGACGCGACCCGCCCTGCGCGAACAGGTATGGCGCAACGCGCACCAGCTCTACGGCGCGCTGGCCGACCTCGGCCTCTCGCTCGGTCCCGACGTGAGCCCGGTGATCGGCGTCGCGTTCCGCGAACGGGACGTCGCCCTGCGGTGCTGGCAGGGGCTGCTCGACGCCGGCGTCTATACGAACCTGATCCTGCCGCCGGCCGCTCCGGAAGGTGGCAGCCTGATCCGGGTCAGCGTCACCGCCGCGCACAGCAGCGAACAGATCGAGACCATCGTCGGCGCGTTCCGCGACGTCGTCGCGCGCCACGCGCCCGGCTGCGCAGCGTGACCACGGCGCGCGGCGCAGCCCTCGCGCCGCCCGGTCAGGGTGCGCGGGCCGAGGCCAGCGCGCGCCGTACCACCAGTCCGCTGCCGACGAGCACGATGGCATACAGCGTGGCGGTCGCGGCACCCGGGCCGTGCAGCCCCCACGACGGCGTCAGTGTCCAGAACATGAGCACGTAGACCACCGCGCCGAAGGCCTGGACGACCAGGCTCTCGCGTGCACGCCCGAGCGTATAGCTCGCGGGCCGCAATGCGGCGCCGGCGAGTTCGAGTGCGGCCGCGCCGATGAGCCAGGTCAACAGCGCGGCGGCCTGTTCGTATGCACTGCCGAGGGCAAAGCCCAGCAGCGGCGCGCCGAACCACACGGACAAGCCGGTAACGGCCAGGGCCGGCAGGCCGAGCAGTGCGGCCGCGGCCAGGATCAGGCGTGAGAATGCAGCATCGCCGTGGTGACGCAGGCGCGCGAGATCGGGGTATATGGCCTGCCGCGCGAGCAGCGCCGGCTTGGCCACGACGTTGGCGAACTCGCGCGCGATGCGGAACAGGGCCGCACCGTCGGCGCCCAGCGATGCGCCGGCGAGCAGGGTGCCGAGCGGCTTGGCGACGAGATCCAGCGAGCTTTGCCAATAAACGATGTGCATGAAGCGCCAGATGCCAGCATGCTCGCCGCCGACGTCCCGCAACCGGACACGTTCACGCAGCTGAGTCCGCCCGATGCGCGCGAGCGCGACGCGCCAGCCGAGTAGCTGCACGGCGAGGTACTGCACGACCTGGGAAACGGCCCAAACAGCGGCAAATGCGGCGAGACTGGGTTCGAGCACGAAGCCGACCACGGCGACGCCGGCCAGCCGCAGTCCGTTGCCGATCACGAGCGCGATGCTGATGGCGTCGAAACGATCGAACAGGCGCAGGGCGCCGCTCGCGGTTGCCTGCCCCATGAACAGCAGCAGCAGGCAATAGCCGGCTGCGACGGGCTCGAACGACGCCGGCCACAAGCCGGCACGCGTCATCAACGGTACGCCCAGTTCCGCGATCGTGGTCGCCAGCAGCGCGCTTGCGCAGTCGATCACGAGGCACGCACGCATCAGGCGGCCGAGCGTACCGAGTTCGCCACGTTCGACCAGCGGCACGCCGTAACGGATGATTGCTTCGAACGGTTTGACGTTGACCAGGCCACGCATGATCAGCGTATAGGCGTGTACCATCGCGAGCAGTCCGAAACCGCTCGGCCCGAGCATCCGGGCGCTGATCAGGGTTGCGCCCAGCGCCAGTGCGCCGCCGACCGCGCGGCCGCTCAGCAGCGAGACGAAGTTGCGCAGCGCGCGTCGCGGCGCCCCGTTGCCATCGTCGCGACGACTCACCGGAAGCCGCCGCGGCGATACAGTCGCCACAGCACCGGCCAGCCGAACAACAACGGGTGGCGTCGCTGCAGGGGGGTCGGTTCGATATGTACACCGCTGTGCCGTGCGACTTTCCACACGATGTAGTCCAGCGGGTCGTTGAAGGTGAACGCGGCTTTGAACAAGCGTGCGATCGAGAGCAGCTTGCCCGCGATGCGCCGCAGGCGCCATTCGCGCGCGGCGTGCACCCGCAGCGTGGCCGGCAGGTCGGTGTACCAGCAGCCGTCTTCGCCGCGTTCCAAGCCGGTGACGCCGGCAAGCGCCTCGGTGCGCTGTGCCAGGTGCTCGGCGTAGGTATCGGCGAGAGTGCTCGCGCGGTCCGCATCTTCGCTACGCAGCTCGCAACCGTAGGTCAGGGTAAAGGCGCGTGACCACAGCTCGCGGGTCGTGAAGCGCGACGGCAGCACGGCGCAGCTTGCCCGGATCATGCGGGCCGCGGCCTCCTCGAAGCTGTGCTCGAGGCGTGCCGCCACGGCCGCGTCGCGGGCATAGAGAACCTTGGCAGGCTGTGCGAAGCGTGCCCAGAAGTAGGAATGGAAGTCGTCGGCGATGGCGTGTTCGAATTGCTTCAGCGTGACGGTCGCATACTTGGCCGCGCAGCTGTCCCCGGTGTCCTCGATCACGACGTGATAGACGTTCGGCGGCAACACGCGGTTGGCCCGTGCCGGCAGCCATGCGCCGAGTGCGCGGTAGTCATCGAGCAGCACGTAGAAGTCGAGCACGGTATCGCGCTTGCCGCGTAGCCACGAGCCGTAGAGCACGATGGCCTCGACATGATTCCCGTAACGCCCGAGCAGGTGGCGCACGAAGCGCTCCGGCCAGTCGTCCTGTGCGCAGGGCGCGGGCGTATCGGTGCCGGAACCGGTCACGCCTTCATGCGTCAAGGGCGGCAACCCCGTCGGCACGCGCTGCCGCGCGCACGGGCCGCGCGCACGGGCCGCGCTCGCTCTCGGTACTCGACGATGCCCCTAGTCATACGCGCTACGAGTGCCGGCAAACGTGCGGTAGGCGCGCGCATTGCGGATCGCCGCGTCCGGGTCCTTGAGCCAGGAGTCGAGGGGCGGACCGCCCAGCCTGACGAGGGTCGCGTGGACGAGACGCACGGCGAGCACCGCGGTTGTCAGCACGGTCCACGCGGCGACACCCAGCAAGCCCAGATCGGGCCGTCCAAGCAGCGCGGCGGGCGTGAGGATCAGCAGGCACGGGTTGCGCCGCGCCGTGACGAGACGGAAGTAGGCGTCGAACGGCCGCCAGGCGAACAGGCCGCAATGGCCGAGGGCGTGAAACAAGGCCTCGACCAGGCGCCCGCCAACGTAGCCCGCGACGATTGCCCAGTGCACCCAGGAGAGCGGAAATCCTGCAATCGCGTCGACGCCCAGGCCAAGTCCCCAGTACACGTACCAGATCGGTGGATGCACGATATCCATGCCGTGGTCCAGCCAGTGCCCGACACGGCTGCTCATCACCGTCACCCGGGCGAGCTTGCCGTCGACGGTGTCGAGCAGCGTCATGATCCAGCCGCAGGCGAGGCCGGCGAGATAGTAGCCGTGATAGAACAACAACGTCGCGAGCACGACCAGGGCCAGGCCGGTCAGCGTGACCATGTTGGGGGTGATGCCGGCGTTCGCGCACCAGCCGACGATGCGGCGTGCCGGTCGTGGCCACCACCACTTGGTGACGAGGTCGGTCACACCCTTGTAGGCGTTGCCGTAGAGCTTCGATTCGAGTTCTCCTCGGCGCGCCGCGGTGAGCGGTTCGAGCAGGGGAGCGGCCGCCTTGCGTAGTTGGCGGTCGTAGGCTTCGAGCCCGGCGGGGGCCAGCACCGTCGCCGTCACCGGGCGCGGTGCGTCGGCGTTTTGCAGGCAGGCGAGGTAGGCTTCGAGTTCGGCGCGAGGCGCGAGCGCCGCGGCAATGCGGCGGTTGGCCGGGCATTCGAGCAGGGTCGCGCCGCGCTCGAGCAACGCGGCGAACGTGCGGACCTCGAACAGGTAGGCCGCGTCGATCAGCAGCACGGCATCGACCTTCTCGGCAGCGTCGCGCGGGTCGTCGAGCAGCCGTGTCACGCCGCAGGCAGCGAGCTGGCGGGCGATGCGTTCGCGCGAGTCGAGGCCCCACAGGCGGGTCTCGCCGCGGCCGAGGATGCAGGCTGCCAGGGGCGTTGCCTGAGTCATGCTATGCTTCGCTGAACAATAGGAAAAAACCCATCAATTGTAGAGGGTTACTCCTGATCGGCAAAGTCCGGCCGCGTCCCGAGCGGGGGCTGGAGCGGCCGTCCTGAAGCTGCGCGCGTGGCGCCGCAGCGGTCCCGGCAGGGCGCCGCGCGGTCGCCTGGAGTAGCGGGCGGTGCACCGCCGCGTTGCGCCGACCGAGCCAGAGCCTGTTCCGATGCGCCTCGTGCACTTGAGCGATCCCCACCTGTCCGACCTGGATGGTTACTCCGGCTGGCACCTGCGCGGCAAGCGCCGCCTCGGTTACCTGTCGTGGATGCGGCGGCGGCGTCATCACCACCGTCGCGAGGTGCTCGCACAGCTGTGCACGCAGGTAGCGCGGGAGCAGGCCGATGTCATCGCCGTGACCGGTGACCTCGTGCAGCTGGGCCTGCCCGATGAAATCGTTCAGGCCCGCGCCTGGTTGGACGGCCTGGGTGCCGCACCGATCGCGCTCGTGCCGGGCAACCACGATTTGTACCGTGACGATGCCGTGGCGGGCGTGCTGGCCTCCTGGTCGGGCTACCTGCACCTGAGCGAAGCGACGCTCGAGGCGTTCCCGAGCCGTTTCGATTGTGGTCCGCTGACCGTCATCGGACTGTGCTCGGCGTACGCGGCGCCGTTCTGGTCGGCCGCGGGGCGCCTTGGCGTGGCCCAGCTGGCCCGGCTCGACGACATGCTCGCCGCGACCGCGGGGCGCATGCGCTGCGTGCTCGTGCATCATCCGCCCCTGCCGGGCCAGTGCGCTTCGCGCAAGGCGCTACGAGACGCCGCTGAACTGGCCGTGCTGCTCGAGGGTCACGGGGTCGAGCTGGTCCTGCACGGACACATCCACCGTAATGTCGCTCTCCGGCATGCAGCGCGCACCCAGGTGCTCGCCACGGCGTCCGCGTCGAATGCGGACCCCGCGCGGCGTGCTTCCTACCGTGTTCTCGACGTCACCGAGCAGCCGGATCGATGGCTGCTCGATGCACGCCTGATGACACTCGACGGCGACGGCAGCGTCTCGTGCCACGACCGCCTGCACTGCGAGTTCCCACGTCACTGAGCCGCCGCGCACCGCGGCCCGGTTATGGCAGGCGATGCACCGCCACCAGCGCGCAGGCGAGAACGACGGCACCGGGCAGCAGCGCCGGGCCCACCGGATTGAGATCGAGAATCAGCGTGAGCTGGCTGACGGTCTGCTCGAACAGGTAGAACACGATCCCCACACCGCCACCGACGGTGGCCCGCAGGCCCGTCGAACGCGTGCGCAGGGAGGCGAGGACCAGTGGCACGCCGAGCAGCATCATGCCCAGCAAGGTCAGCGGCAGGCTGACCTGTCGCCAGAAGCGCGCCTGCTGTTCGCGGGTATCGACGCCGGCGCCTCGCGTCTCGCGCAGGTATCGCCACAAGTCAGCCGGTGACAGCGCGTGGACCGGTGCGATCAGCGTCGCCATCTGCGCCGGCGTGAGGAAACTCTCCCAGGGCATTTGGGCGAGCCGGCGGAAGCGGATCGTTTCGGTGTCGAGGACTTTCTCTTCGACGCCGTGCAGGAGCCATTCGTGGGTGCTGACGACGTCGGCGCGCGCGGCGCGTATCTCGCGCGCGAGTCGCTCGTGCTCATCGAGTTCGTAGATCTCGATATCGCGCGGGACGCGGCCGAACTCGATACTGCCCACGCGAATCAGGTGGCGATCGCGCCGGCTCCAGAACCGCGCACCGCCGATGGCGGTCTGTTCGAGAGTGCGTGTGCGGAACTCCTGTGCCTTGCGCTCAGCCGGCGGCATGACGACGAACTGCAGCACGATCACCACGGCGATCAGGGCCAGGGCCAGCACCGCCTGCATGCGCATCAACGCCCAGCTCGAGATGCCCGCGGCGCGCATCGCGGTCAGCTCGCTGTGGTTCGCGAGCATGCCGAGGCCGAGTACCGAGGCGAGCAGGGCGCTGACCGGCAACAGGTCGAGCACGCGGGCCGGTAGCGTGAGCAGAACGACGGAAACGGCATCGGCGACGGTGAACGCGCCCTTGCCGACGTCTTCGAGTGCTTCGGTCAGCGCCAGGAAACTGAACAGGACGAGGAGCAAACCCAGCACCACCGCGCCGGCCTTGCCGAAGTGGAGTGTGACGTAGCGGGCGAGCGTGCTGTTCACGTGAAACGTCTCCGGCGCACAAGTAGCAGCATGCCCAGCGCTGCAGCGAAGCCCAATGGCGCCCACCACAGGGACGCGACGACCTGTTGCTCGACCCAGGTGCGCGCGACGCCGAGCAGGTTGTAGTAGACGGCGTAGATGGCAACGGCCAGCGGCAGGCGTGCGTAACGGCCCCGCCGCGGCCGGTGATCGGTCATGGCGAGTGCGGCGCATGCCAGCAACAGGCTCGACACCGGCGTAGACAGCCGCCATTGCAGCTCGGCGCGCTCGTCAGGGGCGCGCGCATCGACCAGGGCCGCACTCGTCGCTGCCTTGCGATGGTATTCGTCTTCGACGGTATTCCCGGCCGCGATCGTCAGCGTCAGGTTATCGAAACGGCCGTAGAAATCCGCAATGTCGGGGCCGGTCTTGTGAATGCTTGCGTCGGCCAGCAGCAGGCGGTGGCGCCGCGGTGTGACGAAGGCTTCGAGACTGCCGCGCGGCGCGGTGATGATCTCGATGCCGTCGTCACTGCCGGTGCGGATGAACACGCCGAGCAGTTCGCGGCCGTCGTCGCGAATATCCTGCGCGTACACCGTACGCTCGCTACCCTCGTAATAGTAGAAACGCTGCGGCTTGATGCGGTCGAGTTCCGAGGCTGCTTCAGCACGTTCTTTCAGCGCGTACATCTCGCCATAGGCCCAAGGGCGCACGCCGAGCGACAGCGCGGCGACGCTCGCCGCAAGCAGTGCGGCACAGGCCAGCAGGGGGCGGTTGATGCGGGCGTCGCGTATGCCGCTGGCACGCATCGCGGTCAGCTCGCTGTGCTGGTTGAGCCGCCCGAGGCCGACCACGAGGCCGAAGTAGAATGCCAGCGGCAGAAGCACCTCGAGCGCGATGACGCTCTTGTAGAACGTCAGCTGCGCCACCTCTGCCGCGCTCAGCAGACCGCCGGCGGCGTCGGTGAGGAAGCGCGTCATGCTGTAGGCGAGAAAGACCACGGTCAGTATGATCGCGATAGCGGCAAAGCTCGCGCCGATTTCGCGAATCAGGTAACGGTCAATCAACACGATGAAGCAGCTCGGGGGCAGAGGGGGGCAGGCAAGGCGGCAGAGCGGCTATGATGGAGAGCACCCGCGATGGCTGCAAGCGGGCGTCACGGCCTTGCTGGCCGGCGTTGCCGCGACGGCTATCGCGCGTGCGGCCGAGGACGTGCCGCTCACCCCGCTCGAGGACGTCGTGTTCGTGCGCGCACACACGGCCACGCAGTCGCTCGCGGGGGATCGCTTCGACGCCGCCGGCAATCTCCTGCTGCGCAGCGACGACTGGACCATTCGCTCCGACACGGCCGTCATCGAAGGCCCTCTCTCCGACCCGACGGAAATCGAGGTGTCGGGTACGCCTGCACGTATCATCTACCAGGACGACGGCGCCAGCCGGCCACTGGAAGGTCAAAGCAGCCGCTTGTGGTTTCGCCCGCGCGCGGAGGAGGTCGTGCTCGAAGGCGATGCGAGCGTGGTACGCGGCGGCCGCTTGGTCTCGAGCGAGAGCATCCGGTACCTGCTCAACCGCGACGTGTTCAGCGCCGGACGCTCGGGACGGGTCAGGGTGGTGACGACGCCTGACTGAGGGCGTCGTCACAGGCGCTTCAGCGCCCGACCTCGGGCCAGGCTTCGAGCAGCTCGAGGCGCAGGGCGTCGAACACCTCGGCATCCGGCGCCGCCTGATGGTCCAGCCGCGGCGCGCCGGGCCAGCCGGGGTCGGGAAATTCGCAGCCGCGGTAGTGGCGTTGCTCGGCGTAGCGCGGCAGCACGTGGAAATGCACGTGCGGGTCGACCATCATCAGCATCAGGTAATTGATCTTGTCGTAGCCGAACACCTGCGCGAGGGTCAACTCGATGTCGCGCGTGACCCGCGCGAGTTCGGTCGATGCGCCGACCGGCAGGTCGCCAAAGGCCTCGGCATCGCTGCGGGCCGCGAGCACCAGCGCGCCGAGCGTGGCCTGTGCGGGCCGTAGCAGCACGACCCAATGTTCGTACTCACTGAGCAGCGTCGACGGATAGCCGAACTTCTCGATCGTCGCGTTCACGCGCCCGACGCCTCACACGCCGGCGGACGCCGCCGCAGGTGCCTCCACGGGCCAGCGCGTGACCAGCCGCGCGGCGCGCTCCAGGTCGAGCTGGTCGTCGATCTCGCCCCAGCTGAGGCCGTCGATCGGGCAGGTCGTGACGATAGCCTCTGACGCCAGCGCATCGATGACAGAGAGGTACCACTGTCTGAGGCCCGCGCCGTGCCGCATCATGTACTCGACCTGATCGCGGAAGCGCGCCCCGCCGCGCGTGTCGAAGTGCATCATGCCGATGGATTCGCCATTGACCGCGGCACGGTCGAGCTGTTTGCCGACCCGTCTCAGCAAGCCGCCTTCGACGACGACTTTCATGTCGTCGTCGTCATAGCTTCCCTTGGAGTCGGTCACCAGCGTGATCGGCGCGCGCCGGCAATCCCCGAGCAGGCGTTCGAGTATGGCCGCTTCGAACAGCGTGTCGCCGTTGATGATCACGAATTCGCCCTGCATCTCGTGGCGTGCCACCCAGCAGGTACCGAGGTTGTCGCAGTTGGCGAAGAACGGGTTGTAGAGCGTGCGCGTGGGCACGCCGCGTTCCGCCTCGGCAATGCGCTCGATGTGTTCGGCCCCGAAGCCCGTGACGACGACGACTTCGTCCACCGCGCAGCGCGCGATCTCGTGAAGCTGCCACTCGAGAACGCTGCGGCCTGCGACCGCGAGGGCGGCCTTCGGCGTGCTCTGTGTCAGGGGCAACAGGCGCCGGCCCTGCCCGGCACTCAGGATGATGGCTTTCATGACATGGGGTTTCCGCGGCTGGACGCCGATGGGGACGGCGCGCGCGACTTTAACACAAATGTCATGCGCGCTTCGAGCAACGGCGCGCGCCGGGCGGTCATTCGACAACAGGTTTCGGCGGTGTTCCGGCTTCGGCTGGTTGCCGGCCGCAGGAGTGGCCGAGGGCCTTTGCTGCGACGCTTAGCGCTGGCCGAGCCGGCGGTTCCACTCGGCCAGATTGCGCAGCGGATCCTTGACGTAGTGCGTGGCCTGCATCAAGCGCAGGATGCCACGGTTGAAGCGCGTGCCGAGCGCATCCATGGGGCGATCGACGTCGAGGAACAGCACCGCTCGGTACTCGTCGGTATCGTTGCGTACTTCGTGCTCGTAGGTGTCGTCGAACAGCAGGCAGTCGCCTTCGCGCCAGCGGCAGATGTGGTCGTCGACGCGCAGCCAGCATTGCTCGCGGGCCGCCGGCACGCGCAGACCGAGATGGCAGCGCACCAGTGCGCGCGTCGGGCCGCGGTGAGGCGGGATGTGATAGCCGGGCGCGAGGATCGAAAACCACGCGTTCTGCAGACCCGGAAGCCCGCGCAGCACCGCCGCTGTTCGCGGGCAGGCCGCACAGTTCTCGGTTACCTCCTGGCCGAAAATGACCAAGGCATAGGTCTTCCAGTTGTCGCCGCGCGAGATGCGCGCCTGGTCGGGCGAGATCTGATGGAACGCGGGAATGTCGTCGGGATGCGTCCACACGGCATCGAACTCGGCGCGTATGCCGGGCCAGGCCGCCTCGAGGCGCGGTACCCAGTCGAAGGTCGCGTTGTCGAGTATCGGCGTCGTCGCGATGCGCGAGTGGCGAGCCTGGAAGTCGGCGATGGCGCGCAGGAAACGCTTGCCCGCGCGATGCACCGCGGCGCGTCGCCAGCGTTTGAAGGAAGAAGCGTCAGCTGCCATGGCTCGGTGTCATTCGTTGAGTGCGAGAAGCCCGCGGCAAGCGGGGCCGGAATATCGCGCATCTATCGCGAGGGCCGCTTGATCCAGGTGAAATGGAGGCAAGCCCGCCCGAGCGCGGATGGTAACGCCTATGCCCGTGGCGCATAGTCCGGGCGGCCGCTCATTGCCGGGCGGATTCACGGGCGACCAGGATGCGCTCGGCCAGCGCGAGATCCTCGCGCGTGTCAACGTCCACCGCTGCGCTCGGGTAGTCCAGCATGACGTGGCCGACCGTGGCTCCCGCGCGGCGCGAGAGCAGCGTGAGTGCGGCGTCGCGGGTGAGCGTGCCGGCGACGTAGCGGGCCAGGGTCGCGACGCCGAGATGGCGGGCGATGCGCCAGGGGTGCTTGCGTTCGCTCTCGATCGCGCGCCAGTAGTCGAGCGGCCCGGCGGCGCGCCGCGTGCGCAGCAGGAAGAGGTTGGAGCCGCAGCAGGCGCCGTCGGCAAAACGCAACAGCGTGCGGCGGGACTCGGGCCATGCCGCACGCACACGCGTCCAGGCCACGAGGCCGACGACGACATCCGCCGGAACCTGCGCGGCGCGCGCGCAGAAATCGTCGACGAGTCCCGGTGTGAGCAAAGCATGGTCTCCCGTGGTGAGCAGGAGGGGGAAGCTGTCGCACTCGGCCATGGCGGCGACCGCGCTCGCCGCCGGCCCGGTGGCGGGGGCACGCCACGCGTAGTCCCCGGTGGCGAGCAGGCTGGCGATGGCAGGACTCGAGTCGCAAACCTCGCGTCGCGGGCCGACCAGCAGGCCGCCTTCGACGGAGCGGCTCGCGCGCAGGGCGTCGAGCACGCGTTCGAGACAACTCCGCCCGGCGACCTCGGCGAGCACGCCGGCCTCAAGGCCGAGCGCGCGCGCCAAGGCGTTACCGCCGGGCCGCTCCCCCGCGAGCACGATGGCACGCAGCGCTGGCAGCCGCGGTGCGGTCACCGGGGCGATGCCTCGCCGTGATGCTCAGCCCAGGGTCTTCTCATAAACCCGGTAACGTTTCGAGCAGCGCCCGCCGAGCGTCGCGATGATATTCTTCATCGCCTCGTTCGATTCGAGGATCCATGACATCTCGACTTCGACCAGGCCCTTGCGCAGCCCCGGTGCACGCAGCGCCTCGACCACCGATAGGGCAAGTCCCGGCCCCAGCCGCGTGTGATGGAAGCGCCGCCGCACGCCCATCAGCGGGATGCGCGCGGTGCGCGGATAGGAGAACTTGAGGCGGCGGATGAGCTTGAGCCAGCCGAACGGCAGCAGGCGGCCGTCGAGATCGGCAATCGCCTCGTTCAGGTTCGGCAGCAGCACGATGAACGCGACCGGTTCGCTATCGAGTTCGGCGATCTGGATGAAGTCGGGTGGGATGAGCATCAGCATCTCGCGCCCAATGGTGCTGAATTCCTCGGCCGTGAACGGCACGAAACCCCAGTTACCCGACCAGGCATCGTTGAAGATGTCGCGCAGTATCTCGAGGTCCGCATCGCGGCGCTTGGGATCGAGTGGGCGCATGTGGATGCGGCGACGCAGGCGCGCGTACAAGCTTGCCATCACCGGCGGCGGCTCGAATGCGGCACTGATGAGATAGGCGAAGAGATCCGCCGCCTTGGCGTAGCCGCAGTGTTCGACAGCGCGTGCATGGTAGGGCCGTGCATGCGTCATCATGAAATAGGGCGGGCTGTCGAAGCCGTCGACCAGGAGTCCCACTTCCTGGTTGATGTTGAAGCCGAACGGTCCGCGCACACGGCGCATGCCACGTGCGGACAGCCAGTCCTCGGCAGCTTCGAACAGTGCGGCGAACACTGCATCGTCATCGATCGCGTCGATGAAGCCGAAGAAGCCCGTGGCGTCCTGGTAACGCTCGAGGTGGAGGCGGTCGATCTGTGCGGTAATGCGTCCGACCGGTTGCCCGTCGCGGTAGGCGACCCAGCCCTGCCATTCGAGATGCGCAAAGACCGGCTGTTTCGGCGACAGTGCCTCGCGGCGTTCGAACAGCAGCGGCGGGACCCAGGCCGGGTCGTCGGCATACACTCGCCACGGCAGGCGCAGGAAATCGTCCAGCGTGCGGCGGTCATCGGTCGCGCGCAGATGCAGCTTGCCGGCAGGGGAATCGACCATCGGGACCTGTCAGTCGGTGCGGCCCGAGTGGCCGCGGAGGCGGCATGTTAGCCAAGTCACTGCGGCGAGGGAACCGGTCGGCGCGCGCATCCCGGCCGGGCTGGCAGTGCTTTATACTGCGTCGACTCAATGGCTCGAGGGGAGCGAAATGAAAGCGAAAGTTGCGCAGGAATACGTGCAGATACAGGACCTGGAGTGGCAGCCGTTCCCGGACGCCCTGTCCGAAGGCGGCATCCGCTGGAAGCTGCTGCACGTCTCGCCGGAGGTCGGCTGCTGGACGGCGATTTTCGATTGCCCGGCCGGCTCGTCGTTCAACCGCCACATCCACGTCGGCCCGGGCGAGTACCTGCTGACCAAGGGTAAGATGGAAGTGCGTGGTGGTGTCGAAGAGGGCGGGGCGACGGCGCTTGCACTCGGCTATGGCTACGAGTCGT
>JAPOKK010000324.1 GCA_029977665.1 Pseudomonadota bacterium | reverse complement strand
TGGGGATCGTCGCGGGCGGCCTGCTGCTGGCCGGCGTCGGCTACGCCGGGTTCAAGGATCAGTTCCTGCCCGACTTTCGCGAAACCGACTTCCTGATGCACTTCGTCGAGAAGCCCGGCACGTCGATCGAGGCGATGGACCGCATCACGATCCGCGCCTCCAAGGAACTGCGCGCAATCCCCGGCGTGCGCAACTTCGGCGCGCATATCGGCCGTGCGGAAGCCGCGGACGAGGTGGTCGGCCCGAACTTCACCGAGCTATGGATCAGCCTGGACGAGAATGTCGACTATGACGCCAGCGTCGCGCGTATCAAGGAAGTGATCGACGGCTATCCCGGCCTCTACCGCGACGTGCTCACCTATTTGCGCGAGCGCATCAAGGAAGTGTTGAGCGGCGCGGGCGCGACCGTCGTCGTCCGCATCTTTGGCCCCGATCAGGTCGAGCTTCGTGCCACGGCTGAGCGGGTGCGGGCCAGGGTCGCGGCGATCGACGGGGTTGCGGATCTCAAGGTCGAGCAACAGGTGCTGGTGCCGCAGATTCAGGTCCGTCCCCGGCCCGGCGATCTGGCCACGCTGGGCCTCACCGCGGGCGAAGTACGGCGACAGGCGCAAACCTTGGTCGCGGGGCAGAAGGTCGGCGAAATCTACCGCGACCAGAAAGCGTTCGACGTGGCGCTGTGGGGCGAACCCAAGGTGCGCGGCGACGTTCATGCCCTCTCCGATATGATGATCCAAACGCCCGCGGGCGCGCCGGTGCGGTTGCGCGACGTGGCCGATATTCGCGTCATGCCCGCCCCCAATGAAATCAAGCGCGAGAACGGTCAGCGTCGGATTGACGTGACGCTCAATGTCGCCGGTGCGGACCTCGGCACTGTTGCGCGCGCTGTCGAAACGGCTGTGGGTCAGGTGCCGTTCGCGACCGGATACCATCCCCAGGTGCTGGGCGAATACGCGGCGCTGCGCGATTCACGCCAGCGGCTTTGGACGACGGGGCTGCTCTGCCTGCTCGGCGTCCTGCTGCTGGTGTGGCTGGAGTTCCGCTCGGCGCGGATCACCGCGCTGGTAGCGACCAGCCTGCCGTTCGCGCTGGTCGGCGGTGTAGTCGGCGTGGCGCTGACCGGCGGGGTGCTGTCGCTCGGCTCGCTGGTCGGGTTCGTCACCGTCATCGGCATCTCGGCGCGCAACGGCATCATGCTGCTATCGCACTACGATCATCTCCGCCGGTTCGAGGGCGAGGACTTCGGCCCGCGCCTGATCCTGCGCGGCGCGGAGGAACGGTTGGTGCCGATCCTGATGACCGCGGCGTGCGCCGGCCTTGCGCTGCTGCCGCTGATCGTCGCCGGCAACGCGCCGGGCCATGAAATCGAGCATCCGATGGCGATCGTCATCTTGGGCGGACTTGTCTCCTCGACCGTGCTCAACCTGTTCCTGATGCCCGCGCTCTACGCGCGCTTCGGACGAGAGAAACCCACACCCGATGCCCCGCTCGCCGGAGTTCCCGCATGATCCGCCGGTTTGCTCCGATCGCCACGCTCGCGGTCGCGGGGTGCATGACAGCGCCTCTGCCCCAGCCAACCATCGCTCCCGCGACCGCCACGGGTGCTTTCGCGCATTTGCCGACCGCTGCTATCGCTCCGGTCCCGAACGACTGGTGGCGGCTGTATGACGACCCGGCGCTCGACCGGCTTGTGCGGGCCAGTCTCGCCGCCAACGCCGATCTGCGCGTGGCCTATGCCAATCTCGATGGCGCGCGGGCCGCGCTGCGGCAGGCCCGCGCCGCGCGCCTGCCGCAAACCACGATCGAAAGCGCAGGCACGATCGACAACAGCGCGACCCAGCCAAGCGCATCATCGAACGTGCCGACCACGGATTACGATCTGGCACTCACAGCAAGCTGGGACATCGACCTGTTCGGTCGTCTGAGGTCTGGCGCACTGGCGGCGAGAGCCGATGCCGATGCTCAGGCCGCGGCGATGGACTCCCTGCGGGTCGCGGTCGTGGCGGATACGGTGCTCGCCTATGTCGATCTGTGCGGCGCGACCCGTGCGGCGAATGTTTCGCGCAAGATAATCGCGGTTCAGGAACGCTCGGTTGGCGTGGTACGCGACCAGCTTGCCGCTGGAGAAGTCTCGCCGCTCGAAGTCTCCCAAGCCGCCAGCCTGCTGGAATCCACCCGCGCCACGCTGGCCCCGTTCGAGGCGGCGCGCGCGAATGCCCTGTACCGGATCGCGACCTTGCAGGGCCGCCACCCCGCTGAAGCGCGTGGGTTCAACATCGTCTGCAATGTGCCCCCGAAGCTCCGCGTGGCGGTGCCCGTGGGCGACGGACAGGCGCTGCTCCTGCGTCGCCCCGATATTCGCGAAGCCGAACGCCGCCTCGCCGCTGCCGCGGCGCGGATCGGGGTCGCCCGTGCCGATCTCTACCCGCGCGTGAACCTGGGTGGTGCAGTCGGGCTGCTGACGGGTGGCTTCGTCGCGACAGCTTCGCCGCTGATAAGCTGGGCCTTCCCCAATCAGGCCCCGGCGCGCGCACGACTGGCACAGGCCCGCGCAACCGAGCGTGCGGCGCTCGCCGGTTGGGATGTGGCGGTATTGCGGGCTCTGCGCGAAGTCGAAACAGCGCTCGCTGCTTATGATGGCGAGGTGCGCCGCAACCGAGCGCTCGATGCCGCACGCATCCAATCCGCGCTCTACGCGCGCCGTGCAGCCGCCCGTGTTCGGCTTGGGGATACCGCCTCCCTGATCCAGTTCGATGCCGAGCGCGCGCGGGCGCAAGCCGCGCTCGCCCAGGCACAGTCCGATCTCATCGTGGCGCAATCCCAGGTGGCGTTGTTCCGGGCGCTGGGTGGTGGATGGCAGACGAACGGCCCGGCGGGTTAGAAGGGCAATCATGCGAATCCTGATCGTGGAAGATGATGACGAGACCAACCGCTTCGTGGCCCGCGGGCTTGCGGAGCTAGGGCATCATGTCGTCACGAGCACCGATGGTCGGGACGGACTGTTTCAGGCGACTGGCGACCAGTTCGACGCGCTGATCGTCGATCGGATGCTGCCCGGTCTGGATGGCCTGTCGCTTATCAAGGCGCTGCGCGCGGCGGGCAACATGACGCCGGCCCTCATGCTCACCGCCGTGGGTGGCATCGCCGATCGCGTCGAGGGACTGGAAGGCGGAGCCGACGATTATCTGGTCAAGCCGTTCGCCTTTTCCGAGCTGGCGGCGCGCGTCCATGCCCTCGGTCGGCGTCCGGCTGCCCAGACCGAGGCGAGCGTGCTCGTTATCGGTGCGATCGAGCTTGATCTTCACCGGCGCACGGTCACGCGAGACGGTCGCCGGATCGTGCTGCAACCGCGCGAGTTCGCATTGCTCGCCGAGCTGATGCGCAATCCTCGCCGGGTGATGACGCGCACGATGCTGCTGGAACGGGTCTGGGATTTCGATTTCGATCCCAAGACGAACATCGTCGAGACGCACTTGAGCCGCCTGCGCTCCAAGCTCAACGCCGGCTTCGACGATGATGCGATCGAAACCGTGCGTGGCGCTGGCTACATGGTTCGCGGCGGGTGATGACCCGCCCCTGGCGATCCACCTTCGGGCTTGTCGCCCTGGTCGCGTGCCTCTTCGCGCTGGGGACGCTCATCATCGGGGTCTTCGCCTATGAAGTGACGCACGAAGCCCTCGAAATCCAGCTCGATCACCGCGTCGCGATCGAAACCCGTGCGCTGATCGACGAAGGCGATGACGGTCCTACGGGCGTTGCGACGGCAATCCGCCGGCGCGAGGCGGCGCGAAGCACCGCCAGTCTGGATTACCTGCTGGTCGACCCGGCGGGTCACCGCGTGGCGGGGTCGCTCGACGCGACCGCCCCGACCGTGCTGGGTTATCTGGAATTGCTGCATTACCGGCGCGATGGTGAGCGCCGGATCGCGCAGGCCCTGACCACCCGGTTGCCGGACAACAGCCGGTTGGTCGTCGCGGCCGATCGCGGCGTCATCGACGAGATGGACGCGACGCTGCTCAAGCTGTTCGCGGGTGCATTTGGCATCATGCTGCTGCTCGGCATGGGGGGGGCAGGGCTGGTGGGCGCGGTCACGCGCGCCCGCCTGTCGCGCATCGACCGCACGGCGCTCGCGATCATCGAC
>JAPOKK010000201.1 GCA_029977665.1 Pseudomonadota bacterium | reverse complement strand
CGCGCATCTTGTTGTAGATGCTGTAGAGATGCTTTTCGCGCCCGATCACGTGCGCAACCAGTTGCTCCTGGCGCAGCTGGCGCTTGATGCGGTTCTTGATCTTGGCAATGACTTCCTTGCGGTTGCCGCGGATCTTCTGAATCACGCGCGTCAGCACGCCGTGGCGCAGCGGGTAGAGCGCCTGGAAGCCGAGTTCCTCGAGTTCGAGACGGATCGCGTTCATGCCCAGGCGCTGGGCGATCGGCGCATAGATTTCCAGCGTCTCGCGCGCAATGCGGCGCCGCTTGGCCGGTTTCAGGGCGCCCAGCGTGCGCATGTTGTGCAAGCGGTCGGCGAGCTTGACGAGGATGACGCGGATGTCGTCCGCCATCGCCATCAGCATCTTCTGGAAGTTCTGCGCCTGCGCCTCGGCGTGTGATTCGAACTCGATCTGGGTCAGCTTCGACAGCCCGTCGACGATCTGTGCGACCTCGGGACCGAACTCCTCGCTGATGCGCTCCTTCGCGACCGGGGTGTCCTCGATGACGTCGTGCAGCATCGCCGCGACGAGCGTCTCGTGGTCCATGTGCATCTCGGCGAGGATGCCGGCGACCTCGAGCGGATGCTGGATGTAGGGCTCACCGCTCTTGCGCAGCTGGCCCTCGTGGGCCTCGGCGCCGAAACGGTAGGCGCGCCGGACCTGCTTGATCTGGTCGGCGTCGAGGTAGGCGCGCAGGCGCCGGCAGAGATCGTCGATGCGCAGGCTCGGCTCGGCGACGACCGGGGCCAGGGTGCTCATGGTGACGCCGGCCGCACCGGCGCGGCGTCAGTGGCGAGGCGGGCAGGACAGGGCGGAAGCAGGCGGCACATGGGCGGGCGCGCGGGCGGGAGCACGCCGCGCGGCTCAGAAGTCCGGATCGGGCTCGGGTTCGCTCTGCGCGCTCTGCGCCTGTTGTTCGGCGAACTCGACGGCCAGCTCGAATTCCTCGGCGGCACGCTCCTTGGCGTCGATCTCGTCGAGGATCTCCTCGTTCATGAGACCGGCGGCGATCTCGCGCAGCGCGATCACGGTCGGTTTGTCGTTGTCGACGTCGACCAGGGGCTGCGCGCCATGGGCGATCTGGCGGGCGCGGCGGCTGGCGGTGAGGACGAGGTCGAACCGGTTGCCGACGGTGGGAAGGCAGTCTTCGACGGTGACACGGGCCATGGGCGGAAATCCTGTTTTGACCGTGGAGGGGACAGCCAAATATAGCAAAAGCCGCCTCAGGAAGCCACGAGCTCGGCGAGCAGCCCGGCGTGCCGCTGCCGTTGTACCTCGCGGCGCAGGCGCGACGCGCCGACGATGGCGCCCAGCGCCGCCAGCGCGCCGTCGAAGTCGTCGTTGACGACCAGGTAGTCGTATTCGTCGTAGTGCGACATCTCGCGTACGGCGTCACGCATCCGCCGCGCGATGCCCGCCTCGGCGTCGCCACGGCCGCGCAGGCGGCGCTCGAGTTCGGCCACCGATGGCGGCAGCACGAATACCGAGATGGCGTCGGGCGCCGCGGCGCGGATGCTGCGCGCGCCCTGCCAGTCGATCTCGAGGATGACGTCGATGCCCTGCTCGAGACAGGCGGCAACGGCAGCGCGCGAGGTGCCGTAGGCATGGTCGAACACGGTCGCGTGCTCGAGGAATTCGCCGTTCGCCGCCATGTGCCCGAAGGTGGCCGCATCGACGAAATGGTAATCGGCGCCGTCGGTCTCGCCGTCACGCCGGGCGCGCGTGGTGTGCGAGACGGAGACGCTCAGGTTCGCGGTGCGCGCGACCAGCGCGCGCACGAGGCTCGTCTTGCCGGCGCCGGATGGCGCCGAGATCACGAACAAGTGGCCGGCGGCGCGGGTCGCTTCATTCAATGTTCTGCACCTGTTCGCGCATCTGTTCGATGAGGACCTTGAGTTCCACGGCGGCGCCGGCGGTGTCGATATGCGCCGATTTCGAGCCGAGCGTGTTGGCCTCGCGGTTGAGTTCCTGCATGAGGAAATCGAGTCGCCGGCCGATCGGCTCGTCCTGGGCGAGCACGCGCCCGACTTCCTCGAC
Source organism: Pseudomonadota bacterium (assembly GCA_029977665.1). Lineage (GTDB taxonomy): Bacteria > Pseudomonadota > Gammaproteobacteria > JACKNG01. Next base: position 5,127 of record JAPOKK010000201.1, on the reverse strand, counting down.
GTGGGCGGCGAGGCGATCGAGTTCCTCGGCGACATCCAATCGCTGTACGAGCAGCGCGCATTCCTGTTCGACGCGGGCCTCGTCCATGCCTTCGGCGAGTTCGCGGATGCGGCTCTCCTGGCGTTCGCGTATCGAGTCGATGATTTCGGGTACGCGCACGGCGAGCAGGTCGAGCTGGGCGACGATGCCGTCGAGACGTTGCCGGATCAGCCCGGCCAGCTTTTCCCCCTCGCGCAGGCGGCCGGCGAGGAAGGCGTCGAGGGCGTCGTCGAGATGTTCGAGCACCGCCTGGCGCGTGCCGTCGAGATCCGCCGCCGCGCTCGTCGTCACCCCCGGCCAGCGCAGCACTTCGAGCGGGTTGATGGGCAGACTCTCGCCGGCCAGCGCGCCGACACGCCGCGCCGCGGTGATGACGGCCGTGGCCGCCGCCTCGTTGACATGCAACTCGGTGAACGCGCCCTGTGCGGCTTCGAAACGCAGCGAGCATTCGATCTTGCCACGCCTGACGGCGCCCGCGATGCGTTCCCGCACGGTTGCCTCGAGCTGGCGGAAATCCTCGGGCAGCCGCACGGTCACCTCGGCGTAGCGGTGATTCACGGAGCGCAACTCCCAGGCGCCGCGGCCACCGGTATCGTCGAACTCGACGCGGGCGAAGGCGGTCATGCTGTAGGGCATGGGCGGCAGGTTCCTCGTGGTGACGCGACGGCCGCTCATGGTAGCGGCTGACCCCGCGGCCGTCATCGGGCCGGTGACGGCGGGTATAATGTGGCTCGCTTTCACATTCCCCGGATCCTGCCTCCCCATGACCAAACGCCCCAGCGGCCGCGCCGCCGACGAAATGCGCACGGTGCGATTCACGCGCCAGTTCACCCGCCATGCCGAAGGCTCGGTGCTCGTCGAATTCGGCGACACGCGGGTGCTGTGCACAGCCAGCGTCGAGCCCCGCGTGCCGCCGTTTCTCAAAGGATCGGGCAAGGGCTGGATCACGGCCGAGTACGGCATGCTGCCGCGCTCGACCCACTCGCGCATGCGGCGCGAGGCCAGCCAGGGCAAGCAGGGCGGCCGTACGATGGAGATCCAGCGCCTGATCGGGCGCGCCCTGCGCGCGGTCGTCGACCTCGAGGCGCTCGGCGAAATCAGCCTCACCATCGATTGCGACGTGCTGCAGGCCGACGGCGGCACGCGCACCGCCTCGATCACCGGCGGCTACGTTGCCCTTGCCGATGCCGTCGACCACTTGCTGGCGACGCGCAAGCTGACGCGCAACCCGCTGCACGGCGCGGTGGCCTCGGTGTCGGTCGGGATCTTCGACGGCGTGCCGGTGCTCGATCTCGACTACGCGGAGGATTCCAACGCCGAGACCGACATGAACGTCGTCATGAACGACGGCGGGCAGTTCATCGAGATCCAGGGCACGGCCGAAGGCCACGCGTTCCGCCGCGACGAGATGGACGCCATGCTCGACCTCGCCTCGGCTGGCATCCGGGATCTCATCACGCGACAGGAAGCGGCGCGCGCCCGGTCCTGAACATGCGCGTCGTTCTCGCGAGCAACAATCGCGGCAAGCTGCGCGAGTTGTCGGCGATGCTCGATGCATTACCGCTGGAACTCGCAGCGCAGGCGGAGTTCGGCGTCGACGAGGCCGAGGAAACCGGCACCACCTTCGTCGAGAACGCCATCATCAAGGCGCGCCACGCTGCGCGCACCTGCGGCCTGCCGGCAATCGCCGACGACTCGGGCCTCGTGGTACCGGCGCTGGGCGGTGCGCCCGGCGTACGCTCGGCGCGCTATGCCGGTGCGAACGCCGATGACGCTGCCAACCGTGAGTGCCTGCTGCACGCGATGCGCGCGCTGCACGGCGCGGACCGTGCGTGCCATTTCGTGTGCGTAATGGTCTACCTGCGCCACGCTGACGATCCACTGCCGCTGATCGCGAGCGGCACCTGGCACGGTCGCGTACTCGCGGCGCCGCAGGGCGAAGGCGGCTTCGGCTACGACCCGGTGTTCGGACTCGAAGCAGTACCGGGCGATGGCGCGCGCTCCGCCGCCGAGTTGCCGCCCGCAGAGAAGAACCGCCGCAGTCACCGCGGACAGGCGGTACGCGCGCTGCGCACCGCGATCGCCGCCGAATTGGGTGGCGCAGCGGCGGCATCGGACTGAGCCGTGGACGCAGCCGGCCTCTACGTGCACCTGCCGTGGTGCGAGCGCAAGTGTCCGTACTGCGATTTCAATTCCTACCGTGCTCCCGCGCGCATCGCCGAGCAGGTCTACGTCGATGCGCTGCTCGCCGATCTCGACGCCGAGCTCGCCGCTGACCCGGCGCCGGCGATCGCGAGCGTGTTCATCGGCGGTGGCACGCCGAGCCTGTTCGGCGGCGCCGCGATCGCGCGGCTGCTCGATGGCATCGCGGCGCGCGTGTCCTTCGAGCCGGATGCCGAGGTAACGCTCGAAGCCAATCCCGGCAGCGCCGAGCAGGCGCGCTTCGCTGCCTACCGGGCCGCCGGCGTCAACCGCCTGTCGCTCGGCATCCAGAGTTTCGACGACCGCGCGCTGGCCGCGAGCGGACGCGTGCACGACGGCCAGGCCGCGCGCCGCGCCGTCGCCGCGGCCCGGGCGGCCGGCTTCGACAACCTCAACCTGGACCTCATGTTCGGCCTGCCGTCGATCGCGCCGGCCGGCGCGATCGACGATCTGCGCACGGCGCTGGCGCTCGCGCCCGAGCATCTCTCCTGGTACCAGCTGACGCTCGAGGAAGGTACGGCCTTCGCGCGCCGTCCGCCGCTGCTGCCCGATCACGACGCGTTGTGCGATCTGCACGATGCGGGCCTCGCCCTGCTCGCCGCGCATGACTTCGAGCACTACGAGGTCTCGGCGTTCGCGCGGCCGGGGCGCGCCGCGCGCCACAACCTCAACTACTGGCGCTACGGCGACTATATCGGCATCGGCGCGGGCGCCCACGGCAAGCGTACCCGCGCCGACGGCGTCGTGCGGCGGATGAAGATCCGGCAACCGGAGCGCTACATGAAACAGGTCCGTGCCGGCGACGCCGTCGACGAGCAGTGGCAGGTCCCGCGAGACGAGCTGGTCGGCGAGTACATGATCAACGCGCTGCGCCTGAAGGCGGGCTTCGACCTCGCGGAATGCGTGGCGCGCACCGGCCTGCGCGCCGACGCGCCCGAGCTGCTCGGTCCCTTGACCAGCGCCTGTGCGAAGGGCTGGCTGGAACAGCGCGGCGGGCACCTCAAACCGACCGCGCTGGGTTATCGTTACCTCAACGACTTGCAGGGCCTGTTCATCGAACCCGTCGGGCAGGCCGCGCCGGTCGCGTCCTGAACACGGGCCGTCGACAAGCACCACGTAACGACTGACAGGAGATCGACCATGAGTCGCGCCGAGCTGGAAAATTCACTCGAGAAGCTGCGGGGGGAGCTCAACGCGCTCGGGCCCGAGGCGGCCGCGACGAAGGCGCGTCTCGCCGCGCTCATCGACGACATCGAGCAGGAACTCGCCACGCTCGAGACCGCCGAAGACGGCGAATCGCTGCTCGAGAAATTGCGTCACCAGGTCGAGGTGTTCGAGGTCGAGCACCCGCGGGTGACGAACATCATCAATGACATCATGGTGACGCTCAGCAATCTCGGCATCTGAGCGCCGGCGCGCGGGAGGCGGATTGCTCCCAGGCCCAACGGGCCATTGCCATTGCCGTTACCGCAGGGGGCGCGGTGTCAGCCGCCCAGGGGGCGGCCGAACTTCTCGCTGTAGGCCATCTCGGCGAGCGGGCGGCGGTTCAGTTTCTTCGGGAAGGGGCGCGCCGGCCAGCCGAGTGCGAGCATCGCGGCGGTGGAGACGTCGTCGGGGATCTCGAGCAGGCGCTTGACCTCGGGCTCGACGGCGCAGAGCAGCGTCGTCAGCGCACTGCCGAGTCCCGCGGCGCGCGCCGCCAGCAGCACGTTTTGTACGGCCGGGTAGACCGAGGCGCCGCCGACGATGCTGAGTCGGCCGAGGTCGGTGTCGGTCGGGTGGACGTCGGCGAGCCGCGCGCACACGCACACCAGCACGGGAATCTCGGCGAGGTGGAGGGCGAAATGATCGGCCGCCTCGAGGATGCGCGAATCGCGGCTGCCGACGCGAACCTTGCCCTCGCCGATGCCCGCCACGTAGGCGTCCCAGAACGGCAGGTAAAGCGCCTGCAGACGCTCCTTGGTCGCGCGTTCGCGGATCGCGACGAGGCTGACCGGCTGACGATTGCCGCCGCTCGGTGCCCAGCGCGCCGCGTCGAGCACCCGGGCGAGAACCTCGTCGTCGACCGGGTCCTGCTTGTAATAGCGGCAGGTTCCCGTCGAATGCATGACGTCGAGCAGGTCCATGCGTGCCTCGCGGAGAATCCAGGTCCGTGGGATGGTGGTCCGGCCTGCGCGGCCGGACCAGGTCGTCGGCTGTGGTTCAGCTACCCGCCGAGTACTGCTGCCACCAGCTGTTGTCGAGCTTGCTCGTGTCGATGGGATCGTAGGTGAACTCTTCTTCTTCCATGCTCTCGGCTGCGCCTGCGTCGGCTTCTTCGGCGGGCGCCGTTGCTGCCGGCGGTGCGCTCTCGGCGGCCGGGGCCGCGGGTGCGCTCGTCGATGCCGGTGGCGCAGCGTCTTCGCCGCACGCGGCGAGCAGTCCGACGGCAAGCAGGATGGTCAGCATTCTCGGCATGGTGCTCTCTCCCCGGTTCGTGGTGCCGCGCACTATAGCATCGCGCGCGCGACAGCGACCATCCACCCGGATCAATCGTCGACCGGTGGCGGGCGGCGCAGCGCTTTGACGTCGGCGCGTCCACGCTTGGCGTCGAGACGGCGCTTGCGGGCGCCCGCGCTGGGGCGCGTCGGAATGCGCCGGGCGCGCTGGCGGGTCGCGTCTTCGATGAGCGTGGCGAGGCGAGCGAGGGCATCCTCGCGGTTGCGTTCCTGGGTGCGGTAGCGCTGCGCCTTAATCGTCACGACGCCGTCACGCGAGATGCGCCGGTCGGACCATGCGAGCAAGGCCTGCTTGGCTGGTTCGGGGAGCGACGAGGCGCGGATGTCGAAGCGCAGCATGATGGCGCTGGCGACCTTGTTGACGTTCTGGCCGCCGGGTCCCTGTGCG
>JAPOKK010000107.1 GCA_029977665.1 Pseudomonadota bacterium | reverse complement strand
CGTATTTTCGCGTACGACGAGGAAGTCGATCTCGCCCGGCTTGCGCTCCGCGAGCGGGCTGCGGATCCCGGGCAGCAGGCGTACCGGCCGCAGGTTGACGTACTGGTCGAAGGCACGACGGAACAGGAGCAGCGAGCCCCACAGGGAAACATGGTCGGGCACGCTGTCCGGCCAGCCGACGGCGCCGAAGTAAATCGCATCGTAGCCGGCCAGGCGCTCGAACCAGTCCTCGGGCAGCATCGCGCCGTGGCGTTGGTAATAAGCGCAGCTCGAGAAATCGAACCAGTCCCAGGCCAGTTCGAAGCCGAAGCGCGTGGCGGCGGCATCGAGCACGCGCACGCCTTCGGGCACGACCTCGGTACCGATGCCGTCACCCGGGATGACGGCGATGCGGTGGCGACTCATAGGGTAATTTCCTGTAGTGGCAGTGATGCCGCCCATGCTATCGAAACGGGCGCCGCCGCACCCGCCAGTTCACATCATGGGCGCGAAAGATTCAGGCGTCGCGAAACGCCGGCATCACGTGCCGCGCAAAGAGTTCGTTGGAGCGCCCGCTGCGGGCCGGGTCGAGTCCGGCGAAGTGGCTCGAGAGAATGAAGTCGGTGCACGCGAACTCGTCGCGGAAGCGTGACAGCTTCTCACCGACCTGATCCGGGGTGCCGATCATCAGGGCGGCCTCGGCGAACGCCGAGCCGCGAATCTCGCCGGGCGTGCGGAACGGCAGCGGCTGGTCGTCGCCGTCGACGTCGGCTGCCTCGCCGAGGACGCGCTCGTAGTATCCGAAGACGTGAAACAGGTGCTCGGCGACGTCGTCCCAGGCCTGGTCCTCGCTCTCGGCGCAGTAGACCATGCGCAGCTGCGCGATGCGGAAGGCGGCCGGGTCACGGCCCAGCTCGCGCAGCGTTTCCAAGTAGAGCGGCGCCGGATCGGGCCCCAGGGTCGTCATCAGGTGGGCGCCGAGCTCCGCCGCGCGGCGAATCGCCTTCGGTCCTCGCGCACCGATCCACAACGGCGGATGCGGCTGCTGCACCGGACGCGGCGAAAGCGTCATGTCGCGTACCTCGGTGAAGCGTCCCTCGAACGTGACGTTCTGCTCGGTGAACAGGCGGCGCATGAGTTCGATGCCTTCGACCAGGCGCGGTGCACGCTCGCGGCGGTCGACGCAGAAAGCGTTGAACTCCTCGTGCGTGTAGCCCTGGCCGACGCCGAGGTCGAAGCGGCCGTTGGAGAGGATGTCGGCGAGCGTGACGTCCTCGGCCGCGCGCACCGGGTGCAGAAACGGCAGCAGCAGCACGAAGGTGCCGATGCGAATGCGCTCGGTCACCGCGGCGACCGCGGCGGCCATCGACAGCGAGGCCGGGTTATAGGCGTCGTCGGTGAAATGGTGCTCGGTCAGCCAGACGTTGTCGAAGCCGAGCTGCTCGGCGGCGACCATCTGGTCGAGCATGGCGCGGTAGAAGCGCGGCGGCTCCATGTACCAGCGCCGCGGGTTGCGAAAATCGTACATGAGACCGAAACGCATGCTGCAGCCCTCCCCGAGCGTGCCGCGCGCCGCGATGACTGCGCACGGCCGCTTCCCTCCCGAACCGGCCGCGTCGGCGCGCCCGCACAGCATATAGCGCCGCCGCCGTGACACCAAGGCTCGCACCGACGCCGCCGGCACCCGCGGCGCGATGCAGCCCCGCGCAAAGCTTCGCTCAAGTCGGCCTGCGCATGGCCGATGACATGGGATCAGACACGCCCTACGCGATCCGGAGGTCTGCGATGAATTCAGCCGAGCACATTCAGCCGAACGACGAACGGCGTACCGACCCGCGGCGCCCGGTGCGCCTGCCGGTCGCCTGGCACGACGGACATCGCGCGCGCCAGGGCGAGTTGCTCGATGCGAGCCGCGAAGGCGTATTCCTGCTGCCCGCGTGGCGTCCCAGCGATGCCCTCAACGCGGGCGATGTGATCGAGCTGCGTTGCCGCCTCGGCGGTGGCGAACTCGACCTCACGGGCGAAGTGTGCTGGCTCGGGCACAGCGACTGGCACGCGGTGGAGGGACTGGGCCTGCGCATTCACACGACCGACGCCCTGCGCGGGCTGCTCGACGAAGTCGTCGGCTGACGCACGCAGCGCCGGCCCGCTCGGCGCAAGCCTCACGGCGCGCACCACCGCTGCGACACCGCCTGACCGCCGCGCGGCGCCTGCGCCCCGCCCAACCTCAGCGGAAGGGTGCGTAGGGCAGGTCCAGTGCTTCGGCGACCGCCGCGCAACGCACCTCGCCGTCGTGCACGTTGACGCCGCGCGCGAAGCCGCCGTCCGCGCGCAGCGCGCCCAGCCCTTGTGCGGCGAGCCGTGTCACGTAGGGCAGCGTCGCGTTGGTCAGCGCCTGCGTCGACGTGCGCGGGTAGGCGCCCGGCATGTTCGTCACGCAGTAATGCACCACGCCGCATGCCTCGTACACGGGATCGGAGTGCGAGGTCGCACGCGAGGTCTCGATGCAACCGCCCTGGTCGATGCTGACGTCGACGATCACGCTGCCCGGCTGCATCCGCTCGACCATCGCACGTGACATCACGTGCGGCGCGCGTGCGCCTTTCACCAGCACCGCGCCGATCACCAGGTCCGCTGCGGGGGCCGTCTCGGCGAGTTCCTCGGCCGCCGAGGCGATCACCTCCAGCCCCTCGCCGACCGCCGAGCGCAAGGCGCCTTCACGCTCCAGGTGGCGCGTCGCGAGCGACACGCGTGCCCCCATGCCGAGCGCGGCCGCGGCCGCGTGGCGTCCGACCACCCCGTCGCCGATGACCAGCACCCGGCCGTAGCGGCGTCCGAGCACGCGTCCGAGCAGCATGCCGCGCCCGCCCTGCGTCCGCGCCAGGTAGAAACCACCCATCGTCACCGCCATCGTCCCGGCGACGGCACTCATCGGTGCCAGCAGCGGCAAGGCGCCGTCGGCATCCTCGACCGTCTCGTAGGCAATCGCGGTCGTGCCGCTCGCGCGCAACGCCTGCGTGAGCGCGGGGTCGACGCCGGCGAGGTGCAGGTAGGTGAACAGGAGCTGGCCGGCAAGGTATGGGTATTCCGCCGGCAACGGTTCCTTGATCTTGACCACCAGCTCCGCGGCCCAGGCTTCGGCGGCCTCGCCGGGAATCGCGCCGGCATCGGCATACTCGTCGTCCGTATAGCCGGAGCCGGTACCCGCGTCGCGTTCTACGCACACGCTATGCCCGGCGCCGACCAGCGCCTTGACGCCCGCGGGCGTCAGCGCGACGCGGTTCTCCCGATCCTTGATTTCGCGCGGTACTCCTATCAGCATCTCGCCACCTCAGCTTCCGTCCGTTCCCATCACGCCGCCACAGCACGCCGCGAGTTCCTCCGGCGGCACCGGTCGTCCGATCCAGAAGCCCTGCCCCTCGTCGCAGCACAGCTCGCCGAGACGCTTCCAGACGGCGCCGGACTCGATCCCTTCGGCGACGACGCGCAACCCCAGATTGTGCGCCAGATCGACGATCGCGCGCACGATCACCGCAGCGTTGTCGTCGCGATCCATACCCATGACGAAGGAGCGGTCGATCTTAAGCGTCTGCAACGGCAGCCGGCGCAGGTAGGCGAGCGACGAGTAGCCGGTACCGAAATCGTCGATGGCAACACTCACCCCGAGCTGCGCGAGTTCGCCGAGCAGCAGCGAGACGTTGTCCATGTCCGACATCAACACGTCCTCGGTGATCTCGAGTTCGAGATGACGGCCCGGCAGGCCGCTGCGCTCGAGGATGTCAGCCACGCGTCGCGCGAGCCGGCGGTCCTGCAGCGCCCGTCCCGGGACATTGACGGCCACGGTCAGGTCCAGGCCCGTGTCCAGCCACGTACGGCATTGCCGCGCGGCAGTTTCGATGGCCCAGTCCGTCAACGGCAGGATCAACCCCGAACGCTCGGCGAGGGGAATGAAGTGCCCGGGTGGCAGGAGTCCGCGCTCGGGATGCTGCCAGCGCATCAGCGCCTCGGCGCCGATCACCGTCTTCGAGCGCATGTCGACCTTGGCCTGGTAGGCCAGCACAAGCTCGCCGCGTTCGCTGGCGTAGCGTAGATCGGCCGACAGCTGCAGACGTTCCTTGGCGTTGTCGTCCTGGTCCGCGTCGTAGAACGCGTAGTGCACCTCGCGGTTCTTGGTCCCGTACATCGCGACGTCGGCACACTTGAGCAAGGTCGCCACGTCGCTGCCATGCTCGGGATAGAGCGCGATGCCGATGCCCGTGCTGACATAGAGCTGGTTACCCTCGTAGTCGAGCGGCTCGGCGAAGGCGGCGAGGATGTTCTCGGCGACCTTGCTCGCCGCGCTGCGGCCATCCCGCTCCCACGGCAGCAGGATGGCGAACTCGTCGCCGCCGAGCCGTGCGAGCGTATCCATCTTGCGCACCACGCGGCGCAGGCGCTGCGCCACTTCGCACAGCACTGCGTCTCCCGCGTCATGGCCAAGCGTGTCGTTGATCTCCTTGAAGTGATTGAGATCGAGCAGCAGCAGCACGACCTCGCGATCGGAATAACGCTGCGCGGTCTTCAGCGCCTGGCCGATGCGATCGTTGAGCAGGGCGCGATTGGTCAGCCCGGTGAGACTGTCCGTGGTCGCCATCTCCTGCAGCTGCGCGACCATGCGCCGCGACTCGGTGACGTCCTCCATCAGCCCGTCGATGCGTACGACCCGGCCCGCGGCGTCCCGGTACGGATAGAACACGCGGCGGAACCAGACCGTCTCGCCGTCGTCGCGGCAGACGCGGCTTTCGACCTCGCGCCCGCGACCGATGAGCGCCTCGCGCCAGGCCTCGGTGACGAGCGGTCGGTCTTCGGGATGCGTCGCGGCCAGGCAGGGGATCGGCAGCTCGACATCGATGTCGCAGACCTCGCGCGCCCCGGGGCTGATGTAGAGCGGACGGTTCGTGGCGACATCGACCGACCACAACAGCTGCGGAATGTTGGCGAGCAGCCCGGCAATCTGCTCCTGCAGGGCGTCGTTGTGCTCGCGCGCCGCGCGCAGCGAGCCGGCAGCCGCCTCCCAGTAGCCTTCGATCATGAGGCCCATGTTGCGGAACAACAGCTTGACCAGCGCTGCTTCCAATTGCGCACGCTCGAGCGCGTTCGTCGCCTCGGCGTGCACCAGGTTGCCTCGCAGGTGATTGAGATACAGCAGGTGCCCGCCCATGATCCAGACCGGCTCGACACCATGGTGGTAGTGTGTCGCGCCGATGTGCGACAAGCGCTCGGCGGATTGCCGATCGATACGCGCGCTCAGGAACTCGGCGAAGTGCGCGAGCTGCGCGGCGATCAGCTTGTCGAGGTGGCCTCCGCCCTCGACATAGCGCTGCAAGGCGCGGCGTGTCGCGTCTGCGGCCATCAGGTAATCCTAGAACGCCGCGGCAAACGCCTCCGCGCCGGCCGCAAGAATGTCATGGTGGCGCCGCACGAGACGGCAATCGGCCGCATCGATGTGCAGGAAGCGGTTGAACGCGTCGTTCATTGCTTGCCGGTCGGCATGTCGATCGGCACCGCCCTGCCGCGGGTCTCCATCAGCCCTCATACGCGACACTGCGCCCTGCCGGCAACACGACCACGCCCACTTCGCGGTCCGTGCTGGCACCCAAAGCAACAGCGGAAACCGTTCTCATCGCGCATCAGGCAGCCGCACCGGGTGCGCGCAGACGTAGCTGCACGATGGACAGATCGTCACGCAGATCGCCGCCGCCAAGATGACCGGCGAGCCCGGCCAGCACGGCGTCGTAGGGCTCGCCGGGTGCGGCGGCGACGATCTCGGCGACCCGCGCGCTGCCGAGTGGCCGTTCCGCGGCGTCGGTCGCCTCGGTCACGCCGTCGGAAAAGCTCAACAGCGTCGCGCGCTCGTCGAAAGCACAGACCTCCGGCACGACGCGAAACTCGTCACCGCCGAGCACGCCCAGCGGGCAGGCCATCGAGGCGAAGCGCCGGATGATGGTGCCGTCAGGCGCGCTGAGCAGCAGCGCCGGCATGCCCGCGTTCCAGACGCGCAACGCGCCGCGTGCGGGCGCGATCTCGCACAGGTTCGCTGCCAGGAACATCTCCTGCGGCAACAGCCTGCGCAGGCGCTGGTTGAGACCCAGGGCGACTTCCTCGAGATTGTGCGCGCGGGCCGCGACGCTGGTGAACATGTCGCGAGCGGCCAGCACGCCCATGGCGGATAGCAACCGGTGACCACAGAAGTCGCCGTGCAGCAGGTAGAGCACGCCGTCGCTGTTGCGCTCGCCGACGATGAAGTCGCCGCCGATGATTTCGCGCGGACGCACTTCGTAACGCAGCTCACAGTCACTCAGCGCATCGAGCACGTCGTGACGGCGCATGATCTCGCTCGCTGCGCGCAGCTGTTCCTCCATGTCGGCACGGTAGGCGATCAGGGCCTCGAGCCGGGCGAGGATGGTGGCATCTGCGGCGTCCTGCGTTGCCGTGCCGCCGCTTGCCGCCGAACGCGCGGCAAGCAGGCGCCGCGAGATGGATGTCGCCGGTGAGGCGGCGGAGATGTCGATGGCGTCATCACCGCCGTCATGCGGCGGCATGCCAGCGGCCGCGGCGGACGCCTCGTGCGCGTCGTCGAGCGGCCAGCCGGACAGGGCCAACAGGTCGCGTCTGAGCGCCGCGACCTCGTGCTGCAGCCGATCGATACTGGCAGCGGTCGACGCCAGGGCCGCGTCTGCTGCGGTGCCGTTGTCGTCTCGTGTCGACGCCATGATTCGCTGCAATCGATAGTTCCGAGCCGTGATTGCCCGCCGCATCGCGGCCCGGGCCTTGTCCACCCCACGACGGATATGGAATCCTTGCAATCAATAACCCTATCAATAGTAAGTTGTATGCGTCTTCACCCAGGTGAATCGATTAGGACGTGTACGCTCATACGAATGGATGACATCCGACGACCAGGGATGGCCTGACCGCAACCTTCCACTCAAGCGGAGGACTCGGATTTGGCAAGCTCCCCTCGCCACGATGCGGCGCCCATCATTGATGCTCTCCTGCTCGACGAACTCTACGGCGCCGCGCTCGACGACACCCTGTGGCCGTCGGTTCTGACGCGCATCGCCGATCGAACACGCGTGCAGGGCATCTATCTCACGCTCATCGACGAAGCCAGCGGTGAGATGCGCTTTGGCGCTGGCGGCAGGATGGACCCGGCCGTAGTGCGTGAGCACGAGCGCGATTACTACGCGCTCGACTTCCGCGTGCCGCGCCTCGCCGCGCACACCGACAACCGGCTCGTCTCCGATACCGACCTCAGCACCGACATGGAACGCCGGCACAGCCCGGTCCACCAGGAGTTCCTGCGACGCCACGACATGGAGCACATGCTCGCCGGCAGGTTCTCGTGCGAGTCGGGCGCCTGGGGCGGCGTGGCCTTCCATCGCTCCCGGCGCACGGGCGATTTCACGCGCGAGGACCGCGCAGCCGCGGAACAGTTGGCGCCTCACTTGCGCCGCGCGCTGAACTTGCGCTCGCGCATCCACGCCGAGCGCGAGGCGCGCCCGGCGCTCGACACCCAGCGCCGTCGTTCCGCCTTCCTGCTCAAGCGCGATCGCAGCGTTGTTCACATCGAGGGCAGCGCCCTCGAACTCCTGCGCGAAGCCTGCTGTCTGGTGCTGCGTGACGACAAGCTGGATTCCGGCGTGCCGGCCATAGCGCGCGCACTCAGGGTGCTTTTCGAACGTACGCGGGTCGTCGATGACGGCTTGCACGTGGCCCAGTTGGGCGTGATCCCCGCGCGCTGCCCCGGCGGCAAGCTCGTCCGGCTGGTTCCCGTACCCGTGCGCCTGTCGGAGTACGCCCACTGTGCCAGCGAGGCCGACCTCGTACTCTACGTGGAAGGTTACGACGATGCGCCCGAAACACCGCGCGAAACGCTGCGCGCGCGGTTCGGCCTGACGACGAAAGAAGCACAGGTCGTCGAGATGTTGAGGGAGGGCTTCACGCTGTCGGCGATCGCCGATACCCTGCAGGTATCGCGTAATACTGCCAAGACGCACTTGCAGAGCGCGTTCCGCAAGACCGGCACGCGGCGGCAACTCGAACTCGTGGCCCTGTTCAACCGCCTGCGCCGCGACGCATCTAACTGAAATGGTGGCGCGCGCCGCGCGCGACCCTCAGTCGCGCGGCAGCTCGTGCTTGAGCAGCTTGCCGGTTGCGTTGTGCGGCAGTTCGTCCATGAAGCGTACGGAGCGCGGTACCTTGTAGCGCGCGAGATTCGCGTAGCAGTGGTCGATGACAGCCTTCTCAGTCAAGCTCGCACCCGGCTCGAGCTGAATGAAGGCTCGCCCGACCGCGCCCCAGGTCTCGTCCGGCACGCCGATGACGGCGCACTCGGCAACGCCGGCGAGGCCGTAGAGCGCATTCTCGATCTCGGCCGGGTAGACGTTCTCGCCACCCGAGATGTACATGTCCTTGCGCCGATCGACGATGTAGAAGAAGCCCTCGTCGTCGACGTAAGCCGCATCGCCGGTCTTCAGCCAGCCGTCGACGAAGCTCGCCGCGTTTGCTTCCGGCCGCCGCCAGTAACCCGGCGTCACCTGGGGTCCGCGGATCTGGAGTTCACCGGTCTCGCCTGCCGGCAGCGGCTGGTCGTGTTCGTCGCAGATGCGCAGTTCGTTGTGCAATACCTTGCGTCCCGACGAGCCGATCTTGCGCAGCGCATCGGGCTTGTCGAGCAAGGTGCCCATGGTGCAGGTCTCGGTCATGCCCCAGCCCTGCTGCAGCAGCAGGTTCTTCTCGGCGTAGGTCTCGAGCAATGACAGCGGCGCAGCGGCACCGCCGATGCCGATGCTCGTGAGATGCGCGAAATCGGCCTCGGCAAACGCCGGCAACTGCGCCATGAAAAGGAAATTGGTGGGGACGCCAAAGGTATGGGTGATGCCGCTCGCCCGGTCGGTCAGCAGGCGCAGGCATTCGCCGGCATCGAACTGCCGCATCACGCTGACCGTCGCGCCGAGGTGAAAACACGGGAAGGCGTACACGCACAGCCCGCCGACGTGAAACTGCGGCAGGTAGACGAGCGCGTGTGACTGCCGCGTGAGCTCGGCTTTCATGGTGCAGTTGATGTTGTTGAACAGGTGATTCTGGTAAGTCAGTTGGGCGCCCTTCGGCCGGCCCGTGGTGCCGGAGGTGTACATCAGCACCCAGACGTCTTCGAGTACGCGCGCGGCCGGCGTGTAGGATGCCCTGGCCGCGTCCATGATGTGTTCATAGTCGCTGGGTGCGCCGTCGCGCATCTCGAGCAGGCGCGGAATCCCGCAGCGCGCAGCCAGTTCGCGCGCCGGCTCGGCGAAATCGGCGCCGTGGATCAGCAGGCGCGTGTCGGCGTCGTTGAGGATGAACTCGAGCTCCGGCACGGCGAGGCGCCAGTTCAACGGCAACACCATCACGCCGGCACGCATGCCGGCGAAGAAGATTTCGTAGATGTCGGTCGTGTTGTGCGCGAGCACGCTGATGCGGTCGCCGGGTTCGACGCCGAGCTCGTTGACCAGCCAGGCAGCGAGGCGATCGACGCGCTGATGCATGGCGTCATAGGTGTAACTGCGTCCTGAATGCAGGTCTACCTGCGCCACGGCGTGCGGCGTGAACTGCGCGTGGTGCGCTATCCAGTCGTATTGCGGCAGTGTCATCGAAATCCCCTCCTCCCCCGAGGCTGCGCCGACGGTGCGGCAGTTGCGGTGACGGCCTTCATGGTGCCGAGCCGATTCAACATTGGCAATGGCGCCGGTATAGTCGATGTCCGGGTCAGGAGGAACACCGCGCCGCATACGTGCCGCGCGCGCTGCAAGCACCCGTGCCGGGCTTTCACAACGAGGGGAGAAAACAATCATGGCCAGTCCACAAGCCGCCGCGCTGGATCAACTCTTCGACAGCTTCGTCGCGACGCTCACCGCGAAACCCGACATGGGTCTCGACGAGCTGCGCGAGATGCTCGAGAAATGCGGCGATGTCGCCGCCGAACCCGGCGGCGTCGACTACTTCGAGGTCGATGCCGCCGGCACGCCCTGCCTGTGGGCGGTGCCCAAGGGCTGCGCCGAGGACCGCGTCCTGCTCAGCTTCCACGGCGGCGGCTGCGTGACCGGCTCGCGCTACAGCCACCGCAAGCTCTTCGCCCACATCGCCAAGGCTGTCGGCTGCCGGGCGCTGATCCTCGATTACGGGCGCGCACCCGAACGCCAGTTTCCGTCCCAGGTCGACGAGGGCCTGGCGGTGTATCGGTGGCTGCTGGCACAGGGCGTCGCGCCCGCCCACGTCGCGACCGTGGGCGATTCGGCCGGCGGCAACCTGTGCACGAGCGTCGTGCTCGCCGCACGCGACAAGGACGTGCCGCTGCCGGCCGCGGTGATGCCGCTCTCACCCTGGTACGACATGGAGGCGACCGCGCCCTCGTTCGAGACCAATGCCGGCAAGGACCGCCTGATCGCCCGCGACCTCTCGCTCAACATGAGCGCGATGTACCTCGGCGAGACCTCGCCGCGCGATCCCCTGGCCAACCCGCTGCATGCCGATTTCCGCGGTTTCCCGCCAACTTATCTGCAGGTCGGCGGCTTCGAGACCATTCTCGACGACGCCACGCGCACCGCCGAACACATGCGCGCGGCAGGTGTCGACGTCAAGTGCGACGTCTTCCCCGAGATGCAGCACGTGTTCCAGTTCATGGCCGGGCGGGCACCGGAGGCGGACGACGCCATCGCGCGTCTTGCCGCCTGGGTGCGGCCGAAACTCGGTCTTGACTGAGGGTACGCGACGCTCTCGAGAACGGAGGAAACGCGTGGAGCACGCTGACCTGCTCGAACGAATCGCCGGGACCTTGCGCCACGATGTCGGCCCGGCCGTGGCAGACGAATACGCGCGGACCCAGGCCTACATGGCGGCGGTGGTGCTGGGCAAGCTCGCCGCCGAGATGCGCGCGAAGGCGGCCGATGCGGCCGCCGACGGCGCGGACCTCGACGCGTTGTTCGCCGATCTCGCCGTGCTGGCAGAAGGCGGACCACTGCCACGCGCGCTCACCGGCGCGCTCGAAGCGGCCGCGCGCGAACGTAGTGACGCGCACCTTTCACGCCTCGTCGAGCAGCTCTATACCGCCCGCGAAGCGCTCGGGGCGCAGCGTTTCGACGCGCTGCTCGGCCGCGTCCGGCAGACGTTGCGCGCGCGCCTCGCGCGCGCCCTCGCCTATTCCGCATGAGCACGCAGGACGTCGGTGCGGCCGAGGTACCCGCGCGCATCCGCGACTACCTCGCCATGCGGCTGCCCGAAGCGCGCGATCTCGTGCTGGACAATCTCCAGCGCATCGCGGTCGGCTGGTCGCACGAGACGTGGCTGTTCGATGCGCGCTGGCGCGAGGGTGGCGAGACACGCACGCGCGGCCTGTGCCTGCGCCGTGATCCGGGCAATGCACTGCTGCGCGAACTGTCCGATCTCGGCGAACAGTTCCGCGTACTGCAATGCCTCGAAGCGACGCCATTACCCACGCCCAGACCCTACTGGTACGAGAGCGATACCGCGATCCTCGGGCGTCCCTTCCTGGTCATGGAGAAAGTGCCCGGCACCTGCCCCAGTCCGTGGGGACGCGAGGGCCGCGCCTATTACGCCGCCGCGGCCGCGCGTGGCGTGCTGCCGGCCAGCTTCACCGACACCCTGGCCACGTTGCATACCCTCGACTGGCGGGCCGCCGGGCTCGAGTTTCTCGGCGTACCCGCCGTGGGAACCGATTTCGCGCATCGCGAGATCGCCAAGTGGCGCGCGTTCATCGAGCAGACCGACGCACCGCCCGACCCGCTGCTGACCGACCTCGTGTGCTGGCTCGAAGCGAACGCACCGGAGACGACGCGCCTCAGCCTGGTGCACGGTGCCTACCGCACGGGGAACCTGTTGATCGACGACGACCGTGTCTCGGCGGTACTCGACTGGGAGCTGCAGGTCATCGGAGACCCGCTCTACGACGTCGCCTACGTGCTGTCCGATCTCAATCGCGAGGGCACGGAGCTGCTCTCCAACGTGGTCGCCCGCGACACCTTCTTCGACCGCTACGAGGCCGCGACCGGCATCACCATCGACGAAGACGTGTGCCGCTACTATCACCTGCTCTACGCGATGCGCTCGGCGGCCTTCTGGCTCAGCGCATCGGACCTGTACGCGCGCGGGGCGAGCAGCGACCTGCGTCTCGCGCGCACCGCGTGGTCGGTGCCCGTGGTGCTCGAGCGTGCGGCGCGCGAACTCGGTTATTGACGAACAAGCCGCGCCATGCGGTCGCGTACACCCGTCACCGTTCAATCTCGCAAGCCCGGAGACTCCCCATGGACCCGATCGAGAAAATGAAAGCCGCTGCGCGCGAAGGCTGGGCCAGCTTCGCGCCGTTCGAGATGATTACCGGCACGACCGCGCCCGAGCTGGCGCGCTTCGCCGGTGTCGCCGCTGGCGCCCGCGTGCTCGACGTCGGCTGCGGCACCGGTGTCGTCGCCCTGACCTGCGCCCGCCGTGGCGCCCGCGTCACCGGTGCCGACCTGACGCCCGCACTCCTCGAGCGCGCGCGCCACAATGCCGAACTCGCCGGCTATGCCATCGAATTCGACGAAGCCGACGTCGAAGCGCTGCCCTACGCCGACGCCAGCTTCGACATCGTGCTCAGCCAGTTCGGCCACATGTTCGGCCCGCGTCCCGAGGTCACGCTTGGCGAGATGCTGCGCGTGCTCAAGCCCGGCGGCACGATCGCGTTCTCGACCTGGCCGCCGGAACTCTACACCGGACGGATGTTCCTGCTCATCGGCAAGTACGCGCCCCCGCCCCCTGCGGGCGTCGCCTCGCCGGCGAGCTGGGGCGATCCGAACGTGGTGCGCGAGCGGCTCGGCGAAGCCGTACGCGAGGTCGCCTTCGACCGCGCCTGCATGCGCTTCCCGATCCTCAGTCCCGCGCACATGCGCGCGTTCACCGAACAGAACGCCGCACCTGTCACCAAGCTCGTCGAATTGCTGAGCGAAGAGCCGCAACGCCTCGCGGCTTTCCGCGCCGAGTTCGAAGCGCTCGTTGCGGAGTATTTCCGCGACAACATCGTCTACCAGGACTTCCTCATGACCCGGGCGATCCGCGCCTGACCGGATCCGCAGCGTGACGCCGCGGCGCGCACGCCGGGCGGCGCCAAGGCAACTCAGGCCGCCGCTTCGTCGCGTTCCGCGTCGACCGCATCGAGCGCGGCGAGTTCGTCGTCGAACAGGCTCGCGAGGTCGTCGGCGTCTTCCTGGCTCAGCGCATCCGCACCACGCGACAAGGTGCCTTCCAGCTCGGCATCGTCGTCGTCGGCGGAGACGTCGATGAACACTTCGTCCACGAGATCATCCTCTGCGGCGCTGTCGGCCACGGTGTCCTCCATGGCCGCGGGGGCCGCCGCGCGCTCGCCCTCGGCCGCGGCATCGACACCACCCTGTGGTGCTGCGTCCAGCAGCTCGTCGACGATCGCATCGAGGTCGACCGCGTCTTCCCGCGCCGGCGCGTCCGCGTCATCGGCGTCATCGGCGTCATCGGCGTCATCGGCGTCATCGGCGTCATCGGCG
>JAPOKK010000165.1 GCA_029977665.1 Pseudomonadota bacterium | reverse complement strand
TTGATCGCATCGATGGTGTAGCTGCCGAGGCCGGGTATCCCGAAAAACGCCTCGGTGATCAGGCTGCCGAGGAACAACGTCGGCAGCACTACCACCACGCCGGTCAGGATCGGGATCATGGCGTTACGCAGGACGTGGCCGTAGAGCACGGCCTTCTCCGCCAGCCCCTTCGCGCGCGCCGTGCGCACGTAGTCACGGTTGATCTCCTCGAGGAAGATCGTGCGGTACCAGCGCGTGCCGTGACCGAGGCCGGCGACGACACCGACGATCACCGGCAGGATGACGAACTTCGCCGCGACGAGACCGCTCTCGAAGCCGGAAATCGGCACGAGGCGCAGCAGCTTGCCGATGAGGTACTGCCCACCGATGATGTAGAACAGCCCCGAGATCGACATCATCGCCACGCACAGCACGACCGCCCAGGTATCGATGTAGGTGCCGCGAAAAAACGCGATCGCGAGCGCAAAGCTGATCGTCAGCAGCAATCCGATCAGGAACACGGGCAAGGTAATGGCAAGACTCGGCCACATACGCTGCGAAATGTCGTAGCCGATATCACGGCCGCTGTCCGACTGACCGAAATCGAACAGGAACAGGCGCACCGTGTTGCGATAGAAGATGGTGTCTGTGAAGTGGCCGGCGCCCTCCCGCGCGGCGTTCCACAGCAACGGCTTGTCGTAACCGCGTTCGCTCTTCCATTTCTCGATGGCCGCCGGCGTGACGTGCTTGGTACCGAGGTGCAGCCGCGCCATGTCGTCGGGAGAATTGACGACGAAGAACAGCACGAACGTGATCACGTTGACGCCGAGCAGGATCGGAATCGCGTAGAGGATGCGGCGGATGACGTAGGCAATCATCGCACCGCCGCCTGTTGCCGCTTGCGATAGGTTCTCCAGGCAGGAATACCCGAGACCACCAGAGCCACGACGAGCAGCACGATCGGCCACACCACGGGCTGGTTCCAGCGCTGCCTGAGCGTCGCGCGCAGCCGCGGATCGATGGTCTTGTACTTGAGCGTGTTGCGCGCCATCAGGTTCGGCTTGGCATTCCCGTACCAGGAATGAAACAGGGTATAGGCCGTCGGGTGGAAACCCCACAGCCAGGGCGCGTCACGGCGCAGGATGGCCACCATCTCGTCGATCAGCGCCTGGCGCGCGGGCCCATCCGCCATCGAGCGCATCTGTACGAACAGTTCGTCGAAACGTGCGTTGGCGTAGTTGACGGCATTCTCGCCGTGGAACTCCGCCTTGCCGTTCGGGCCGTAGAGCAGGAACAGGAAGTTCTCCGGGTCGGGGTAGTCGGCATTCCAGCCCCAGCCGAAGATCTGCGCCGTACCCTTGCGTACTTTTTCCTGGAAGCGGTTGTAATCGGTCGCGCGGATGACGAGTTGGATACCGAGCTTCTCGAACTGCTTGCGGTACCAGTTGAGCAGCGACTTGCTGCCCGGTCCGGCCGACACGGTCTCGAAGTAGAGCGTGAGCTGTTCGCCGGTGGTCGCGTCACGGCCGTCCGGGTAGCCGGCTTCGCGCATCAGCTCACGCGCCTCGACAAGCGAGCGGCGCACGGCGCGTCCGTCGCGCCATTCGTAGACGTAGGGATTGATCCCCTCGCTCCCTTCGACGTGGCCGAAGATACCCGGCGGAATCGGCCCCTGCGCCGGCACCCCGCGGCCGTTGGCGAAAATCGAGATGAGCTCTTCGTAATCGACCGCGATCGAGATCGCGCGGCGCAACAGGCGGGCACGCTCGCTGTCGCCGCCGATGACGGGATCGAGCATGTTGAAACCCATGTAGGAGATCGAGGCGGTGACGGCTGTGATGAGTTCGATGCCCTTGTCCGCCATGGTCTCGGTGAGCTGCGCCTCGCCCTGGGCATTGAACTGGATGGCCTGGTCGAAGCTGTCGGCGAGCACGCTGGAGACGTCGTAGTAACCCTGCAGGAACTTGGTCCACTCGGGAATCGGCTCCTTCTCGAGGCTGTAATAGGCGACATCGATGAACGGCATCTCGCGTCCCGCGTCGGCAAGCAGGCCGGCCTCGGCATCGCCCGGCATCCCCTCCCGCGGATAGGGTTCGCCGCGGAAGTTCGGATTGCGCTCGAGCACCATGCGCCGATTGGGATTATTCTCCGTGAGCATGTACGGCCCGGTGCCGACGGGATACCAGTCGAGCGAGATGTTGCGCTCTTTCATGCCCGGCTGCGCGTAGAAGACGTCCGCTTCCCAGGGCACCGGGGCAAAGAACGACATCGCCAGCCAGAAACGGAACTGAGGATACTTCTCGGTGATGCGAATCTCGTAGGTGTGCTCGTCGATGACACGCGCGCCGGGGAAGTCGTACTTGCGCAGATCGATATAGCCGCGGTTGCCGGCTTCGGCCTCACGCAGCCGCTCGCCAAACTCGCCGAGTCCCTTGATGTACTTGCTCATCAAGCCGGCGATCGGGGAGTGGAGCCGTGGGTGTACGAGGCGTTTGATCTGGTAGACGTAATCGGCCGCAACGAGTTCGCGCGTACCCTGCTCGGCAAAATCGGCCAGCGTGGCCCGACCCTCGAGGTCCGCCGGAGCGAGATCGTGGTAACGGTAGCTGCCGTCCTCGCGCCTGGCGAACGCGGCGTGCGGCTGGTAGAGGATGCCGGGCTTGAGCGTGATGCGGTAGACCGCCTCGGCGACCTGCTCGCGGGGCGCATCGTCCGGCAGCACGGCGCCCGCGGCATCGTAGTAAACCGGTTCGGGCAGATGCTCGGCGGTCAACGGGGCGAGTTGGTATGGCCGCTTGAGGAAGTGGTACTGGACCACCGGCTCGTAGATCTGGCCGTTGAACTTCGCCTCGTTCTCGCTGTAGGAGGAGACCGGGTCGAGGTGCTTGGGCCGCTCGGAGAACGAGTCGTAGTGGATCGCCCGGTCGCGAGCGGACGACGGGTAGGGACTGTTCCACGGTTCGTCCGAACAGCCCGCGACCAGCAACGCAATCAGGGCCAGGGTCGCGGCGGCCAGGCAGGAGTGCGACCACGGGCTCCGCGACGGCGCGTCGCGCGTCGTTGCCTGTGGCGTCGCCATCATCGCGCGGAATCGTTTGCGCAGAGCTTCCGGAATGAGAATTTCCCCGCCTGGAATCGTCAATTGCAAGGTCAGGAGCCGCTGCACGAAGTGGCCGGGATTATAAACTCCGGGCGGACGCTGTACACTCTCGGCACCGGTTCCCGGAGCCGGCAAGCAGCTGCATAGGACACTTTCTCATGGGTATTCTCGAGGGCAAGCGCGCACTCATCGTCGGCGTCGCGAGCAACAAGTCGATCGCCTGGGGCATCGCGCAGGCGATGCGCCGCGAAGGCGCCGAGCTCGCATTCACCTACCAGAACGAACGCCTGCAGTCGCGCGTCGAGGACTTCGCTGCCGAACTCGGATCGGAGATCACCATTCCCTGCGACGTCGAGAGCGACGAACAGATCCAGGCCGTGTTCGAGCATCTCGACGACTACTGGGATCATCTCGACATCCTCGTTCACTCGGTCGCATTCGCACCGCGCGAATCGCTGCAGGGCTCCTACCTCGACAGCGTCACGCGCGACGGGTTCCGTATCGCCCACGAGATCAGTTCCTACAGCTTCGCCGCCCTTGGCAACGCCGCGCGCCCGCTCATGCGCGGCCGCGCCGGGGCCATGCTCACGCTGAGTTATCTCGGCGCGGTGCGCACGATGCCGAGCTACAACGTCATGGGCCTGGCCAAGGCGAGCTTGGAAGCGAACGTACGTTACATGGCCGAAAGCCTCGGCCCCGAGGGCATCCGGGTCAACGGCGTCTCCGCCGGTCCGATCCGCACCCTCGCGGCGTCCGGCGTCAAGGACCTGCGCAAGTTCCTGCAGTACGTCGAGGAGGCTGCACCCCTGCGGCGCAACGTGACCATCGAGGAGGTCGGCAACGTCGCCGCCTTCTTGTGCTCGGACATGGCTTCCGCCGTCACCGGCGAGATCACCTACTGCGATTGCGGCTTCAACATCATGGGGATGGCCGGCCTGTGAGGCAGCCGCCGGCACCGTGAACGCTTCACACGCCGGCACCCTGCTTTGGGCGATCCTCGCGGGCGTGCTACTGGGCATCGCCTGCGGTGCCTGGTTCGGCGAGGACATGATCGCCGTCGAGTGGCTGGGAACCCTGTTCCTGAACGCGCTCAAGATGACCATCGTGCCGTTGATCGTCGCGGCCGTGATCTCCGGCGTCAGCTCGCTCGGCGACGTACGCCGCCTCGGCCGCGTCGGCGCCTACACCGTGCTCTACTACGCGACGACGACTGCCGTCGCCGTCGCCATCGGCCTGTTCGTGGTCAACCTCATCGAGCCTGGCAGCGGGGTCGCGGAGCTCAGTCGCGAAGTGCCGGAATCGGTCGCCTCGCGCGAACCGACGGCGCTCAGTGACATCGCGCTTTACATGGTCGCGCCCAACCTGATCGCGGCCGCGGCGGAAACCCAGCTGCTCCCGATCATCGTCTTCGCCCTGCTCTTCGCCGCCGCGCTCACCACCGTCGGCACGCGGGGCGAACCCGTCATCGCCTTTTTCGACGGGCTCAACGAGACGATGATGAAGATCGTCACCTGGATCATGTGGCTCGCGCCGGTCGGTATCTTCGCGCTCGTTGCCGCGCAGCTCGGCCGCGCCGGCGGCGGCGCCGCCTTCCTGGCCGAAATCGCGGCGGTCGGCAAGTACGTGCTCACGGTGCTCGCCGGGCTCGCACTGCACTTCTTGTTCCTGTTCGTGCTGCTCAAGCTGCTGGCCGGGCGCGGCGTCGCCTACCTCGGCATGCTCGGCCGCGCGCTGGTCACCGCATTCGGCACGGCGAGCTCTTCGGCCACCCTGCCGCTGACGATGGAATGCGCGCGCGAAGCGGGCGCCGACGATCGCGCGGTGCGCTTCGTGCTGCCGCTCGGCGCGACCATCAACATGGACGGCACCGCGCTCTACGAAGCGGCGGCGGTGATGTTCATCGCGCAGGCCTACGGTTACGATCTTGGCGTTGCGGAACAGACCATCATCTTTCTCACCGCGACGCTGGCCGCGGTGGGCGCGGCCGGGATCCCGCAGGCCGGGCTGGTGACGATGATCCTCGTCCTGACGGCGGTCAAGCTGCCGCTCGAAGGCATCGGCCTGCTGCTCGCCGTGGACTGGTTTCTCGATCGATTCCGTACGGCCATCAACGTCTGGGGCGACGCGGTCGGTACGGCCGTGATCAGCAGCACGACGTTCGAGCGCCACGGGCACGAGTTTCCCCGGCGCGAGGACTGACCGAAGCGCCGGCTCCAAGCCGCTCGACGCAGGCCGACCAGCTCGGCGCCCGCCGTGCGGTACCGCAACCCGCTTACAAGCGGTCCTTGAATACCTCGACGTCGCTACCGAGACGCAGGCCGTCGAGGAAAGCCTGCCACGTCAGCGTCGCGCGCGCGGTCACGAGCTCACGCTGTACCGCACCGACATCACTCTCGGCGAGTTCGCCGGCCGCCGGCGTGCGCACGTTGCTAATCCTCGCGACGGCGTGGTCGGCGCGGCCGATGGGTACCGTGATGACGGCCGCGGCGGCCTCGTCGTCCGGTACTTCGGTGCGAAACGCCGCGCGCAGTACCGCGCGGTTGACGTCCGTGGACGTCCGCGAGGCAGCCGCGGTCGACTCCCAGCCGAGACCTTCCGCCTCGATCACCTCCGCAACGCTGGCACCGGTGCGGAGCTTCTCGCCCAGGGCTTCCGCCGCGGCCCGCGTGCGTTCGCGCAGCTTCTCCGTGCGCACCGCCTCGGCGACCGCCGCGCGGACTTCATCGAGCGGCGGAATCGCCGAGGGAACGTGCTCGACCACGCGCACCGCGACGACGCGGCCGTCTTCGAGTTCGACCGGCTCCGCATTGAGCCCCTCCACCAGCACTTCCGTTTCGAACGCGCGCGCAGCGACGGCATCGGAGAACTGTTGTCCGATCTCCTCGGCGCTCAGCAGCTCGCTGCGCTGCACTTCGAGAGCGAGAGCGTCGGCCGCAACGTCGAGGCTGTCGGGATGCTCGTAGACGAGGTTGGAGAACTGCTCAGCCATGTCGAAGAAGCGCTTCTGCGCCTCGGCCGTGCGGTAAGCGCTCGCGACCTGTTCGCGGACCTCGTCAAAAGGCTGCAGGCCGCCGGGCTCGACGGCCTTGAGCTTGATGACATGAAACCCGAAGCGGGTGCGCACCGGCTCACTGACTTCGCCGACCGCAAGCGCGAACGCGGCCTGTTCGAACTCGGGCGCCATGACGCCGCGCGGAAACAGGCCGGTCTCACCGCCTTCGGTGCGCGAGCCGACGTCGTCGGAGAGCTCCTTCGCGAGGTCTTCGAACGCCTCGCCCTCGCGCGCGCGGGAGAGTGCGGTCATCGCGCGTTCGCGCGCCGCGGCGACTTCCTCGTCGCCCGCATCCTCGGCAACCTGGATGAGGATGTGGTTGACGTTGCGCTGTTCTTCCCTGGTGTAGTTGGCCTTGTTGGTCTCGTAGTAGGCACGCAGCGTGGCATCGTCGATGGTGATCTCGTCCTCGAGGTCCGCCGCCGACATCTGCAGGTAGGCGAGGCGCACACGCTCGGGCTCGCGATAGTTCTCGCGATTCTCCTCGTAGTGGCGCGCGACTTCCTCGTCGCTGACACTGATCTCGTCCTCGAACTGCGAGGCGGGAATGATGGCGTAGCCGATATCGCGCTTCTGTTCGCGCAGGCTCTCGACGAACGCGGCTTCCTCGCGCGTGACGAACTCGGACGACGCCACACCGATGCGCAGCTGGCCCTTGACCATGTCCTCGCGCAGCGAGCGTTCGAAACTCGCTTCGCTCATACCGATCAACGGCAGGCGCTGCTGGTAGAGTTCGCGCGAGAAACCGTTGTCGTCCTGGAAGGTCGGAATCTGGGTGATCTGGGCGGCGAGCTGTGCATCGCTGACGCGCATGCGGACATCATCGACGAGCTTGCCGAGCAGGCGATCGTTGACGAGTTGATCGAGCGCGCGCTGCTTGACCTCGGGGCTGTTCCAGTCGACGTCGTCGAGCGACTCGCCCATCATCTGCTGGGCCTGCCGTCGCAGGCGCTGCAGCGTGTCCTGGAACTCGGTCAGGTAAATGTCCTCGCCGTCGGCTTCGGCGACGACGACGCGTTTACCCTCGCTGATGTAGCTCTCCACGCCCCACAGGGCGAAGGTCAGGATGATGAAACCGACGATGATGGCGACGATGACGCCCTGCGAACGTTCGCGGATGGCCTGCAGCATGTCTATTCAACCCCGATCATGCGCGTGAGGTATCCCTTGCGGGACGGCTTGGCTGTGGACTCGCCGCCACCGCGCGCGGAAACGCGGACCCGGTAACGAAAAGGGCGCACCGACGGAATCGGTGCGCCCTGCGGTCCATAACATGAGGTATGGCGGAGTGGACGGGACTCGAACCCGCGACCCCCGGCGTGACAGGCCGGTATTCTAACCAACTGAACTACCACTCCAGCGAAATCGCTGGTGGGTGCTGAGGGGATCGAACCCCCGACCTTCGCCTTGTAAGGGCGACGCTCTCCCAGCTGAGCTAAGCACCCGAAATGCGCGTCTGGGAAGCGCGCTAATTTACCGCATCTTTGAGCGCTTTGCCAGGCTTGAAACCCGGAACGCGCGAAGCCTTGATCTCGAGCGCCTCGCCGGTCTGCGGGTTGCGGCCGGTGCGCGCCGCGCGGCTGCGCACGACGAAAGTGCCGAAGCCGACGAGGCTGACCTGGTCGTCTTTTTTCAACGCTGTCGTGATGCCATCGAGCATCGCCTCGACCGCGCGCGTTGCCGATGCCTTGGACAGGTCGGCGGCCTCTGCCACGGCCTCGATCAGTTCTGCCTTGTTCATTAGCAATCCCCTCAGTGAGCCGTTGCCAGCGTCATTATGTCGATGTTGTTATGAAAGCCCAGCGCGCCTTCGGATCATGCCATGCCGCGGGACGGGAGCGGGCCCGTCAGGTATTTCCAACACGGCCATCCATCGTTTGCGGTCGCGGCTAACGAGGCTTCGTCTTGCCGCCCCTCACGCGTGCTGCGCGACGGGCGGCTGCGTTATAACAGTCGTCCATGTAAGCGTCAAGAAAGCACGGGCACCGCCAAGACGGGCAACACGATCGTGGCTCAATGATGCCGCAGCATGTCGTTGTCGTCCTCGGTTTCGCTCTTGTCCTTGGCGATTGCTTCGCCCGGCGGCTCGCCGGCCGGCAGGGGCTCGGGCTGACGCTGCAACGCGATCTCCAGCACCTCGTCGATCCAGCGCACCGGCCTGATTTGCAGTCCCTGCTTGATGTTGGCCGGGATCTCCTTGAGTTCGCGCTCGTTCTCCTGCGGGATGATCACTTCCTCGATACCCCCGCGCAGAGCCGCGAGCAGCTTCTCCTTCAAGCCGCCGATGGGCAGCACCTCGCCGCGCAAGGTGATCTCGCCGGTCATCGCAACGCTGGATTTGACCGGAATGCCGGTCAGCGCGGAGACCATCGCGGTGCACATGCCGACACCCGCGCTCGGACCATCCTTGGGCGTGGCGCCCTCGGGGACGTGGAAGTGCACGTCGTTGGAGGCATAGAAATCGGGCTTGATACCGAGCGCACTCGCGCGGCTGCGCAACACCGTCATCGCAGCCTTGATCGATTCCTGCATGACGTCGCCGAGCTGGCCGGTGTAAATCTCCTTGCCCTTGCCCGGGACGACGACGGCTTCAATCGTCAGCAGGTCGCCGCCGACCTCGGTCCAGGCGAGACCCGTGACCTGCCCGATGCGATCCTCGGATTCGGCACGGCCATAGCGGAATTTCTTCACGCCGAGATACTTCTCGACCGCCTTCGGCGTCACCTGGATGGTCTTCTCGGTCGGCTTCTGCAGGATGCCCTTGACCACCTTGCGGCACACGGTCGCGATTTCCCGGTCGAGATTACGTACGCCGGCCTCGCGCGTGTAGTAACGGATGATGTCGCGGATCGCGGCCTCGGAGATGCGGATCTCGTCGTCCTTCAGCCCACTGTTCTCGACCTGCTTGGGGATCAGGTACTTCTGCGCGATGTTGACCT
>JAPOKK010000097.1 GCA_029977665.1 Pseudomonadota bacterium | reverse complement strand
GCTCGGCTTCAGTGCGCCCGGCGCGGTCATCGCCAGCGCCCGGCACGAGACCCAGTACACGCGCTTGTTCCGCTCATGAATCCAATTCCAGGAGACATTCCATGACCCAGCAAACCGCAACCCGCTCCGACCCGCTGCGGCTCGGCATCGGCGGCCCGGTCGGTTCGGGCAAGACCGCGCTGGTCGACGCGCTGTGCAAGCACCTGCGCGACCGGCTCGAAATGGCGGTCGTGACCAACGACATCTATACCCGCGAGGACGCCGAGTTCCTGCTGCGCTCGGGCGCGCTCGTGCCCGAGCGCATCGTCGGCGTGGAAACCGGCGGCTGTCCGCATACCGCGATCCGCGAAGACGCCTCGATGAACCTCGCCGCGATCGACGAGCTGGCCGCACGCATCACGGGGCTCGATCTCGTCATCGTCGAGAGCGGCGGCGACAACCTGAGTGCGATGTTCAGCCCCGAGCTCGCCGACCTGAGCATCTACGTCATCGACGTCTCGGCCGGCGACAAGATCCCGCGCAAGGGCGGGCCGGGCGTGACCCGCTCCGATCTCCTGGTCATCAACAAGATCGACCTCGCGCCGCAGGTCGGCGCGTCGCTCGAGGTGATGGACCGCGATGCCCGCGCGCAGCGCGGCGAGCGACCGTTCGTGTTCAGCAATCTCAAGACAGGCGTCGGGCTCGACGCGATTATCGAGTTCATACTGACCGAGGGCATGCTCACCGCGAGCGCGGCCTGAGCGGTGTCAACGACAAGGAGGCGCATCATGCGTTCATTCATCCCCGGTGTCGCCGGCGCGGTCTTTGCGCTGGCGAGCACGACCACGGCCGCCGCGACCTTGGACGGCGCCGACGCGACCCTCGCTGTCGACGTCCATGCACACGGCGGCCAGGCCTGGCAGCGCCTCGACGAGCCGCGCATCACGGCCCTCGTCGCGTTCCTCGAACAGGCCTTCGAACGGGCCGGCTTCGGCGCGGTCGCGCCACGCTGGTGCGGCGGCGGTGAGTGCCCGGCGCACGGCGCGGCGCACCTCGCGCTCGACGTCAACCTCGCCGAAGCACGCAGCGGTACGCTCTCGCGCGGCTTCTCGCTCGAACTGGGCGGTAGCAACCCGCGTGACGCGGGCACCATCCGCGGCACCCTGCTGAACGTGTCCTGCCGCCTGCGCACACCGGGCGGCCGACTCGTCGCGGCGCGCGACAGCGACGAACCGGTGCGTGACGCGCTCGCCGCCGGCGGTGCGGTCGACGGCGATTACCTCGCACGCAAGATTGCCGATGCCTGCATGCCGCTGGTCGCCGAGCAGCGCGTCGTCCGCGTGGCGCCGGTCAGCGCGCCGCGCATCATTCCCACCGCGGATCCGGACGTCTTCATCGAGAAGCGCGAAATCGCGCTGTCGGCACCGGTTTCGCTGCCGGACGCCGGCTCGCCCGTGTCGGTCGCGGCCGCGGCGCGCGAAACCGAGGCGCCGCGCGATGCCGTTGCCGCGGAAAGCCCGGAGCCGGGAGCGGTGCGCTTGACTCGTGCGCCGGGCGAAACGCGCACCCAGTACGTGCTGCACAACAAGGGCGACACCGTCTATCTCGAATTCGGTGGTCGCCGACGCTGAGCCAGCCGCTGCATGGGGCCTGCCGCACGTTCGCGGCCTGGGGCGGCGTGGCCGGAAGCGGTTGCGTTGATCTCAGTCGCCGATGCCGAGTTCACGCGCCGCCCGTGCGGCCTGCGTGCGGTTACTGACTCCGAGCGCCTTGAAGATCGCGCTGACGTGCGCCTTGACGGTGGCCTCGGTGATGCCGAGTTCACGCGCGATGGCCTTGTTCGAATGACCGTCGACGAGGCACCTCAGGATCGCCGTCTGGCGCTCGGTCAGGGCATGCGGGCTCGGCGCCTCGGCGCGCGCGGCGGCACGCATCAGGGCGGGCGGGACATAGATGCCGCCGGCCAGTACGAGTCGCAGCGCCTGCACGAGGATGGGCGTCGGCGAGGACTTCGGCACGAAGCCCAGCGCGCCGGCGGCGAGCACCTGTTCGATGTCGCCCGGGTCTTCGGAGGCTGAGAGCACGACGGTCGGCAGCAGCGGGCATTGCGCGACGAGCGCGGCGACCAGTTCATGGCCGTGCCGGTCGGGCAGGTTGAGGTCGACCAAGGCGAGATCGAGATCGGGCGTAGCGGCGGCGCAGGCCAGGGCGTCACTCGCGGTTGCCGCCTCGATGACCGCGACCGTGTCATCGTCGAGTGCCTGCAGCAGGTGGCCGAGGCCGTCGCGCACGAGCGCGTGATCGTCGACGATGAGAACCTTCATGGCACCGCAGCATAGCCCGGGGTGGCGGTGCACCCAAGACTTTCGTCGTAAAACTTTTGTCCCGGCCCGACGTCGCGACAGACGATCGTCTGGCCGAGGGACTTGCCGGCGTATCGCGTGGCACGGTGCGCGCCGCAGGCTGGTGGCGCATGCGCGGCGCGGTTTCGCTCGCGCCGCGCATGCGGTAACGTGCGCGCCGGGCGCGCGGCCGCGCCCGCTCGACGCACCGCCGTTGCCGCGCGGTGCGCATCCATCGATGCCCGACACCTCGCGCGCCGTGGACGCTGCGGCATGACTGTGCCCGTCGGCAGGTATTCGCGGTCGCGGCGTGGCCATCATTCGTGTGCTGTATGGGGAAGACGATGCTCAAAGAAGGGGACTTGTTGTGGCAACCGGGCGAGGCGCGCATCGCGCAGGCCGAGCTGACGCGCTTCATGCACTGGCTCGAGCGCGAGCGCGGGCTCAGCTTTGCCGATTACGCGGCCCTGCATGCCTGGTCGGTGGATGAGCTGGAGGCCTTCTGGCAGGCAGTCTGGGATTATTTCCGCATCGAGAGTTCCGCGCCCTACGAGTACGTGCTGGCCGAACGCGTGATGCCCGGCGCGAAATGGTTCGCGGGCGCGCGCCTCAACTTTGCCCAGCACGTCCTGCGCCATGCGGCGGGCGAGGCGCCGGCCTTGTTCTTCGCCGCCGAGCAACGCGCGCTGACCACCTGGTCATGGGACGCGCTGCGCGAGGAGGTCGCGCGCGTCGCGGCGGGACTGCGCGCGCGTGGCATCGGTGCCGGCGACCGCGTCGTCGCGTTCATGCCGAATATTCCCGAGACCATGGTCGCCTGTCTCGCGGTGACCGCGATCGGTGCGGTGTGGTCGAGCTGTTCGACTGACTTCGGCGCCGCCAGCGTGCTCGACCGTTTCCAGCAGATCGAGCCCAAGGCCCTGTTCACCGTCGATGGCTACCGCTATGGCGGCAAGGCCTTCGACCGCCGCGACGAGGCGCGCACCATCATCGAGTCGCTGCCGAGCCTCGAACACGTATTTCACCTGCCCTACCTCGACGCGGACGCGGCGGCGCCGGTTGCGCAGGCCGTGCCCTGGTCCGAGCTGCGCGGCAGCGGCGCGGCGCCGGCGCTCGATTTTGCCCAGGTCGATTTCGATCATCCTCTATGGGTGGTGTATTCCTCCGGCACCACCGGGCTGCCCAAGGCGATCGTGCACGGCCACGGGGGCATTGTCCTCGAGCTGCACAAGATGCTCGCGTTGCAGTGCAACCTGCGCCCCGGATCGCGCATGTTCTTCTACACGACCTCGGGCTGGATCATGTGGAACATCCTCATGAGCGCGATGCTCGTGGGTGCGGCGCCGGTAATCTATGACGGCCACCCGGCGGCGCCCGATGTCGACGTGCTGTGGCGGCTCGCGGCGGAGAGCGGCGCGACCCAGTTCGGCGCGAGCCCGACCTACCTCGCCATGATGCAGAAGGAGGGCGTGGTACCGAAGGAGCGCTACGACCTGAGCGCCATCGAGGGCATCCTGCTCACCGGCTCGCCGGCGACCCCGGAATCGATGCAGTGGCTCTACGATAACGTCAACGCCGACCTGTGGGTGACTTCGCAGAGCGGCGGCACCGACGTCGCCTCGGGTTTCGTCAGCGGCTCGTGCACCCTGCCGGTCTATGCGGGGGAGATCCAGGCGCGGGCGCTCGGCGTCGACGTGCAGGCGTTCAACGACGCCGGCGAGTCGGTCATCGGCGAGGTCGGCGAGCTGGTCGTGACCAAGCCGATGCCGTCGATGCCGCTCTACTTTTGGAACGACGAGGGCGGTCAGCGTTACTTCGAATCCTATTTCGACACCTTCCCCGGTGTATGGCGCCACGGCGACTTCTTCGAGCTGAACGCGCGCGGCGGTTGTTTCATCAAGGGGCGCTCGGACTCGACGCTGAACCGCTACGGCGTACGCATTGGCACTGCCGAGATTTACCGTTGCGTGGAGGCGCTGGAAGAGATCGACGACGCGCTGGTGGTCAATCTCGACCTGCCGGGCGGCAACTTCTTCATGCCGATGTTCATCCGGCTTGCCGCGGGCTGCGTCCTCGACGACGCGCTCAAGAAGAAAATGGCGCAGGCGCTGCGCACGCAGTGTTCGCCGCGCCACGTGCCGGACCAGGTCTACGCGGTCGACGAGATCCCCTACACCCTGACCGGTAAGAAGCTCGAGGTGCCGGTACGCAAGATCCTGATGGGCTTCGATATCGACAAGTCGGTCAGCCGCGATGCGATGCAGAACCCGGGCTCGATCGATTTCTTCATCGAGTTCGCGCGCACGCAGATGGATTACACGCTCGGCTGATCGCGCACCGCGGCACAGCGCCGTTTCCCTGCTAGGATGCACCAGAGGCATACCAGCGTCGGCACGGTCGGCAGGAGAAGGGCGTCATGGCAACGGTTGGCAAGTCGATCCACAAGGGGGGCTGTCCGCACGACTGCCCCGATACCTGCGCGATGCTGTTCGAGGTGGAGAACGGCCGCCTGACCGGGGTGCGCGGCAATCCCGAGCACCCGATGACGCGCGGTGGGCTGTGCGTCAAGCTCAAGGACTACGAGAAGCGCCACTACCATCCCGATCGCCTGCTGCAGCCGCTGCGGCGCAGCGGGCCGAAGGGCAGCGGCCAGTTCACGCCGGTCTCCTGGGACGAGGCACTGGACACCATCGCCGCGCGCTGGCGGGACATCATCGCCGCGCACGGGCCGCAGGCCATCGCGCCCTACAGCTATCTCGGTCACCAGGGCCTGGTGCACGGCCTGAACGGCGGCGATGCGTTCTTCAACCGCATGGGCGCGACCGTCATGGAGCGCACGTTCTGTGGCGAAGGATCGGCGACCGCCTGGCTGATGACCTACGGCCCGAGCGGCGGCATGGACCCGGAGAGCTTCAAGCACTCCAAGTACATCGTCATCTGGGCCTGCAACAGCGTCAGCACCAACCTGCATCACTGGCACATCGTCAAGGATGCGCAGAAGGCGGGCGCGAAGGTCGTCGTCATCGACGCCTACGCTTCGCGCACGGCCAAGGCCGCCGACTGGCACCTCGCGCCACGCCCGGGTACCGACGGTGCGCTGGCGATGGCGTTGATCCACACCCTCATCGAAGAGGACTTGATCGATCGCGAGTACGTCGAAGCCCACACCGTGGGCTTCGACGTACTCGCCGCACGCGCCGCGGCACGCAGCCCGGAATGGGCCGAGGGCATCACCGGCATCCCGGCCGCCGACATCCGGCAGCTCGCGCGTGAATACGCGCGCACGCAACCGGCCGCGCTGCGCATCGGTGTCGCGCTCGAACGTCATGCCGGCGGCGGGCAAACGATCCGCGCGGTGTGCTGCCTGCCGGCGCTGACCGGCGCCTGGCGGCATGTCGGTGGCGGCATACTCGCCATGCCGGTATGGGAGCATCCCTACCGCTTCGACGTCATGTGCAAGCCCGAGTGGATCCCACCCGGCACGCGCGCGGTCAACAATCTGCAGCTCGGGCGCCTGCTGACCGGTGAGATCCCGCTCGACCCGCCGATCCTGTCGATGATGTGCTGGAACTCCAACCCGGTCACGCAGGCGCCGGAGGGCGACAAGATCGTCGCCGGTCTCGCGCGCGAAGACCTCTTCCTCGTCGTCGCCGATCACTTCCTCTCCGATACCGCGCTGTGGGCAGACATCGTGCTGCCCGCAGCCATGGGTGCGGAGATGGAGGACATCATCCTGTCCTGGGGGCACAACTACCTGACCTACAACGAGCGCTGCGTCGAGCCGCCGGGCGAGGCGTTGTCGAACCGCGAGATCTTCCGCCGTCTCGCCGCACGCATGGGCTACGACGAACCCGAACTCCACTGGTCCGACGCCGAGTGCCTCGAGCATTTCGTCGACTGGAACGCGCCGGCCTGCGCCGGTTTCGATCTCGCAACGCTGCGCGAGCAGGGCTTCGTGCCGCTGGCACTGGGCGGCGCCGACCACCGCGCGCCGCACCGCGAGGGCAATTTCCCGACACCCTCCGGCAAGTGCGAATTCGTCTCCAGCATCGCCGCCGGCGGCAACTTCGTCGCGCCGCCGTTCCGCCAGATGTACGCCGACATGCAGGGCGGTGAGCCGCTCGACGCGGTGCCGGACTACGTACCGCCGCGCGAGAGCGCGGTCAGCAACCCCGAACTCGCCGCGCGCTACCCGCTCAGCATCGTCTCGCCCAAGAGCCACGGCTTTCTGAACTCCTGTTACGCCAACATGAGCGACAAGATTCGTGGGCAGGGCGAGCAGTTCGTCTTGATCAACCCGGCCGATGCGGCGAAGCGCGGGATCGCGGAAGGCGACGTGGTGCGGGTGTTCAACGAGCGCGGCGCTTTCGAGGGCGCGGCGAAGCTCACGGGTGACGTCAATCCCGGCGTGGTCGTGGCGACCCTCGGCTACTGGCGCCAGTTGAACCGGGGCACGGTCAACGTGGTCAGTGCCGCCGAGTTCGTCGACATGGGACACGCGCCGACCTTCTCCGACAACCTGGTCGAGGTCGCGCGCGCCTGAAACGATGACCGTCTCGGAGCCCACCCTCGAGCAGCTCGCGCATCCGTGCGCGCGCTACCTCGCCGCGACCCGCCCCGGTTTCCTCGGTATGACCGCGGCCGGTGCGATTCTCGGCATCGCCTGCGCGTATGCCGCGGGTGTGTCCGTCGATGCCGCGAGCGCCGTGGTGACAGTGGTCTTCGCGCTGGTCGTGCACGCCGCGGCGAACGTGCTCAACGACTACCACGATGCCCGCAACGGCAGCGATGCGGCCAACCTCGATCGGCAGTTTCCCTATACCGGCGGCAGCCGCCTGATCCAGAACGGCGTGCTCGACGAGGACGCGATGGCCCGCTACGGCTACGCCCTGCTGGCGAGCGTGATCCCCGCGGGCCTGTGGCTGAGCTGGCACTCGAACGGCGTGCTGCTGCTCGTCGGCGTGGCCGGGCTGCTCATCGCCTGGGCCTACTCGGCGCCGCCGTTCGCGCTGATGTGCCGCGGCCTGGGGGAGTTCGCCGTCGGCGCCGGCTGGCTGCTGGTCGTGATCGGCGCGGACCTCGTCCAGCGCGGCGCCCTCGCAGCGTTGCCGTTTGCGGCCGGCCTCGGTTTCGCGCTGCACGTCATGGTGGTGCTGCTGGTCAACGAATTCCCGGATATCGCGGCCGACACGCGCGCGGGCAAGCGCAACCTCGTCGTCCGACTGGGGCCGGCACGCGCACGCGCCCTGCCGCCCGTCCTGTACGGGGTTGCCTACTGCTGGCTGGTCGTCATGGTGGTGCGCGGCGAGCTGCCCGTGCAGGCGCTGCTCGCCTTGTTCGCGCTCGTGCCGGCGACGCGCGCGGTGCGGGCGCTATGGCGTGACGCGGCCCGCCCGGCCGCGCTCGTTCCGGCCATCGTCGGCGCCATCACCGCGGCTTTGCTGCACGCGGCCCTGCTCGCGCTCGGGCTGACCCTGGCAGGTTGGAGTAGCTGAGCACGTGCTCCTAATTCCGCGCAGGGATGAAGCCCGCGCGGTGCCGGCGTATGCTGGTATGCATGAGCGATACGCGCACCGAGTACGACACCTTCGGCCCGATCGAGGTGCCGGCAGCACGCCTGTGGGGAGCGCAGACACAGCGTAGCCTGGGGCACTTCGCGATTTCGAGCGAGCGTATGCCGGCGGCGCTGATTACCGCGCTCGCCCTCGTCAAGCAGGCCGCGGCGCGCGTCAACGTCGAACTCGGCGTGCTCGACGCGCGCCTCGGCGACGCCATCGCGAAAGCCGCGCAGGAAGTCGTCGATCAGCGCCACGACGCGGAGTTCCCGCTCGCGGTGTGGCAGACCGGCAGCGGCACCCAGAGCAACATGAACATGAACGAGGTGCTCGCCAACCGCGCCAGCGAGCTGCTTGGCGGGCGCCGTGGCGAAGGCCGCGAAGTGCACCCGAACGATCACGTCAACCGCGGGCAGTCCTCCAACGACGTCTTCCCGGGCGCCATGGCCGTGGCCGCCAGCGTGGCGGTCGCGCGCGACGTGCTGCCGGCACTCGCGGCGCTGCGTGACACGTTGGCGGACAAGGCCGCGGCGTTCGCCGATATCGTCAAGATCGGCCGTACGCACCTCATGGACGCGACGCCGCTGACGCTCGGCCAGGCGATATCGGGCTGGGTCGCCCAGCTCGACCACGGTATCGGCCACCTCGAACAGGCACGGCCGCACCTCGCCGAGCTCGCACTCGGCGGTACGGCAGTCGGTACCGGGCTCAACGCGCACCCGGAGTTCGGCGAGCGGGTCGCCGCGCGGCTCGCCGCGGCAACCGGGCTGCCGCTGGTCAGCGCACCGAACAAGTTCGAGGCGCTGGCCGCGCACGATGCGCTGGTGGCAGCGCACGGCGCATTCAAGACGCTGGCCGCGAGCCTCACCAAGATCGCGAACGACGTGCGCTGGCTGGCCTCCGGGCCGCGTTGCGGTATCGGTGAAATCACCATCCCGGCCAACGAGCCCGGCAGCTCGATCATGCCCGGCAAGGTGAACCCGACGCAGTGCGAGGCGCTCGTGATGTGCTGTGCGCAGATCCTCGGCAACGACGTCGCCATCAACGTCGGCGGCGCTGCCGGCAATTTCGAGTTGAACGTGTGCAAGCCGCTTATCGCGCATGCGTTCCTGATGAGTGCGCGCCTGCTTGCCGACGGCGCGACGAGCTTCCGCGAGCACTGCGCGGCGGGTATCGAGCCGGACCGCGCGCGCATCGCCGCGCACCTCGAGCGTTCGCTGATGCTGGTCACCGCGCTCGCGCCGCACATCGGCTACGACGCCGCGGCCGACATTGCCAAGAAAGCGCACGCCGAGGGCACCACGCTGCGCGAAGCGGCGCTCGCGCTCGGCAGCGTCAGCGGCGAGGATTTCGATCGCTGGGTGCGGCTCGAGGCGATGACCGGGCCGCGCTGACACGTGACGTGGTGCGGCGGGCCTGGCCCGGTGTCCGACACCCGGCTGGACGTCGGACCGGGACGGCGCCGGCCGCGCGCGTTACTGGGCGACCCAGCCGCCGTCGACGGGCAAGGCGACGCCGGTGACGTAGCTCGATTTTGCCGACAGCAGCCAGGCGACGGCGTCGCCGATCTCGCTCGGCTGGGCGACGCGTCGCATGGGTGTGGCGCCGATCATCTGTTCGCGGATCTTCACACTCGCCTCGGTCACGCGGTCTAGCATCGGCGTTTCGATGAATCCGGGGCACACCGCGTTGACGCGGATGTTGCGCGAGGCGTACTCGAGCGCGACGGTCTTGGTCAGGCCGACCACGCCGTGCTTGGCCGAATTGTAACCGGCAGCGCCCGGAATGCCGATGAGCCCGGCAGCCGACGCCGTGCTGACGATGCTGCCACCGCGCTCCTGTTCGACCATCTGCGCAATCTCGGCCTTCATACAATGGTAGACGCCGCTCAGGTTGACGCGGATGACGCGATCCCAGTCGGCCGGGTCGAGATCGAGAATCTTGGCCGTCGGGCCTTCTATACCGGCATTGTTGAACGCGCCGTCGAGCCTGCCGTGGCGGCTGGCGATAGCGGCGACGAGCGCTTCGACCGCGGCGAAGTCACCGACGTCGCAATGCTGGTACTCGGCCCGGCCGCCGGCCTGTTCGATCGCGGCGACGGTTTCCGCGCCGGCCGCGTCCTGCACGTCGGCGATGACGATGTTGGCGCCTTCGGCGGCGCAGATGAGCGCGGTGGCGCGCCCGATCCCGGTGCTGCCGCCGGTGATGAGGACGACCTGGTCGGTGAGCATGGCCATGCGTGATGTTCTCCCCTGTGATGTTCTCTGGTGGACCGGGCTGCGATTGTAGACCGCGCACGTGGACGACGATCAGCGACATTGACCTCATACCCGCGCTTGGGGTCTGATGCGGGAGACGGCCGCGGGCCACGGGGAGGTCGCATGCTCTATCGTCAGTTCGACAGCCAGGAGGCGATCGACGCCGAGTACCAGATCGAGCGGCGCGTGCCGGACGCGCGCGAGTGGCTGGATTTCTACGTCGCGGCGAGCGAGCGCGCACGCGCCGAACTCGCCTGCGAACTCGGCCTGGCGTTCGGCCCGACGCTCGCGGAGACACTCGATCTCTTCCCGGCCGGCCCTGGCTCGCCGCTGCTGGTCTTCGTCCATGGCGGCTACTGGCGGCGTCTCAGCGCACGCGAGTTCAGCTTCGTCGCGCGCGGACTGGTCGCCGCCGGCGTCAGCGTGGCCGTGACCAACTACGCGCTGTGTCCGCGCGTCACGATTGCCGAGATCACGCGCCAGAGCCGCGCGGCGCTGGCCTGGCTGTACCGCCACGCGGCCGACTACGGCGCGGATCCGGCGCGCATCGTCGTTGCCGGGCATTCCGCCGGCGGGCACCAGGTCGCGCGCCTGCTGCAGACCGCGTGGGAGGCCGACTACGGGCTGCCGTCAGCGATCATCAAGGGCGGCTACGCGCTGAGCGGGCTGTTCGATCTCGCGCCGTTGCGCTGGTCGTGGCTACAGCCGATGCTGCAGCTCGACGGCGACATGATCGCGCGCGAAAGCCCGTGCCTGCATGTGCCGGATCGCGCGCCGCCGCTCGTCGCCGAGGTCGGCGGCGCCGAGTCCGACGAGTTCCACCGCCAGTCGCGCGAGTTCATCGCCGCATGGCGCGCGGCCGGCCTGACCGGCGAGTACCGCACGCTCGGCACTTGTCATCATTTCGACCTCATCGCGAGTCTCGACGAGAGTGACGGGGAGCTGACCCGGCGCATCGCCGCTTTCGTCGCTTCGTGCACGTCCGGGCCCACACCCGGGGAGGGCAGACCATGAGCACCATCGAACAACGGCTCGACGCGCTCGAGCGCGAAGTCGCCGCGCTGCGCGCCGACAACGACATCCGCGCGGTGCTGGCGCACTACGCCATCGGCGTCGACGAGAAGCGCCCGCACCTGTTGCGCGAACTGTTCGCCGAGGACGCCGTGCTGGGTGTCCCGGCGTGGTCGGTCGAGGTCAGCGGGCTGGACGCGATCATGCAGTTCTTCGAGAACTACTGGGGGCGCTTCGACAACCCGCGGCGCTATTACGCCAACGAGGACATCCGCGTCGACGGCGACCATGCCACTGCCTTCATGTACTGGCACGTCACGCAGGAACTCGGCAACGAATCGGTCCTCGGCTGGGGCACCTACGACTGGGTGTTTCGGCGCCGCGCCGCCGACGGGCGCTGGCTGATCGAGCAGGAGGTCGTGCACATCCGTGCCATGACCACGCTCGCCGCCGGCTGGGCCGGGCAGAGCGCACCGATGCAGCTCTGAGCTTCGATTCCGGCGGCGCGGTCCGGCGCGCCCTCCCGTCGCTTGTTACCTGCCGATCACGGCGTCAGTGCGGCGACACGCGGCATGACTTCCTGCGCGAGCAGGCCCATCGATTCGCGCCACGGTGTGCCCTGTTCGACGTAGTCGGTGCCGAGCAGGACCAGTGTGCCGAAGCCGCCGAGGTCGTCGTACATCGCCTCCAGCTTCTGCGTGACCGTCTCGGGCGAGCCGACCAGCCAGTTGTGGCGTGCGAGGTAGGCGACGTCGACATCGTCGTCGGCGACTTCCGGCGCATGCTTGAGGAAGTCGATGAACTTGAACGCGCGGAACAGCGGCAGCAGGTGTTCGTTCCACAGGCGGCCGAGGCCGCCTTCGATGGCGAGCTTCATCGCCGCGTCGTCGGTCTCGGCGACGCAGACCTCGCGGCTGACGCGCCATTGCGCGCGATCGGCGGTGCGTCCAGCGCTCTCGGCGCCCGCCACCACGGCGTCCCAGTGGCCGCGCACGTAGCCGGTGTTGAGATTCAGGCTCATCGGGATGTAACCACGCTCGCCGCACAGGCGCAGCGTATCGGAGTTCGCGTTGAGACCGGAGAGGCTGATGGGCGGATGCGGCAGCTGCAAGGGCTTGAGATGCGCGCGCATGGTCTCGACCACGCTCGGCGCCGGTTTGCGTACCGTCCAGAACTGCCCGCGGTGTTCGAACTCTTCTTCGTCGCCCCACAGGCGCAGGATGATCTCGAGCGCTTCGGCGAGCATGTGCCGATGCTCGCCTTTCATGCCGTCGACGCCGAACATCGCCCAGTCGCTGGGCAGACCGCCGGCCGCGATGCCGAAGTTGTAACGGCCCTGGCCGAGATGGTCGAGCATCGCGGCGCGGTTGGCGAGTTCGGCCGGGTGGTGATAGGGCAGCAGGAAGCCGCCCGTGCCGAGACGGATGCGCGTCGTCTCGCGCAAGGCCTGCGCGATGAGCAGGTCGGGCGCGGGGTGCGGTTCCCACGGGCAGGTGTGGTGTTCGCCGACCCAGGCCTCGGCGTAACCGAACTCGTCGGCCCAGCGCAGCGTCTGCAGATCCCATTCGTGACCCTCGTACAGCGGCCGCTCGGGCGGATGCGAAGGCATGATGAAATAACCGAGTTGCATGTGTTCTCCCCTGGGTGGCGTGCGGCGGCCGGTGGCCCTGGTCAGTGATTCGTTGAAGCTATCATCCGGCCGCGGGCTGTCAACCGATCGTTCCTGGTCGATGCGGCTGATGGCAGATCGCCCGCGCTACCGCCGGCCGCGCCGGTGCGGGGCGCGAGCTTCGTTCAGACCTCGAGCCCGGCGGCGCGTGCCGCCTCGCGGTCTGCGGGCAACTGCCACTGGGGCGTCTCGTCTCGCGGCTGGCGCGTGTCGCGGGCCTCGGTCGAGGTTGCTTCGGTGCGCCAGGCGTCGTCGCCCCACTGGTTGGGCAGCACGACCAGGCCGCCCGGATCGCCGATGGTGTCGAATCCGCGCAGGGCACCGGCGATGACGCTGCGTTGATCGGCGCGGTCGAACGGCTTGCCCGCCGTGTGACCGAGCGGGTAATCGACGAACGCCGCGCGCGGCGGGCGGCCGGCTTCGAGGATGTCACGTGCCGCGCCGAGCGCGAGCGTCGGGATGCCGTGGGCTTCGAGGTGACGGGCGACCAGACACACGGTCTGGTGGCACACCGGTCACATCGCGACGAGCAGTGCGCAGTCGATGCGCTGCCGCTGGCAGGCGGCGAGCACGGCCGGCGCGGTTTCCTCGCGCACGCGCCGTTGCGAATAGACCCCGCCCATGCAGGAATAGACCTCGTCGGCGAGTTCGCCGATGACGCCTTCGTCACGCAGCTCGCGCAGCGTATCGAGCGGGAAGATCGTCTCCGGATCGCGTTTCGCGTCGACCAGGTAGTTCTCGGTGATGTGCGAGAAGCGGATATCCGCCGGCGGCGTCGCGCTCGGGATGGCGCGAATCGAGGTGTCGTCCTTGTAGTGGTAGGCGCGCTGGCCGACGGCGTAGGCGCCCGAGGTCGAGAGCAGGCCGAGGCGGGCTTGCGACAGCGGCTTGTCGAGCGCCTGCCAGGGTGGCGCGTCGTCGGCGACGTACCAGCGGTAGGGCGTGTAGCCGAGCTGTTCGTAGCGCCGGCGTATGGTTTCCATGTAATTGACGGTCATGAAGAGTCTCCTCCGGTACGGGGGCGCGCGAGTGCGCGCGGCCCGGATGATGCCCCGGGTCGTGGCCCGGGTGCTTGCTCGGATGCCAGCTCAGGGCGTATCGGCGGCGGCCTTTGCACTGACGTGACCGGCGGCAGCGAGGTCGGCCAGGGCCTGTGCCCGCAGGGCGCCGAGATCGCCCGGGCGCTCGGCGCGCAGGCGCGCCACCTCGGCGGCGGTGTACG
Source organism: Pseudomonadota bacterium (assembly GCA_029977665.1). GTDB lineage: Bacteria > Pseudomonadota > Gammaproteobacteria > JACKNG01. The sequence continues at coordinate 244 of JAPOKK010000097.1, read as the reverse complement.
GGGCGAAATCGGCCGGCAGGCCCGCGGCGTCCATGCGCGGCAGCAGCCAGTTCATCAGTGCCGCGAGCGCCGCATCATCGAGCGGTGCCTGGGCGACGCCCGCAACCTGGATGAGAAAAGCACGTCCGCTCGGCACGTGGGCGAAGCGGCCGATCACGCCGCGCATGTCGGGTACGCCGTTGCGCGCGCTGCCGCTGCCGTCTTCGCGATGGCAGCCGAGGCAGAACTGCAGGTAGTCGATTTC
>JAPOKK010000389.1 GCA_029977665.1 Pseudomonadota bacterium | reverse complement strand
GCTGAGCATCGACGGCGAGTGTCTCGATTTCCAGGGGTATGGCTGGCGCGATCATTCGTGGGGGCCGCGCCTGTGGCAGAACATCCTGTTCGATCGCGGCTTCTACGCGAGCTTCGGTCCCGAGCGCGGTATCACGCTGCTCAAGATCGCGAACAAGGATGGCGTGGTGCGCCGCGCCGGCGTTCTGTTCATCGACGGCGACTACGAGGAGATTACCGATCTCGACGTGTTCACCGACTGGGACGCCGACAGGGATCCGACGGCGATTACGCTGACCGCGCGCACGGCGCGCCGCAGCGCAGTCATTCACAGCCGCGTGCTCAACGTCGCGCCGTTGAGTAACCGGCGCGAAATCGACGGCGAAGTACTGCGCTCGCGTATCGCCGAGTGCCTGACCGAACTCGACTGGGACGGTCAGCGTGGTTACGGCATGACCGAATACGTCGAGCGGCTGCACGATGGCGTGCCGGTCGCCTGGCCGATGTAGGCGAAACGGAGCGGCGCGCAGGCACGGCGTATAGTCTGCGCGTTTCCGGATGCGGGGAATCCGCCCCGGCGGCTCCCGGTACGCCGCCGGGTTTCTACACAATCACTTTCCCGGGAGGCAACGAACATGTCGCAATTCCGCCTCGAAACACGCGACGAGTACAACCACGCGCCCGGCGCGGAGTCGAATTTCAACGAGAGCGTCTACGTCAACGGTTTCGAGCTCGAGCGCCGCTTCGGCGGCTGGATGCGCCTGGGCAACCGTGTCAACGAGGGACACGCCGAGACCCAGGTCTGTCTCTACCTGCCCGACGGGCGCATCGCGTGCCAGTTCCAGCGCCCCGAGCTCGCGCACAACGATCGTTTCGCCGCCGGCGGGCTCCACTACGAGGTCGTGGCGCCGTTCCGGCGCGTCACCATGGGCTATACCGGCGAGCTGATGGTGCTCGACGATCCCGACCTGCTGCGCGAGCCGCGGCGCCTGTTCGACACCGCGCCGCGTGCGCCGGGGCGAGTGGACTTCGAACTCGAAGCGGTCTCGCCCATGCACGGCGGCGAACCTACCTCGCCCGAGCAGGAGACGATGTACGGGCGGGACTTCTCGCTCGGACACTTCAACCAGCACATGCGCACCCGGGGGCGCATCGAAGTCGACGGCGAGCAATGGACGTTCGACGGGCTCGGCTGGCGCGATCATTCCTGGGGGCCGCGCTACTGGACGAATATTTATTTCTACCGCCTGCTGATCGCGAACTTTGGCCCGGATCGCGCGATGATGCTGCTCAAGATCACCGATCGCGACGGCCGCACGCGCCGCCAGGGCGTGCTGCAGTTCGACGGCGAGTACGAGGACATCACCGACATGGACCTCTATACCGAGTGGACGGCGCGCAAGGACCCCAGCGCGATGCGGCTCGGCGTGCGCACGGCACGGCGCGCGGTGGTGATGGAGGGCGAAGTGGTGCGCCTTGCCCCGTTGCGCAACCGGCGCAAGGTCGGCGACGAATACCTGCAGTCGCGCATCGCCGAAGGCCTCACGGTATGGCACTGGGACGGCCGTGAAGGCATGGGCGTGACGGAGTACATCGAACTGCTCGAGAACGGCGAGCCGGTCGGCTGGCCGCTGTAATGGCCAGCATGATCGGCAGTGTTGAAGCCGGGCGGCTGGCCGGGGACGTGCGTGGCTGAGGCGGCAGAGTTCGACGTCGACACGCAAGGCGTCATCGAACGCCTGCGGGCGGCAGTGCGCCGGCGTTTCGGCGAGCACGCCGGCATCGGCAATTTCACCCTGGCGACGCTGGGCGGCTCCAACCGTACGATTCTGTTCGACCTCGGCGACGGCAGCGCCCGGCGCCTGGTGCTGCGCCAGGAGACCATCCCGCCGGACTACACGCCGTTCCTGCCGGCCGACGTGCAGTACCGCATCCTGCAAGTGGTCTACGATCACGGCGTCCTCGTGCCCGAACCGGTGTTCGAGCTCGATGCCGCGGACGAACTCGGTCACGGCTACGTGGTCGGCGCGATCGCCGGCGAGAGCCTGCCGAAGCGGCTGCTCAACGACGCCGAGTTCGCCACCGCGCGTGCCCGCTTCCTCGACCAGGCAGGCACCGAGCTCGCACGCATACACGCCATCGTCCCGGCGCTGTTGCCGGAGTTGGAAACCTCGCCCGAGAGTGGCGACCCGCTCGAAGCCTGGATGGGTTACTACGACCGCTGGGTCGAACCGCACCCGGCGCTCGAGTTCGCCTTCCGCTGGCTCGAGCGCGAGCGTCCGCCGCTGACGGCGCGTACGCTGCTGCACGGCGACTTCCGTCTCGGCAACATGCTCGTCGGAAGCGAAGGCATCCGCGCCTTTCTCGACTGGGAATGCGCGCATTTCGGCGATCCCCTCGAGGACTTCGGCTGGTTGTGTACGCGGTCGTGGCGTTTCGAGCACGTCGCGCGTCCGGCGGCCGGCATCGGTCTGCGCGAATCCCTCTACCGGGCTTACGAGCGGGCCGGTGGGCGCACGCTGGATCGCGCCGCCGCACGCTGGTGGGAGATCTTCGGCCTCGTGCGCTGGGCCCTGTACAACGTGATGCAAATCTACGGCCATGTCACGGGGCGGCGGCGCTCGCCTGCCTTTGCCGCCTGCGGGCGCAACACCTGCCTCATCGAGTACGATTTGCTCATGACCATCGCCGGCAAGTACGACTGAGGAAGCTGCCATGGCGCACGACCTGCCGGAACTGCCGGAGATG
>JAPOKK010000203.1 GCA_029977665.1 Pseudomonadota bacterium | reverse complement strand
GCACCGATGGCTCGCAGTTCGATCACCTGTTCATCGACGGCGAAACGTTCAACATCGGCGATCTCGAAGCCCGCGTGGTGCACACGCCGGGACACACGCCGGCCTGCATCAGCTATGTGATCGGTGATGCCTGCTTCGTCGGTGACACCCTGTTCATGCCCGACTACGGCACCGCGCGCTGCGATTTTCCCGGCGGCGACGCCGGCGTGCTCTACCGTTCCATCCGCAAGCTGTTCGAGCTGCCCGATGAGACGCGCATGTTCATGTGCCACGACTACATGTCACCGACGCGCGATTTCCACGCCTGGGAGACCACGGTGCGCGAGGAGCGGCGTCACAACGTGCACGTGCACGAGGGCATCGAGGAGGACCATTTCGTCGAACTGCGTACCGCGCGCGACAAGACCCTCGACATGCCGAACCTGATCCTGCCGTCGGTCCAGGTCAACATGCGCGCCGGCGAGAAACCACCGGCCGAGGACAACGGCGTTTCCTATCTCAAGCTGCCGATGGATCTGCTGTGACCTCGGCCTCGTGCCGCCCCGGGCGCGCCGTGCTGCGCGTCGGGGGGCATGCATGGAGGTAACCGCCGCGCTGATCGGTCCGGCCTGGCAGCTCGCCGGCGCGGTGGCCATGATCTTCGCCCTGGCTCTAGCTGCACGTCGCGCGCCGTGGCGCTGGCTGGTACACAGCGGTTCAATCAACCGCTACGCGGCGGCGAGTGCGTGCGTACTCGCGCTATGGCAGCTGCGCGCGAGCCTGGACGGCGGCCCTGCCCTGCACCTGCTCGGCGCGACCCTGCTGACCCTCGCCTTCGGCTGGCAGCTCGCGTTCATCGCACTGAGCGCCGTGCTGGCGGCCTGCGCGCTGGCGGGTGACAGCGACTGGCTCGCGCTCGGCGTCAACACCGGCGTCAATGCCTTCGTGCCCGTCGCCGTGAGCTACGCCTGGGCGCGCTTCTCGGAGGTGCGTCTGCCAGGCCACCTGTTCGTGTTCATTTTTTCTGCCGGCTTCTTCGGCGCCATGCTCGCCGTCGCGGCGACGGCCTTCGCCGCCGGGACCGTGCTCTACCTCGCCGGGCTCATGGGCCTGAAGGCACTGTTCGACAACTACCTGCCGGCGACCGTGCTGCTGCTCTTCCCGGAAGCGTTCCTGACCGGCGGCATGGTCACGCTCGCCGCGGTCTATCGTCCGCACTGGCTGGTCGCTTACGACGACAGTCGCTTCATCGACGGGCGTTGAGTGGGCGCGTGGCGACGGCTCAATCGAGCGCGTCACGCAAGGCACGGACTTCACCGATCCAGCCGATCCCCGGGCTGTCGCGCAGGATGCGGTCGAGTTCGCCACGCGCTTCGTCACCGCGACCGAGCTGCTGCAGGGCCACGGCCAGGTGGTAGCGCGTCAGCGGATTGGCGTCGCGCGCCAGCGCCGCGCGCAGCCGCCGTAACCCGGCTTCGACCTCGCCCTCGGTGACCAGGATCCAACCGAGCGTGTCGAGCGTCACGCCCCACGTCGGGGCGAGCTCGACCGCGCGCGCGGCCAGTTCGCGGGCGCCGTCCCGAGCCTGCAGCTGGTAGATGCGTGCAAGGTTGGCGGTCAGCGCAGCGTCGTCCGGCAACGTCGCGAGCAGTTTCTCGTGCAGCACGCGGGCGTCGTCGAGGCGTTGCGCCTCGAGGTAGGCCAGCGCCAGCGCGCGGCCCGCCGTGACGTCGCCCGGCTGCGCATCGAGATAGTCCTCCAGTACCGCAATGCCCGCGGCACGGTCGCCGGACTCGCGCAGCATCCGCTGCAGTTCGACGACGACCGCGGCAGCGGTCGGTCCAGCGCGGAGCACCGCGATCGCCCCGGCGATGTCACCCACACGCTCGCGCAGCGCGGCCCGCAGCACGGTAAGCACCGGCGCATCGGGGAAGCGTTCGGCCAGCGTGGCGACGGTCGCCGCGGCGGCCTCGGGCTCGTCGAGCATCAGCTCGAGCCGCGTACGCGCCGCCAGCGCCTCGCGCGCCAGCGAGCCGTCCGCGGCCTTGGTCAGCGTGTAGCGCGCACCGTCGTAGTCACCGGACGCGACCTGGCCGCGCGCGATCGCGAGCAGCGCGTCGCCGTCGTAGCCGCTGTAGCGCACTGCTCGTCGGTAGCTGGTGCGGGCAGCAGCCACATCGCCCTTGGCCGCCTGGGCGCGGGCGAGTGCGTGCACGACCTCGCCATTTTCGGGAAAGCGGTCCTCGAGACGCCTGGCGACCTCCACGGCCTGCGCCGGGTCGTCATTCGCCAGGTGCAGCGCAACCAGCGCGAGCTGGGGCGCAATGTGTCCCTCGCCGCGTCCCGACGCGCGTTCGAGCCAGCCGATAGCGGTTTCCATGTCGCCTTCGGCGCGCGCGATTTCGGCCATGCCCATCAGCGCCTGCGGATCGCGCTGATCGCGCTCGAGCAGCGCCGCGTAGCGAGCCTGCGCCGCATCGAGATCACCAGCAGCCATGTCCATGCGCGCGAGGTTGTGTGCGGCCGGCCGATATGCCGCGGCGAGCTCGAGCGCCTTGTCGAAGGCCGCACGCGCCGCCTCGTAACGCCCTGCCCTGAGGTGCACGGCACCGACCAGATTGTGCGCGGCCGGGTTGTCGGGCTCGCTGCTCGTCAAGGTGCTCGCCGTGCGCAATGCGCCTTCGGTATCGCCGCGGCGCAGCTGCACCATGGCGAGCAGCAAGGCCGAGCGCTTCGAGTAGGTGCCGAGGTCCACCGCGCGCTCGAGCTGCTCGACGGCATTATCGGTCTGGCCCGAGCGCAGCCGGCTGAGCGCGAACGGCATCCCGATCGGCCCGCTCTCGTCGGCGCCTGCCTCGACGGCGCGCTCGAAGACCGACATCGCCTCGACGTGGCGGCCCAGGCGCAGGTAAGCGTCACCCAGCGCGCTCAGCAAGTCGACGTCATTGGGATAGACATTGAGCAGCGGGCGCAGCGTGCTCGCCGCCTCCGCCGCGTCTCCCGCTTCGAGTTCGAGCAGTCCGAGCAGACGCCGCATGCCGTGATGATGCGGACGCAGCTTGATGAAGCGCGCGAGGAAATCGCGCGCCCGGGCGTAATCACGCGCCAGGTAATGGACGACCCCGGCAATCTGCAGGCGCGCCGGATCGCGCGCGAGGGCGTCGTCCGGCAGCGTCGTCACGCTGCGCTGGGCTTGCTCGAGCGCGGCCTTGGCCTGCTCGATGTCGCCCAAGCGCGCGGCGGCTTGCGCGCGCACGAACGCTGCAATGGGATCGCGCGGATTGGCTTGCTGCACCCGCGTGGCCTGTTCGAGCGCCGTTTCGGTATCACCGAGTTCGTAGGCCACGCCGGCCAGCGCCAGGCGTGCTCGCGCATGGTCGGGGGCCAGTTCCAAGGCCCGCTCGAAGTGGCCGCGAGCGCGCTCGAGACGCCGGCGCGCCAGTTCGAGTTCTCCCTGCTGGTAAGGAATTTCGGCCGCGCCGGGATCGATCTCGCGTGCGCGCTCGAGCAATGCGGCGCTCGCGGCGAAGGCGCCGCCCAACCGCCGCACCTCGGCCAGGCCGATCAGCGCCGCCAGATTGTCAGGATCGCGTTCCCGTATCCGGGTGAACGTCTGTCCAGCATCGTCCAGCGCGCCGAGCTCGAACTGCGCGCGTCCGCGCAGGATGAGGACATCGACCGGAACCTCGACGAGCAGCTCGTCGCTCGCGGTCAGAGCGAGCAGGTCGGCGTACTTGCGCTGCAGCAGCAGCGCGTTGCCGAGATCGCCGATGATCTCGTCGCGGTCGCCGCCGAGGTTCAGCGCGATGCTGAGTTCTTTCTCGGCCGAGGCCGCGAGCCCCTGGCGCAGGTGGACCCGGCCGAGCAGAATGCGCGCGCTGAGATTGCCGGGGTCGGCCTGCAGCACGTTCTTGAGCTCGATGACGGCTGCCTCGAGCTCGCCCCGATGGAAGTGGCGTGCGGCCCGTTCGAGATGATCGGCCGCCACCGCGCTGTCGGCGCGCGCTGCGAGTGCGCCGCCTGACAGGTCCGCGACGAGCACCAGCAGCAGCAACAGTGCGCGCGTGACCCTCGTGCCGTGAAGTTGTCTGTGAACAGCCATGGACGATGCCGCCGTCCTGCGCGGGACAACAGCCCGCGAAGGCGTCACGGCAACCGCGCTCGTCGCGCTCGCGACGAGTGCGGTTACCGGGGACGCGGCGCCTCAGCGGGCGCGCTTACGCCAGCGGCGACGCCCGGCGACGACGCCGATGGCGCTCGCGAACAACAGGCTCGAGGTACCGGGCTCGGGCACCGAGGTGTCGGGCTCGCTGCGCACCAGCGCAGCCCACTCCTCGAAGCCCGACTCGGCCTCGTAGAGTTCACCCTTGCTGTCGGCCGAGCCGAGGAAGTTATAGAGATAGACGTAGTCGGACGCGCCGTATCCACTGACACTGAACAATGTCGTCGGCAGGCGCACGACGAGATCCCAGTCGCCGCTGCCATTGCCGCCGTTGGGCTCGTTGAAGCTCTTGATCACGAGGCCACCGCAGCCGTCCTGGCCGGCAACGGAGCCGACGACCGGTGCGCCTGCCCCACAGGCGTCGCCCGCCGCGTACTCCCAGTCGAGGTCCCACACCTTGGCGGCCTTCTCGCTCTTCGAGGAATCCTTGTACAGCGCCGGCTCCGCGCTGTCGTCGGGCGCATCGTAGCCGCTGGTGTTGGTGTCGACCCGCTCGTCGGCGACGTAGAAGTTCATGTCCGGGCTGTGGCCGAGGAAGAACTGCAGTTCGTCGATGGTGATGGTCTCCTTGCCGCCACCCGGCTCGTTGATGTCGAGGTAGAACTCGTAGAAGCCACCGACGTCGACCAGGTCGCCGAGCATGATCGAATGGTTCCAGTGGTTCTCGTCCTTGGCCTGGTTGGTGAACTTGCTGGTGCCCGTGGTGCGCTGCAGTGGGCGCGCATCGGTGTTGTAGGCGGCCTCGTAGGTCCTGGGCGTCTCGCCGGCCGGCTCGTTGTGCTGGAAACGCAGGAACGGGTCGATGTAACCGGTGCCCGCGGGCTGACCATTGAAGACCGTGAACTCGGCCTTGGTGCAGTCGCTGGTGCCGCACATCGACACGCTGCTCGCCGTGTCGGCGGTGTTGAGCAGCTGGAAATAAGGGGGATCGTTGAGTTCGGCGAGCGCCGAGCCCGTGGTGGTCAGCGTAGCGATCGCGACGCCGGCAGCGAGGATAGGCCTCATGGCGGGGGCTCCTAGGGATAGCGACATTGTCGTTATTGACCCCGGCAACTGAGCTCCCTGCGGCGTCGAGCGGCGTCAGCTCCCTGACCCGACCGCGGATCGTTATGAGCGGATTCTAGCGGATCGCGCGGCTGGAGCAATGTAAGAAATTGTCACACCGGGAAATCGCCGCCCGCGCGGCGGTGCGGCACCGACCGGCACCCGCGCGGGGCCGACGGCCGGCGGCGTATCGACCCGCCTCAGGCGCGTGCCGTCGAGCCGCCGTCGACGCAGAGCACCGTGCCCGTGCAGTAGGACGCCTCGTCGGAAGCCAGGTAGAGACAGGCGTAGGCGACTTCCTCGGGCGTCGCCGGGCGTCCCATCGGTGAGATGAGCTTGGGGTTCTCGGGCGAGAACAGCATCGGGATGACGCTCTCGACCATCTGCGTCTGCACGAAGCCGGGGGCGACGACGTTGCAGCGGATGTTGTCATCGACGTAGGCCACCGACATCGAGCGGGTCAGGTTGATGATGGCACCCTTGGTCGCCGTGTAGGTGTGGGCATCGGGCGCACCGCCGAGACCGAAAATGCTCGCCACGTTGACGATCGCGCCCGCCTTCTGCGCCTTCATGTGCCGCAATGCGATACGGGTCACGTAGAACAGGCTGTCCAGGTTCAGCGCCATGACCTCGCGCCACTTGTCGATGGGCGTGGTGTCGATGGGGTCCATCGAGCCCTCGCTGGTCTCGCGCAGGTTGTAGCCGACCCCGGCCGCGTTGAGCAGGATGTCGATGCGGCCGTAGCGCTGCACGCATTCGTCCACGGCCGCCTCGGCGCGCGCCGGGTCCGCGAGATCCGCGCTGTAGACGCTGCCGGCACCACCGGCCTCCTCGACCAGGCCCAGCGTCTCGTCGAGGTTGGACTGCGTGCGCGACACGCCGAATACCGTCGCGCCCTCGCGCGCGAACATGACCATGCAGGCGCGGCCGATGCCGGTGCCGGCGCCGGTGACCATCGCAATCTTGCCTTGCAGACGACCCATGCGTTGTCCTCTAGAAAAAAACGGGAAAGACGGATTGAGCGGAGACTATTCGTCGCGCGTACGCCCGAGCAGGCGCAGCAGGTCCTCGTGCAGTTCGAACCACACGGTGTGATAGCTCTCGGTGCGTGCATCGCTGACCCAGGCGACATCGCCGTCCTCGGCCTTCTCCAGGGCCTCCTCGAGCTTGCGCCGGTAGATCGCGAGCCGTGGCACCGCCGCGATCAGCGCTCCCAGCACCGGCTCGAAACGTTCGTGCAGGGCGCCGAGCTGACCGATGATGCGATCGTCGTAGTCGCTGTCACTGTGATCGTTGGCGACGGTCTTGCCGCCAATCTCCAGGGTCTGCCAGCGCGTGACGAGTTGCTTGAGATCGCGGTTGATGGCCTCGAAACGTTCGTAGGCTTCGACGAAAGCCGAGTCGGCGCGCAGCGCCTGGCAGAAACGCGAGTATTCCGCGCCGACGATCACCTGGCCCGCGGGCGAGAGCATGTACTTGCCGTCGACTTCGAGCAGGCGGCCGCTGGCGACCGCATCGGCGAGCACCGTCGCCACCTGCGCCGGGTCGAGCCCCGCGATGGCGGCGATGTCCACCGCGCTGCCGTGCTTCTTGATCGCGGCACCGTGCATGACGAGATGCAGATTCGTGGTCATGGTGCCCTCCTCAGTCCTTGCTGCGTAACGCTTCGACGTCGGCGCGCGAGAGTCCCGCGCCCTTGCCCTTGAGCAGGCGCGAGTTGGCCTGTTCGAAGCCGAACAACTCGTCGGCCAGCGGCGTGTCGTAGTGGTACTTGACCCAGTCTCCACACAGGTGCCGGAAGCGCGGCTGACAGACATCCGGCACAAAACTCCGGGCTGCGTCCATGTAAGCGCCCAGCGACAGCATGCCACGCGAGGTCTGGTATCGATCGTTCTTGGTGGGCAGGTTGCTGGCGCCGGGCCGCATCCGTC
>JAPOKK010000305.1 GCA_029977665.1 Pseudomonadota bacterium | reverse complement strand
GCGCGCGCGCGGGTGCGCGCACGGCGTTTGGCCGCCGCGAGCGGATCGGTTGTGGCGACGTCGTCACTCGACCCGCTTATCTCTTTATTTGCGATGGTTTTTTCCCGTACAATGCGCGCCCTGCCGGCGCCGGGCCGGCAAGATCGCCCGGGGCGCAGCGCCGTTGACCATGGCCTGCGACCGGCGCCCCTCCGACAACCGGCTGCGAGCGCGTGCCGCAGCTCCCGAGGAATCACTGCATGGTAACAATTCGTTTGGCGCGCGGTGGCGCCAAGAAGCGGCCTTTCTATCACATCGTCGTCGCTGACAAGCGCAACAAGCGTGACGGTCGGCACCTCGAGCGCGTCGGGTTCTACAACCCGCTGGCGACCGGGCAGGACGAGCCGTTCCGCCTCGACCGCGAGCGTTACGATTATTGGATCTCGGTCGGCGCCAAGCCCTCCGAGCGCGTGGCCAAGCTGGCCGAGGCGAACGCTCCGGCTTGAGCCGTGGCGCCGCCGGCCGGGGTGCCGCACGCCCCGGCCGAGTGAACTTCCCGCGCAGGCCCGTCCACGCCCGGATGCGGTCTGCGCCCGTGCGTGCAGCGAGTCGCATGAGCGCATGAACGAAAGCAGCCGTGAGCCTGTCGTGATCGGCCGCGTGAGCGGCGTATTCGGTACCCGCGGCTGGCTCAAGGTGCAATCCTACACGCGCCCCGCGGAGCGGCTCATCGATTATGCACCGTGGCTGCTACGCACCAACGACGGCTGGCAGGAAGTGCGGCTGCGCGAGTCGCGCCGCCATCATGGCAGTTTGATCGTCGCACTCGAGGGTATCGACGACCGCGATCGGGCGGCGGCCCTGGTACGGCGCGACATCGCCACCCGGCGCGAGCGTTTCGCGCCGCCGGAACCTGGCGAGTTTTACTGGGTCGACCTGGTCGGCCTGCGCGTGGTCAACCGTGACGACGCGTGTCTCGGCCACGTGCGCGGGCTGCTGGAGACGGCAGCCCACGACGTTCTGCGGGTCGTCGACGCGGACGGCCGCGAACGCCTCATCCCGTTCGTGCGCGACGTCTACGTGCTCGACGTCGATACCGCCGGCGGCAGCATGCGCGTCGACTGGCACGTCGACGACTGAGCGCGCCCGGGGTACGCCGCGCGGCGGGCTTCCGCTGCACCGGTGTAGACGCTGTAAACTGCGGATGCCGTCGCGCCGGCAGCTCGCCTCTCAATCCGCTCAGCTCGCTGCATTGCCGTGCATCACTTCACTGTCATCACCCTGTTCCCCGAACTCGTCGAAGCCTATCGCGCGGTCGGCATCGTGCGTCGTGCCTGCGAGAGCGGCCTGGTCGACATCGCGGCGCTCAACCCGCGCAGCTTCGCCCCCGACCGACGCGGCACCGTTGACGACGCGCCTTACGGTGGCGGGCCCGGCATGGTGATGAGCGTGCCGCCGCTGCGCGCGGCGATCCGCGCCGCCCGCGCGCGCCACGACGCGGCGGACGCGCACGTCGCCTATCTCAGTCCGCAGGGGCGCCGCTTCGAGCAGGGTGATGTGGCGGGGCTCGCCGCGCATGGCCACCTGGTGCTGGTCGCGGGGCGTTACGAGGGCATCGACGAGCGTGTCATCGCGCATGACGTCGACAGCGAATGGTCGATCGGCGACTTCGTCGTCAGCGGCGGCGAACTCCCGGCGCTGGTACTCATCGATGCCATCGTGCGCACGCTGCCCGGCGCGCTCGGCGATGCCGGTTCGGCCGCCGCCGATTCGTTCGTCGACGGCCTGCTCGATTATCCCCATTACACCCGCCCCGAAGTCTACGAAGGGGAGGCGGTGCCGGCGGTCCTGCTGAGCGGTGACCACGCTGCCATCGCGCGCTGGCGCCGCCGGAGCCAGCTGTTGCGCACGCGCGCGCGGCGCCCGGACCTGCTGGCCGCGGCGCAGTTGTCGGCCGGCGACCTCGCGCTGCTGGCGCAGGCCGACGAGGACGAGGAGCCGGGCGCCGATTGAGCCACGAATAATTTTGCGGCCGGTTCTAGTGAAATCCGTACGGGACATGATGTAGAATCGCGCGCTTTCGCACCACCCAGAGTCAAGCGTCATGGCCGATATCATCAAAGAACTCGAGGCAGAACAGATGGAGCGCGAGGTGCCGGCATTCGGCGCCGGTGACACCGTCGTCGTGCAGGTCCGGGTCAAGGAAGGTAACCGCGAGCGTCTGCAGGCGTTCGAAGGCGTGTGTATCGCCAAGCGCAACCGTGGCCTCAACTCCTCGTTCACCGTGCGCAAGATCTCCCACGGCGAGGGCGTCGAGCGCGTGTTCCAGACCTACAGCCCGCTGGTCGCCGAGATTTCGGTCAAGCGCCGCGGCGACGTGCGCCGCGCCAAGCTCTACTACATGCGCGATCGCCGCGGAAAGGCGGCTCGCATCAAGGAGAAGATTCGCCCCGCCAGCGCGAACTGATCGCGTCGTGCCGGGACCGCCCCGCCGGTTCCGGCAGCCACCCGCAGCATCTCCCCGGCACGCGGCCCCACCCTGGTGGCCGCCGGGTTCAGCGTCGGCAATCAGGGCGTGGTGCCGAATCGCTCGACCAGGTAGGCGACGATGTCCGCCGATTCGTACATCCATTGCGCTGACGCGGGATCATCCTTGCCGATGCACAGGCACGGCACGGTGGTGCGCCCGCCGTGGGTCAGCAACTCTTGGTAGCGCGCACGCTCCTCCATCACGTTACGCAGCTCGATGTCGAGCCCCAGCGCATCGATGGCCGTGCGAACGCGCCGGCAGAACCCGCAGGTATCGTAGTGGTAGAGTGCGAGCGCGGCCGTGGCGGCATCGACCTCGGCCTGTTGCGACGCGCTGCGCGTGACTTTCGGCACTTCGACTCGCCGCGAATTGAACCAGTCGTCGAACATTGTAGGATGGGTGCCCTCTCGCCTGAATGCCGTCATAAGGTGAGCAAACTGCCGTCCAAACGCAAGTGCGACATGCGTCGCGACCTGTACAGGCACGCGCCGTGAGCGGTCCCGCGGTGGCTGCTGACGCGCCGCTGGTCGATGCGTTCCTCGATCACCTGTGGCTCGAGTACGGTCTCGGACGCAACACGCTCGCCGCCTACCGCGGCGACCTGTTCCAGCTGGCTGCGTTTCTCGCCGCGCGCGGCGCCACCACCGTGACGGCGAGCGACGTCGATCTGCTCGCTTTCCTGGCCGCGGACGCAACGCTTAGTGCGCGCACACGTGCCCGGCGCCTGTCCAGCATGCGCCGGTATTACCGTTACCTGGTACGCGAGAACCGTATCGAACGTGACCCCAGCGCGCTGCTGCAGGCGCCGCGGCTCGGTCGCACGCTGCCGAAGTCACTCAGCGAAGCCGACGTGGATGCGCTGCTCGCCGCGCCCGACGTCGCGACGCCCCTGGGGCTGCGTGACCGGGCAATGCTCGAAGTGCTCTACGCGACGGGGCTGCGTGTCTCCGAGCTGGTCGCGCTGGAACTCGGCCAGGTCAACCTGCGGCAAGGCGTGGTGCGCGTCAGCGGCAAGGGCGACAAGCAACGCCTCGTGCCGTTCGGGGAGGAGGCGCAGGCCTGGCTCGAACGCTACCTGTCCGAGGCACGCGGCACACTGTGTATGGGCGCGGCGAACACCGCGTTGTTTCCGACCCGGCGCGGCGCGGCGATGACCCGCCAGGCCTTCTGGCACCTGATCAAGCGTCACGCGCGCAGCGCCGGGATCAGCGCGCCGCTGTCACCACACACGCTGCGCCACGCGTTCGCCACGCACCTGCTCAACCACGGCGCCGACTTGCGCGTGGTGCAGATGCTGCTCGGCCACAGCGATATCTCGACGACCCAGATCTACACCCACGTCGCCAACGCGCGTCTGAAGTCGCTGCACGCGCGCCACCATCCGCGCGGCTGAGTGCGGGCAGGGTCCGGCTCAGGGCTCGGCCAGCGGGACCACCTTGAGTACTTCCTCGACCGTCGTCAGCCCGCGCGCGGCCTTCTGCGCGCCGGCGAGCCGCAGCGGGCGCATACCCTGCCGGTGGGCGGCCTGGCGCAGCGTCGCCGTCTGCAGGTTGGCGTCGATCAAGGCACTCAGGCTGCTGTCCATGCGCATCACCTCGTAGATGCCCTGGCGCCCGCGAAACCCGGTGTGGCGGCACTCGTCGCAGCCGACCGGCACGCGGTAGCCACCCGGCAGTGCCGCGCGCTGCGGGCTGACCAGGCTGCGCCAGGACGCCTCGGGCAGTTCGCCCGGCTGCTTGCAGTGCGGGCACAGCGTGCGCACCAGGCGCTGCGCGAGGACGCCGAGCAGGGTGGCGCCGATGAGGAATGGCGGGACGCCGATGTCCATCAGCCGCGTCACCGCCGACGGCGCGTCGTTGGTGTGCAGCGTGGAGAGCACGAGATGGCCGGTCAGGGCGGCCTGGATGGCGACTTCGGCGGTCTCGCGGTCGCGTATCTCGCCGATCATGATGATGTCCGGATCCTGGCGCAGCAGCGTGCGTACGCCGGTTGCGAAATCGATGTCGAGCGTCGCTTGCACCTGCATCTGGTTGAACGCCGGTTCGACCATCTCGATC
>JAPOKK010000027.1 GCA_029977665.1 Pseudomonadota bacterium | reverse complement strand
TAGTCCGGGAAGTTCCACTGCTGCACGCGACCGCTTTCGAGCTGCGTGTCGCCGTAGAGTGCGGCGGTGAGGCCGAACACGATGCCGGATTCCATCTGTGCGATGACGATGTCCGGGTTGACGACCTGGCCGCAGTCGATCACGCAGACGACACGGTGCACGCGCACGTGGCCCGCTTCGATCGAGACTTCGGCGACCTGCCCGACGATCGAATGGAACGACTCGTGCAAGGCGAGCCCCCGCGCGCGGCCGGCGGGCAGCGTGCTGCGCCAGTCGCTGACCGCTTCGAGCAGCGTCAGCACGCGGCGCTCGCGCGGGCGCTCGCGCAGGTGAGCGAGGCGGAACGCGAACGGGTCGGCGGCGGCTGCGTCGGCCAGTTCGTCGATGAAGCACTCGGTGAAGAAGGCGTTGTAGGAATGCCCCACGCTGCGCCAGAAACCGACCGGCACCGGGATGTCGACCTTGCTGTGCTCGACGCGCCGCGCGGGTACCGCGTAGGGCAGGTGCGCGGCGCCCTCGGCGCTGGTCTTGTCCGGCCCGCCGAGCGGCAGCTCGGGGAACGCGCGGGCGATGGTCGCCTGGCTGACCGAGGGGCCGGCGATGTGGTTGTGCCAGGCCGCGATGCGGCCTTCGTCATCGAGGCGCGCGGCGAAGCGGGACAGCACCGGCGGCCGGTAGGTATCGTGCTGGAGATCCTGCTCGCGTGAATAGACGAGCTGTACGGTCTGGTCCGGCACGGCTTGCGCGATGGCGATGGCGTAGCGCATGAAATCGGGCTCGGCGCGACGACCGAAGCCACCGCCCAGCAACGGCGTATGTAACCTGATGCGTTCCGGCGGCAGGTCGAGCATGTCCGCGGCAATCAGGCGCAGCAGGTCGGGTGCCTGGTTGCCGCACCAGATGTCGGCCGTGCCGTCGCCGAGGCGCACGCTGCAATTCATCGGCTCCATGCAGGCGTGGGCAAGCATCGGTGCCCGGTACTCGGCGCGCAGGACGTCGGCGCCGCGCAGCGCGGCGCGCGCGTCTCCCTCGTCCTCGTAGGCGAAACCGTCGTCGGCGTCGATGGCTTCGGCGTAACGTGCGAAGAGGTCCGCCGTCGAGACCTCGGCACCCGGTCCGGCATTGAACACGATGTCGCTCGCGGCCAGGGCCTGCTCGGCATGCCACCAGGTTCGTCCGACCACGGCGAGCGCGTCGTCTAGCGGGACCACGCCGATGACCCCGGGGCGCGCCTCGAGCGCGGCGCGGTCGAAGCTGCCAAGCCGCCCACCAAACACCGGCGCAATGCGAATCGCGGCGTAGACGGTGCCGGCATTGCGCACGTCGGCGCCGAATTGCGCGCTGCCGTCGACTTTGGCTGGCACATCGGTGCGCGGGAGCGGGCGGCCGAGCAGGCGGCGTTCGGCCGGCTCGCGAAACACGACGCGCGTCGGTGGCGCGAGTGCCGCGGCTTCGCCGACCAGCGCCGCGAAAGCGAGGGCGCGGCCCGAGGCGGCATGGCTGACCTTACCGTCGCGCACTTCGAGTTCGCCGGGCGGCACCTCGAGCCGCGCCGCGGCGGCCCGCGTGAGCATGTCGCGGGCGGCGGCGCCGGCCGTGCGCATCGGCAGCCAGGCGTCGCGAACGCTGGTGCTGCCGCCGGTGACCTGGATGCCGAGCACGCGTGCGACCCGCGACAGGCTCCAGCGCAGCGTCGTCGCGACGAAGCCGTGATCGTGCGGGTCGAGCGGCGCGGCATCGGTGAGCACGGTGATGTTGCCGTAGACTTTGTCGACGGGCGCCTGTTCGGCGCGCACGTCGGGCCAGGCGGCGCCGAGTTCCTCGGCGACGAGCATGGGCAGCGCGGTGTACACGCCCTGACCCATCTCGGCGCGCGGCACGGCGACCGTGACGCGTCCCTCGCCGTCGATCTTGAGCCAGGCGTTGAGCGCGACCTCGCTGCCCTCGATCGGCAGGGTGGCGGGGTCGCCGAGCAGGTCGCGCTCCTTGAACACGCCGTAGCCGATCAGCAACCCGCCGCCGACGGCGCCCGCGGTGAGGAGAAAACGGCGACGCCCCGGCGAGAACTTCACGCCAGCTTTCCGGCCGCGTCGTGGATCGCGCGGCGCACGCGCTGGTAGGTGCCGCAACGACAGATGTTGGTGATGGCACGGTCGATGTCCGCGTCGCTCGGTTGCGCGCGCTCGGCGAGCAGCGCCGCCGCGGCCATGAGCATGCCCGACTGGCAATAGCCGCATTGCGGCACCTGGTGGCGGATCCACGCTGCCTGCAGTGCCTGCAGCCGCGCGTCGGCCGGGCCTTCGATCGTCGCGATGTCCTTGTCAGCGACGGCCGACACCGGCAGCGTGCAGGTACGCATCGCACGGCCATCGACATGGACCGTGCAGGCGCCACACGCCGCCACACCGCAGCCGAACTTGGTACCGGTCAGTCCGAGGACATCGCGCAGAATCCACAGCAGCGGCACCTCGGGTTCGCTTTCGACCTGGTGCGTGTCCCCATTGATGCGCAGCGTGTAGTTCATGGCGTCACGCTAGCGCCCCGGCCGGGGCTTGTCCAGACGGCGCACAACCCGGCGCCGTGGCCGCTGTGTGAAAGCGCACGACCACCGCAGCGCGCGGCGAGGGCGTAGCTTGGGCGCGGTCGGGCAGGCATGCGGTCGGCATCGCTTGACGGGCCTGCTGCCGCCAGGGCCGGCCGGCAGCGGAAGACGCGCGACGGTAAGATGGGCATGTCCCAGGAGAAGGAGTCCGTCATGCCTGTCCCCCTCACCCCCTTGCCCCGCCAGTGCCAGTCACGGGGCGCGCATCGATGAGTGCGCCGGCCCTCCAGATCACGCTGCGCGAGATCGCCGGCGGGCGCGTCGCCGAGGCATCGCTGTGCGGCGCCAAGGCGCTCAATCTCGTCGACCAGGGCATTCTCACGCAGGCCACCGCCGAGTTCGACGCCCTGTTCGCCTCGCACGACGACCTGCGCTGCGTGCTGCTGCGCGGGGTCAGCGAGCGCGCTTTCGTCGGCGGCGCCAACCTGCACGCGCTCGGCGCGCTCGAGCAGAGCACGGCCGAAGCGTTCATCCGCTCGGTGCACGGTCTGTGCGCCGCTCTGCGCCGCGCCCCGGTGCCGGTGGTCGCGGTACTGCGCGGCTATTGCCTCGGCGCCGGTCTCGAGATCGCGGCGGCCTGCGACATCCGGCTCGGCGACGACAGCGTCCGTGCGGGTATGCCCGAGGTGCGCGTGGGCGTGCCGTCGGTCGTCGAGGCAGCGCTGCTGCCGGGACTGGTCGGCTGGGGCAAGGCGCGCGAGCTGATGCTGCGCGGACACCTCATCGACGCCGACGAAGCACTCGCGATCGGCCTGTTGCAGCAGCGTGTCCCGGCTGCCGACCTCGATGCCCTCGCGACGACGGTCGCGGCGGACATCGTCGCCGGCGCGCCGGATGCGATCGCGGCGCAGAAGGCCTTGTTCCTGGAATGGGAGGAACATGCCATGAGTGGCGCCATCGAGCGCGGCGTGGAGGCCTTCGTCGCGGCGTACTCGGGCAGCGAACCGCGGCGCGCGATCGCCGATTTCTTTGCCCGGCGCGGCTCGCGCGCGTGATGCAGTCAGGCGGTCACTCGCTCGCCGGCACACCCAGCAGGCCGGCGACGTGGGTCGCCACGCATTCACCGAGACGTTCGAGATGGTAGCCGCCTTCGAGTACCGAGAGCAGGCGTCCCCCGGCGTGGAGATCGGCCGTCTCGAGGACGCGCTCGGTCATCCAGGCGTACATGCTCGTCGACAATTGGACGTCGGCCAGGGGGTCGTCGCGATGCGCATCGAAGCCGGCGGACACGATCAGGCACTCGGGTTTGAACGCGTCGAGCTTGGGCAGGACTTGTTCCATGAACGCCCGTTCGTAGGCCGAATCGGTGGCGCCGGCGGGCATCGGGCAGTTGAGCGTGGCGCCTGCACCGCGCCCGCTGCCGGTCTCCGACCAGGCGCCCGTGCCGGGATAGTAGGGGTACTGGTGCAAGCTGACGTAGAGCACGCTGGGATCTTCCTCGAAGGCGTGCTGGGTGCCGTTGCCGTGGTGGACATCCCAATCGAGGATCGCGATCTTGTCCAGTCCGTGGGCATGCTGCAGGTGCCGTGCCAGGATCGCGACGTTGTTGAACAGGCAGAAACCCATGGCGGCGTCGTGCTCGGCGTGGTGGCCGGGCGGTCGCAGCAGCGCGAAGCCGTTGTCGATGCGGCCCGCAACGAGCGCGTCGGCGAGCGCCAGGGGCGCGCCCGCGGCGAGCAGGGCGACATCGCAGGAGGCCGGCGAGATGGTCACGTCGGTGGTATCGAGGAACGGTGCGCTGTCGTCGCAGGCCGCCTCGGCACGGCGGATGTAACGCAACGAATGAATGCGTTCGACCTGGGCGATGTCGGCCGCGCGCGCCGGCAGGTTCAGCAGGCGATCGTGCCACGGCGCGGCCTCGATGGCGGCGATGGCGGCATCCATGCGTGCGGGCTGTTCGGGGTGGTGCGCACCGGTGTCGTGGTCACGGAAGCGCGGGTCGTAGACGAAGCCGGTTTTCATGAGCGAAAGCGGTCGGAAACGGGACTGCGCGGCATCCTAGCAGCCTGCTCGAACGGGGAACAATCGCCGGTCGCCAGGACGGGGAGCGCCGCTATCGGCAATGCTCGGAAGTGTCCGGCATGACGACGCGCGCAGAACCGACTTTGCCCGATTTCGTGCGTCCGGACCTGAAAGTGCTGGCGATCGGAATCAATCCGTCGCCTCACGCGGTGCGCGCGGGCTACCCTTTCGCGTTCGCGCGCAACCGTTTCTGGCCGGCGTTGAACGCATCGCGTCTGCTCGATGAAGCGCTGGAACCGGGTCCGGCCGCCATGCAGATCCTGCTCGAGCGCTATGGCGTGGGTTTCACCGACGTCGTCAAGCGTCCGACACCGGGCCTGAAGGATCTCGCACGGCACGACTTTCGCGCCGCCATCCCGCTGCTCGCAGCCAAGCTCGAACATCTCCGCCCGCGCGTGCTGTGGTTCCATGGGATGACCGCGGCGCGTGCGGTGGTGCGCGAGATGCGCGACGCTCGCACCGAGCTCGACTGGGGCGAGCAAGCTTTCGCGCTGTGCGGCGCGCGCTGCTGGATCTCGCCTAATCCGAGCCCTGCCAACGCGCGTTTCGCGCTCGGCGACCTCGTCGCCAGCTACGATGGGCTCGCCGCGCTGCTCGCTGACGATTACTGAACCCGCGCGGCGTCGCCGGTCGTCGGCGCACCGGCATCGAGCGGCGGCGGGACACTGCCCCGTTCGGCATCGACGAGACGCTGGTCGTCACCGGTTTGAGCGGAGATCCAGTCGCGCAGGATACGGCCGGCTTCTTCGAGCACGACGTCGAAGCCTTCGTCGTCGTCCTCCGCCTCGTCGAGCGCGCCTTCGAGACCGTCGTGCGCTGCGCTGTCGTCCCCGTTGTCGTCGTCGGCTTCATCTTCGGACAGTGGCTCGAGCCCGCGCGCGACACGAATCGCATTCTCGCGCTCGCGTTGCTCGCGACGCGCCTGCTCGTGCTCGGTCCGGCGCGTCTGTTCGACCAGCGACACCGCGGTCTTCGCACGCGCTTCCTTGATCGCCTCCTCGGTGTCGAGGATGGCCTGGAAGGCGGCGTCGCCGTGGATGCGTTGCTCGTGGTCGCGCCGTACGCGCGGCAGCCTGTCGGCGGCGAAGCTGACCGGCGTGTAACGCGCCGGCTGGATCGAGGCCCAAGGCAAGGCGTTGTCGAGCGAGCGTTCGCCATGGTCCTCCATGCTGATCACGGTCGGCAGGACGATATCCGGCAGCACGCCGCGATGCTGGGTGCTGCCGCCATTGACGCGGAAGAATTGCGCGATGGTCGCCTTGAGCTGGCCGAGCTTGCCTTTCATCGATTGGTCGAAGCGGTTCAGATCGACCAGGTTCTGCACCGTGCCCTTGCCGAAGGTGGGTTCGCCGACGACCAGTCCGCGGTGATAGTCCTGGATCGCGCCGGCGAAAATCTCCGAAGCCGACGCGCTGTTGCGGTCGACCAGGACCATCAGCGGCCCGGCCCAGGCGACGCCGTTGTCGCGGTCACGCTCGATCTGTACGCGCCCTTGTGAATCGCGCACCTGCACGACGGGTCCCGTGTCGATGAACAGGCCGGTCAGCTCGGTCGCCTCGTTCAACGAGCCGCCGCCGTTCGAACGCAGGTCGATGACGAGGCCGGCGATACCTTCGGCGGATAGCTCATCGATGATACGGCGCACGTCGCGGGTGGTACTGCGGTAGTCGCTGTCGCCCGCGCTGCGGGCTTCGAAGTCCATGTAGAACGTCGGCACATCGATGACGCCGACCTTGAGTCCGCCGTCGACTTCGAGCACCGAGCCCTTGGCAGCCTGTTCTTCGAGCTTGATCGTGTTGCGCGTGATCTCGATGACCTGGGTCGGCCCATCGACCGCCACGCCCTTGGGCAGGACCTCCAGGCGCACGACGGAGTTCTTCGGCCCGCGGATGAGGTCGACCACGTCGTCGAGCCGCCAGCCCACGACATCGACGATTTCGCCGCCCGCGTCCTGGCCGATGCCGACGATACGGTCGTCGGCATGCAGCTTACCGCTCAGTTCGGCGGGGCCGCCCGGCACGACCTCGCGCACGAGCGTCATCTCGTTCTCGCTCTGCAGTACGGCACCGATTCCCTCGAGAGAGAGGCTCATGCGGATCTTGAAATTCTCCGACGTGCGCGGCGAGAAGTAGGCGGTGTGCGGATCGATGGTCGTCGTGTACGCGTTGATCAGCGTCTGGTAGACGTCGTCGCTGGTAAGCTGCGCCGTGCGACGGTAGAGGCCCGTGTAGCGTTTGCGCAGGGTGTCACGGATGTCGTCGAGTTCCTTGCCGGCGAGTTTCAACGACAGTACGTCGTTCTTCACGCGCTTGCGCCAAAGTTCGTCGAGTTCGGCTTCGTCGGCCGGCCACGGAGCGTCCTCGCGATCGAACTCGATGCTCTCGTCGACGGTGAAGTCGAACTCGCCGTCGAGCAGTGCCGTCGCGTGGTCGACGCGCTCGCGCAGCCGCTGCCGGAAGGTGATGAACATCTCGAACATGGGGTCGAGGCTGGAACTGCGCAGATAGTCGTCGATACGCTCGGCGTGCTGCATGAACGCATCAATGTCCGACTGCAGCAGGTAACTGCGGGTGGGATCGAGGGCCTCGATGTAGCGCTCGAGGATCTGACGCGAAAGCGCGTCATCGAGGGCGACGTTGCGGTAGTGGTAATTGGCGACGACGTGGGTGATGAGGCGCGTCGCCCGGCGATGCTCGGCGTGGGGCCGCAGGTCTTCCAGGGCGACCACCGGCGCGTTCGCCGCCACCGGCGTGGCGACGGACAGGGTCAGCAGCAGCGTCAGCAACAATCGGCGTATCATGGCGGCTCGCAGCGTCGCGCGCCGACGGCGGGAATCGGTCGGCGCGGTGTCGGCACAGTGTAGCGTATTTGCTTCGACGCGGCGTCACGGGCCAGGTTCCCGGGCATAATGCGCGGTCCTCCCAGACCGGCCAGCACACCAGGATGAGCGATTCTCGCAGCGATCACGACGCCTATATCAGCGACCCGGCCCGTCTCGTCGAGTGGCTGGCCGCGTGCGCGCCGTCGGCGCCGCTCGCGTTGGATACCGAGTTCGAGCGCCAACGCACCTATTTCGCCCAACTCTGCCTGGTACAGATCGCGTGCGCGGGGTGCATCGCCCTGGTCGATACGCTGGCGCTGGACAATCTCCAACCGCTGGTGACGATCCTCGCCGAGCCCGGGCGCCGCAAGCTGCTGCATGCGGCGCGACAGGATCTCGAGGTGCTGTACTTCGCCGGCGTGCGCACCATCGAGCCGCTCAGCGACACCCAGATTGCCGCGGCGCTGGCCGGCTTCGACGAACAGATCGGCTATGCCGAGCTGGTTCAGCAGGTCCTCGGTATCACGTTGGACAAGTCGCAGACCCGCACCAATTGGCGCCAGCGTCCGCTCAGCGCACAGCAATTGCACTATGCGGCCGAGGACGTGCGCCACCTGGCTGCGCTCGACACCGAGCTCGGCGAGCGCCTTGCCGCACTCGGGCGCACGGCATGGCTGGCCGAGGAGTGTCGCGAGCTCTGCGCGCCGACGCTGATCGATCCGCCGGTGGCGCATGCCTGGCAGCGGGTCAAGGGTTTGCCGGCCCTGGACGCCGAGGCCTTTGCGCGTGGCGTCGCGCTGGCGCGCTGGCGCGAGCAGCGGGCGCGCGATCGCGACCTGCCACGTGGCTGGGTGCTCAAGGATGCGGAGATCCTCGCGCTTGCCGCGGCTGCGCCGGCCAGCCGCAGCGAACTCGCCGCCGTATTGGCCGACAATCCCGCGTTCGTGCGCAAGCATGCCGAGAGCGTCCTCGAGGTGATGCGTGAGCGGCTCGACGAGGACGACCCGGCACGTGGCGCGCAATCCGGTGGCCCGCCCAGCGCTGCCGCCCGCCAGCGCGCCAAGGCCTGCGCAGCGCGGGTGCGCACGCGCGCTGCCGAGCTCGGCATCGGCCCTTCGCTGCTGCTCACGCGGCGCGACATCGAGCGGCTCGTCGCCGGGCAGGTGCCGCCACGGGCGACCGCAGGCTGGCGCGCGGCACTGCTCGCCGACGTGATCGACGAGTTCGGCAGCCCCTGATGCGCCGTGCCGCGCAGCCCGCGGGCTGGTTGCTCGCGCTGTGCACGGCGACCGCCGCGGCGCAAACGCCGCCACTGCTGCCGGCCTGGCTGAGCGCGCTCGAAATCGAATTCGAGGCCAGCGCCGCGAGTATCGAGTGGCGCGAGACCCGGGCGCGCGACGTCGTCATGAAGGCGCGGCTCGTCGAAGGTCGGCTCGAGGTCGAAACGACGACGCCGGATGTCGCCGGCGGGACCCTGCATGCGCGGGTCGTCCACGAAACCGCCGGTGTCAGCCAGATCGAGCTGAATGCGCGCGCGGTCGATGCGGGTGCCATCGCCGCGCTGAGCCCCTACGTCACCGCGATGCCGACCGATGTCGATCTGCGCCTACAAGGCAGCGGTCCGGATCTGGCCACGCTGAGCGCCAGTGCCGCCGGTTACCTCTACCTGCATCACGACGGGGGCGGGATCATCGAGAAGACCGTCGAACGGGCCGGCGGCTCGTTGCTCGGCAACATGCTGGGCAAGGTATTCACGGTGTTGTCACCGTTCCGCGACGCAACGCGTACGACCGTGGTCGAATGTCTGCGTCTGCATGCACCGATTGCCGCGGGACGCATCGAGGGTCCGCTGCTCACGGAGTTGTGGACCCAGCGAATGCGCATCAGCGGCGGCGGCGCCGTCGATCTTCGTACGGGTTCACTGGATCTTGCCCTTACACCGAGCGCGCGCCAGGGCATTCGCATCGGCGGACTCGACGCCGTGCATGTCATCGAAGTCACCGGCAGCCTGGACGATCCACAGGTGCATCTCGACAGCGGCCGGCTGCTCGAGCGGGCCGCCGCCCTCGGAACGGTGGTGGCGACCGTGGGTGGCCGCGCCGTCATCGACACGATCAACGCACGGCGCGCCGACCAGCGTGAACCGTGCGGCGCCATCACGCCGCCGTGACGGCCGGCCGCGCCGTATCAGATGTAGTTGCCGAACTCCTTCTCGAAGTTCGCGTGATAGAGCTGAATCACGTTGACGTCGAAACTCGGCAGGATGTCGGTCTTCGCTTCGCGCTCGAGCAGGAAACGAAACGCCGCATCGATGCACGCGACGTGCGAGATGCGCGCGCCGGTCAACCGCTGGTAGGTTTCATCGGAGAGTGTCACACGGTGGTGCGTCTTGCCGGCCGAGTCGGATACGGTGACGTTGAACACCTGGTGGCCGTTCTCGCGTCCCTTGTCTTCGATCTCGATCATGTGCATGCCGTGGCGTGTGCGTGCCGGCGATTTTAGTCGGGCACGTACGTCCGGAGCAATCGCGGCGCGTCTACTCGCCGATCTCGAGCAGTTCGATTTCGAAGATCAGCGTTTCGTTGGGGCCGATGGCCGAACCCGCGCCGTTGACGCCATACGCAAGGTCCGGCGGAATCGTCACGAGCCAGCGCGAACCGACACGCATCAGCGGCAGTACTTCCTGCCAGCCCTTGATGACGCCGTCGAGCGGGAACGTCGCCGGTTCGCCGCGACGCCGCGAGCTGTCGAACTCGCGACCGTCGACGAGTGTGCCGACATAGTGCACCGTCACGACGTCCTTGGCGCTGGGCTGCGCGCCGGTGCCCTTGCGCAGCACCTCGTACTGGATACCGTTGGGCAGCGTGGTGACGCCTTCCTTGTCCTTGTTCTTGGCCATGAACTCCTTGCCGCGACGCATGTTCTCGCCGGCCATCTCGCGCTTGCGTTCGCCGGCCCGCTGGGCTTCGTCGCGCAGCACCTGGCTCATGGTCTCTGCCGATAGCCGCAGATCGCCGCCCTCGAGCGCGTCACGAACGGCCATGTAGACGGCGTCGGCGTCGAGCGGAGCGCCCTGGCGCATGATGCTCTGCGCGAAGTTCACGCCGATTGCGTAGCTGTATTTCTCGGTATCGGTCTCGAGTGAAGTGCCGACGGCGCCGGCCGCCGGGGCGAGCAGGAAGCACACAAGTGCCAGGTTCCAGGTTCTCATCGAAGCTCCCGATTGATTGCGCAGATACTGGCGGCCTCGATCGCTAAGGCTGCCGTCCGCGCGCCAGGATGGTGCGCGGCGCGACATGTTCCCATATCCACGCCGCCAAGTGCAGGGGGCTCACAGTGCGCCGAACTTCTCCAGGGCGTTGCGCACCTGCTCGGCGATGACGCGGTAGCCGGCCGCGTTGGGATGCACCGGATCGGACTTGAGGGCGGCCGTGCCGAGCACGTCGGCGATGGCGTCGGCCTGCAGCGGCGTGGCCGTGGCCGTGGCGACGTCGTGGTAGAACTCGGCGGTCGACAGCAGCAATCCGGGCGTCGGGACGCCGAGCAGCAACACCGCGACCCCGCGTGCGCGCGCCATCTCGATCATCGCGATCAGCTCCCGTGCCGTGTGTGCCGGATCGCGTCGGCGCAACAGGTCGTTGCCCCCGTGGCACAGCAGCAGCAGGGCGGGGCGGATTTCGTCGAGCACGCTTGCCAGCCGCGCGCGCCCGGCCGCGGCGAGCTCGCCCGGCACCCCGGCATTGACGACCGGACGATCGATCAGGGTAGCGAGGACCTCGGGGTAGCCCTGGCCCCGCGGTGCGCCCGTACCACGGGTGAGACTGTCACCGAACGCGAGCACGGTATCGCTCTCGGCGAGCAACGGCAGACGGGGCGCGCCATCACTGCAGCCGGCGGCGAGGAGGATGAAGAACAGGGTCGCGACCCAGCGCAGCAGGCAGCGGCGGGATGCGTTCCGCCGTCCGGCCCGCACAGTGCTGCCCGGCCGACAGCGCGGCGGCGTGAGCTCAGCGGCGCACACCGTCCAGGCTGGTCACGGCGCCCGCGCCCACCACCCGCGCGGCGTGCTCGACGCCGGCCGGAATGAATAACAGCGCCCCCGGCGCGAAAGTCCATGTACGCGTTCCGACGGTGACGACGAATTCGCCTTCGAGCACGCTGCTGCACTTGTCGTAGTCGTGGCAATGGAACGGAAAATCTGCGCCGGATGGATACGTGTAACAGGTGACCGCGTAGCCGAGTGTCTCCATCTTGCGGCGTACGCGCGCGGCCTCGGGCGGGCCGTCCGCTGCTACGGACCAGGGCATCAGGACGACATCGTTCATCGGTTGGTGTTCATGCCTTGGCGTACATCGCCGATTGCAAAGCGGCCTGTCAGGCGGCATCGCTCCGGCGAATTGCGGGCGACCCTGTCTCGCGGTGTATCCCGCGGCCGGCGTCGGCAGTGTAACTGCATTCACCATCGGCCGCGTCGCGCGGCGAGCGCGAAACGCCTGCCGAGGCTGCATGCGAGCGCTCTCAGTCTCGCGCGAACCACCGATTCACCGCGAGGTTCGTCGTCAGTGCGACGATGAACGCCGGCAGGATTTCGTAGATGCCGAAACCGCCACCCGGCAATGCCGGCCAGGCGAGGACGACTGCGGCGCCGGCGAGCATGCCGCCGAGCGTGCCTGCTCCGGTGGCCGTGCGCTGATGCAGGGCAACGAGCAGCGCAGGTCCGAGCGTGGCACCAAACCCTGCCCAGGCGCGGGCAACGAGGTCGAAGACGCCGGCATCGGGATCGAGCGCGATCGCGCAGGCTGCCACGGCGACCGCGCAGACCGCGATGCGGCCGGCGGCGAGACGTGCGGATTCGTCGCGCGTGGCGTCTCCGGCCAGCGGCAGCAGGTCTTCGGCCAGCGCCGCGGCGGTCACCAGGAGCTGCGAATCGGCCGTGCTCATGATCGCCGCCAGGATGGCAGCCAGGCAGCCACCGGCGAGCCAGGGCACGAACTCGGCTTCGACGGCGATGATGAATACCCGCTCGGGATCCGCGGTAACGCCGGCGAGGCCGGCTCCGCCCACGCCGATCGCGACCGCCGCGACCAGACCGAGTGCCGTCCAGGTGACACCGATCCGGCGGGCACTCGCGGCGCGCGCGCCGTCCGTGAGCGCCATGAAGCGCGCCAGGATGTGCGGCTGGCCGAAATAACCAAGCCCCCAGGCGAGCGCAGACAGGGCCGCGAGCGGCCCCACGCCGCCGAGTGCGCTACCGACCGCCGCGCCGGCCGGTGTGCCGCCGTGCTGCCACAGCAAGGCACTCACTGCGAGCAGCGCGGCGCTCATCATCAGCGCCTGCAACGCGTCGGTCCATGCCACGGCGAGGAAGCCGCCGAACAGGGTATAGAGCAGGATGATTGCCGCGCCCAGTACGACCGACAGCGTATACGGCAGCGCGAACACGGTGTTGAACAGCTTGCCGCCGGCGACCAGTCCGGCGCTGGTGTAGAGCAGGAAGAACACGACGATGGTCAGCGCGGTGAGCGCGCGCAACCAGCGGCCGTGGGCCGGGAAGCGCAGCGCGAAGAACGCGGGCACGGTGAGTGCGCCGAGCGCGCCGCTCGCCTCGCGCAGCGGGCGGGCGACGAAGCGCCAGTTGCACCAGGTGCCGGCAATGAGCCCGAGGGCGGTCCAGGCCGCGGCGGCCGGCAGCGTCACGGCGAGGCCCGGCAGGCCGAGCAGCAACCAGCCGCTCATATCCGAGGCGCCGGCGCTGAGCGCCGCGACCCAGGGACCGATGCGTCGCCCGCCGAGCAGGTAGTCCGACATGTCACGGGTGCGCCGCCAGGCGACCCACCCGATCGCTCCGACGATCCCGAGGTAGAGCATGAAGCTCGCCGCGATCATCGCACCCCGGCCGTGGTGTCGAGCAGGGGCACCTCGCGGCGCTTGAGGAACAGGACGAGAATCAGCCCGCACAGGAAACCGCCCAGGCAGCCGGGCCAGCCGAGACCGGCGCGCATCGCTGCGGTACCCGGCGCGATGGCGAGCACGCCGCCCAGCCACACCGGCGCGAGCAACGCGAGCGGCACGTTGCCGGGTGGCGAAGCCACGGCGGCCGGCAGCCGCCGGCGCGGCGCCAGCAACAGGCTCGCCGCGATGACGCCCGATACGGCGCCGGCGGCGCCCAGTACGGGCAAGGTCGCGGCAGGCGCGGCAAGCACTTCGGCCAACCCGGCGAACACGCCGCAACCGGCGTAGAACACGAGGAAACGCCGCCAGCCGAGCGCCGTTTCGACGTGTGGTGCGAACAGCAGCAGAAACAGCAGACTCCAGGCCGCGGGCAGCAGCCCGGCCTCGGGCACCAGCGAGGTCAGCAGGGTCAGCGGCGCCGGGAGCACGTCGAGCTCCTCCGGCAGGCGCGCGCGCGAGGTGAGTACCGCCGGCACCACGCCGACGACGTAGCCCGCACGCGCCGCGGCGGCGCCACCCACGGCAAGTTGCCACACCGCGGCCCAGACGCCGAGCGCCAGCAGCACGGTGGTGAACCTGGCGCTGGCCAGCCAGGCCGGCACCTGGCGAAACGTGCTCACCGTAGCGGAGTCCGGGAATTCAGGCGTGCGGCTCGGGCACGTAACCGAAGCGCTCCGGCAGCGCGGACCGTGCCACGGATTCGAGTGCCAGGCGCACGTCACGCCAGGTCAGCGCAACCGGCACGTCCTGCGCCATCTCGAGCAATGCCGCGCAGGCGGCGAGGTCGCGGTCGTCGACCAGCCCGATGCCGAGATCGGTGGCGATCAGCAGGTTGCCTTCGTCGTCCTGGTAGGCGCCGGTCAAAGCCGCCACGCGAATGCCGGTGTGCGTGACGAACCCTCCGTGCGCGTCGTAGCGGTACACCCAGGGCGTGTACTCGAGGCTGACGAAAACCTGCTGCGGACCGTTCTGTACGTACCAGCGACCGGCTTCGTCGCCGCGGTAATGGCGCCCGAGGAAAGCTACCGCGCGCGCGTGCGTGATCGGCTCGCCGCGGATGCGCCAGCCGCCGCGACGATCGAGGCCGAGCCAGCCGAAGCACTGCGGCACGTCCGGCCAGCGTGCCATTGCGCGCACGACCTCGTCGTCGAAAGCCGGCAATGACGTATCACTCACGTGTGCGCCTCCGCGTGCCGCGTGACCACCGCGCCGATCGCCCCGGTCAGTGCGGCGATCTCCTCGTCACTGATGATGTAGGGCGGCATGACGTAGACCAGGCGGCCGAACGGACGCACCCACACGCCGCGTTCGACGAAGGCGGGCGCCGCCACGCGCATGTCGATGGGACGCTCCAGTTCGACCACGCCGATGGCACCGAGCGTGCGCACGTCGGCAACCCCGTCGAGGCCACGGCACGGCGCAAGCCCCTCGGCCAGCGCGTGTTCGATGCGCGCGACGTTGGCGTGCCAGTCCTGTGCACGCAGCAGATCGATGCTGGCCCGTGCGCAGGCACAGGCGAGCGGGTTGCCCATGAACGTCGGGCCGTGCATGAACACGCCCGGCTCGTTGCCGCAGATGGTCAGCGCAACGTCGGCGTTGGCGAGGGTCGCGGCGAGGGTCATGTAGCCCCCGGTGAGGCCCTTGCCGAGGCACAGGATGTCGGGTGCGACGTCGGCGTGGTCGCAGGCGAACAGCGCGCCGCTGCGGCCGAAGCCGGTCGCAATTTCGTCGGCGATGAGCAGCAGACCGTGTGCGTCGCACAGCCTGCGCACCGCGGCGAGGTATTCAGGGTGGTAGAACCACATTCCCCCGGCACCCTGCACGACGGGTTCGAGGATGATCGCGCTGAGCGACTCGCCGTGTTGGTCCAGCGCCGCCGCCAGCGGGGCGATATCGGCGGGATCCCAGGTCGCACCGAAACGGACTTCCGGACGCGGCACGAACACGTGCTCCGGCAGCACACCGGAGAACAGGCCGTGCATGCCGGTGACGGGATCGCACACCGCCATCGCGCCGAAGGTGTCGCCGTGATAGCCGCCGCGCAGCGTCAGCAGCCGCGTCCGGGTGCTCTCGCCACGCGCCGCGCGGTACTGCAGCGCCATCTTGATCGCGACCTCGACCGCGACCGAACCCGAGTCGGCGAGAAACACGTAATCGAGGCCCGCCGGCGTGATCTCGACGAGGGTGCGCGCGAGTTCGGCCGCGGGTTCGTGGGTGAGGCCGCCGAACATCACGTGCGCGAAGCGTTCGAGCTGGGCGCTGACGGCGGCATTCAGCACCGGGTGGTTGTAGCCGTGGATCGCCGACCACCACGACGCCATGCCGTCGATCAGCTCGCGGCCGTCCTCGAGGCGCAGCCGGCAGCCCTCGGCGCCGACCACCGGGAACACCGGCGGCGGATCGACCAGCGTGCTATAGGGGTGCCAGACGTGGCTGCGGTCGAACGCCTGCCAGGTCGATGCACCGCTCATGCGGCGACCACCTGCCAGTGCAGCGCGAGCGGTGGCGCGAACACGCAGATATCGCCCTCGGCGCTGTGGCGCACGCCGTCTGCGGCGGTGGGCTCGGTGCGTTCCAGCGTGACGGTCGCCGCGTTGACGGGAAGGCCGTAGAAGCGCGGGCCGTTTCGGCTGGCGAAGGCCTCGAACCGATCGAGCGCCCCGGCCTGCTCGAACACCGCGAGGTAGGTCGCGAGCGCGGTCGGGCTGTTGTAGATACCGGCACAACCGCAGGCCGATTCCTTGTTGTCGACGGTATGCGGCGCGGAGTCGGTGCCGAGAAAGAAATGCGCGTCGCCGGAGCAGGCCGCCGCAACCAGCGCCTGGCGGTGGTGCTCGCGCTTGGCGACCGGCAGGCAGTACATGTGCGGACGGATCCCACCCTGGAAGATCGCATTGCGGTTGATGGCGAGGTGATGCGGGGTAATCGTCGCGCCGAGCAGCGCCGGAT
The DNA here is from genome assembly GCA_029977665.1 of Pseudomonadota bacterium. Lineage (GTDB taxonomy): Bacteria > Pseudomonadota > Gammaproteobacteria > JACKNG01. The sequence goes on along the minus strand of JAPOKK010000027.1, from coordinate 8,325 downwards.
CGGCGCTACGCACGTAATCCACGGCCTGCGCGGTCGTGATGTGCTCGAGCACGACGCGCAGCGCCGGATGCCGCGCGCGCAGCGGCGCGAGGACCTGCTCGATGAACACCGCCTCGCGGTCGAAGATATCGATGGCGCCATCGACCACCTCGCCGTGCACGAGCAGCGGCATGCCGGCGTCGGCCATCGCCGCCAGAACCGCGTCGATGTGCGAGATGTCGGTGACGCCGGCATCCGAGTTGGTCGTCGCGCCGGCGGGGTAGAGCTTGGCGGCAGTCAACACCCCGTCGCGGTAGCCGCCGACGAGATCGTCCGGATCGGTGTTGTCTGTGAGGTAAGCGGTCATCAGGGGCGTGAACGCGAGCCCCTCCGGCAGGGCCGCTAGGATGCGCTCGCGGTATGCGCGGGCGGCGGCGGTATCGGCGACCGGCGGGCGCAGATTCGGCATCACGATGGCGCGCGCGAAATGCCGCGCGGTATCGCCGAGCACGGCCGCGAGTAGTGCTTCGTCGCGCAGGTGGACGTGCCAGTCGTCGGGGCGGGGAATGGTCAGGCGCTCGTTCATCGGTGCGGGGCTCGGTGCGTCGGTCTCGGGAGCGCGCTGTCGGGACAACCGGACGGCGCGGCGCCGCCGTAGTGTAGTGGAAGCGCGGGCGGCCTGTCGCACACACCGCCATCGCGGCGCGCCGGCGAGCGTGCGCGCGCCGCGGCCGCAGCGGTGCCGTGAACAAGGGCAAAATCGCTTACTAGTGGCGATCCGGGGCAATCCCGCGCTCTGCCGTTACCGGCGCGCGCCGGCTAGAATCACCGCCTTCCTTCCAACCCGACCCTGCCGGAGCCTGCTCATGCTCGGACTGATGATGGATACGCCGTTGCTGCTCAAGCACATCGCGCGCCACGCGGAACGCAACCACGCCACGCGCGAGGTCGTCTCGGTGACGGCCGACCACCCGCGCCACCGTTATACCTTCGCCGACAGCCTCGCCCGCGCGCGGCGTGTGAGCAACCTGCTCGATCGCCTGGGTGCCACCGCGGACGCGCGCATCGCGACGCTGGCTTGGAACGATTTCCGCCATCTCGAGCTGTACTACGGCGTGTCTTGCAGCGGCCGCATCCTGCACACGATCAACCCGCGGTTGTTCGCCGAGCAGCTGGTCTACATCATCAATCATGCCGACGACGAATGGATCTTCTTCGACGTCGCCTTCGCGCCGCTGCTGGCCGCGGTCGCCGCCCAGTGCCCGCGCGTGAAAGGCTACGTCGCGATGACCGGCGCGGCGCACATGCCGGATGTCGAATTACCCAACCTGCAATGCTACGAGACCCTGCTTGCCGGCGAGTCGGACGATTGCGAGTGGCCGGACTTCGACGAGCGTACGGCAAGCAGCCTGTGTTATACCTCGGGCACCACCGGCCATCCCAAGGGCGTGTTGTACAGCCACCGCAACACGGTGCTCCATACCTACGCGATGACCATGCCGGACGCGGCCAGCCTGTCGGCGCTCGACGCGGTGCTGCCGATCGTGCCGATGTTTCACGTCAACGCCTGGGGTTACCCCTACGCGGCGATGATGGTCGGCGCCAAATTGGTCTTTCCCGGACCAAGCCTGAGTCAGCCCGAGACACTGGTCGACCTCATCACCGAAGAAGGCGTGACCATCGCCGGCGGCGTGCCGACGGTGTGGCTGCCGGTGCTCGACTACCTGCGCCGCAGCGGCCGTAACCTCAAGCCGCTCAATCGCACCGTCATCGGCGGTTCCGCCTGCCCGCTGTCGATGATCGAGGAGTTCCGCGACAGCTACGATGTCACCGTGCTGCACGGCTGGGGCATGACGGAAATGAGCCCTGTCGGCACCGTCAACCGGCCCAATGCCCGCACCGCGGGCCTGGAAGGCGAGGCCTTGCGAGCGCACGTCGTCAAGCAGGGCCGTCCGCTGCCCGGGGTGGAACTGCGCATCGTCGACGAGGACGGTGTCGAACAACCGTGGGACGGCGCGAGCTTCGGCGCGCTGCAGGTGCGCGGACCCTGGATCTGCAGCGACTACTATGAACTCGACGAGCCGTCGGCGGCGCACGTCGACGGCTGGTTCGATACCGGCGACGTGGCGATGATCGACGCCGATGGTTACGTCAAGATCACCGATCGTACCAAGGACGTGATCAAGTCGGGCGGCGAATGGATCAGTTCGATCGATCTCGAGAACGTCGCCATGTCGCATCCCGCCGTGCGCGAGGCCGCGGTTGTCGGCATGCCGCACCCCAAGTGGCAGGAACGCCCGCTGCTGGTGGTCGTCACCGACACGCCCGGCGACGCCCTCGCGGCCGAGCTGCTGGAGGGCTTCGAAGGCCAGGTAGCGAAGTGGTGGATCCCCAACGACGTCGTGTTCGTCGACGAACTGCCGCACACGGCGACCGGCAAGGTGAGCAAGCTCAACCTGCGCAAGCGCTTCGAGGATTATCGATTTCCCGATGCCTGAGAGCGGCCGGCGCTGCACCGCGTGGCAATTGTCAAACATTGTGGCGGCGCGCCCGGCCGACCGGTTCCGCAGCGGCGGGCGAGGGCGTATAGTACGCGCCCATGTTGGCTCTCAGGTTCCGGCCCGGCCTTCCCGTGACCCGTCCTTCCGGGTCCTGGGCCACCCTGCGACGTTCCCGCCCGCGATGACCCCGCAATGACCCCGCGATGAGCAATACCGACGACCGCACCCAGGCCGTCGCCGACAACGGCGGCGAAGCCATCGCCAACGGTACCCAGCGCGATATCGGCGGCAAGGCCTGCGTCTACTACGACGGCTACTGGATTCGCCGCTACGAGGTCCCGCATGACCAGGCGGCGGCGCGGCGCGAACTCATCGACCAACTGACCAAGCGGGTCTTCCACCACACCGAGGCCGGCATCAACACGCCGGGCTACAACCTGCCGGAGGCGCGCCGCGCCTACGAGGCGGAGAGCGACCCCGAGCGCAAGCGCGTCAACGCGGCGATGCTCGCCGGCGCGCTGCTCAACCGCGGTTCGGACATCTTCACGATGATTTTCGAGCTCAACCGGCGGGGCATCGAGATCACACCGGCCAACGAGCTGATGCTCGAATGCGAATCGTGCTTCCTCGAAGCGTTCGATCTCGGCAAGCAGGTCAAGCACTACAGCGGCGAGGAAGGGCTCGACGAACTATGGGGCGAGCCGCTCAAGGTTTTCTACATGCCGGTGGCCGAGTTCTACGAATCTCGCTACATCAAGATCGCGCTGACCATGGCCGCGATCGACGCCATTGCCGAACGTATGCTGGAGACCTTCGCCGACCTGCCGGGCTTCGCCCGCGTCGTGCCGCTGATCGAGGACTACTGCCGTGCGGCCAAGCACGAGAGCGAGACCATCAAGACGGACCCGGCAATCTTCAAGGTCTGGCCGGCGTTCGTCGTCGCCGGCGACCACCTTTCCGGGTTCAGCGCCGAGCGCGGTGCCACCGATGAACTGCGTCGCATGGGCGAGCAGGGCCTGATGCTGGTGCGCGAAGGCAAGCGCCTGACCGAATGGATCGCCTTCGCGCGGGTGCCGATGCCGAAGACGACGGCCAACTACTTCGAACGTCTCGCCGCCTTCAAGCGCGCCGCGGCCGCGGTACGTGCCGCCTGACGCGTCACTGCGCGCCGCGCTGCATGCGGCCTGCGGCCCCGCCGCGCTGATCGAAGAGGCGGCAGCCATGACGGCTTACGCGGTAGACGAACGGGGCATTTACCGCGGCCGGCCGTTGGCCGTCGCACGCCCGGCCAGCACATCCGAGGTCGCCGCGGTCGTGCGTGCCTGTCGCGCGCACGGCGTCGCCATCGTGCCGCAGGGCGGCAACACCGGCTACTGCGGCGGCGCTACTCCCGACGACGGCGGGCGCCAGCTGGTGCTCAGCCTGGAACGTCTCGACCGTGTCCTCGACGTCGACCCCGTAGCCGCCACCCTGACGGTACAGGCCGGTGTCACGCTCAGCGCCGCCCAGCAGGCGGCCGCCGCGCGGGACATGCTCTTTCCCCTCGCCATGGGGTCGCAGGACAGCTGTCAGATCGGGGGTAACCTGTCGACCAACGCGGGCGGCCTCGCGGTGCTGCGTTACGGCAATGCGCGCGACCTGGCGCTGGGCCTCGAAGTCGTGCTGCCGGACGGGCGTGTGCTCGACGAACTTCGCGGGCTGCGCAAGGACAACACCGGCTACGATCTCAAGCAGTTGTTCATCGGCGCCGAGGGCACGCTGGGTGTCATTACGGCGGCGACGCTCAAACTGTACCCGCGCGTCACGGCCGGCGTGACCGCGTTCACCGCCGTCAGTGACCCGGCCGCGGCCTGCTCGCTGCTCACCCGGCTGCGCGGGCGCATCGGCGACAACGTGACGTCGTTCGAGTACCTTACCGCCGCCGCGCTTGCCCTCGTCACGCGCGCGTTCCCCGACTTGCACGTGCCGGTCGCGAAAGACAGCGAGCATTTCGTCCTGCTGGAATGCAGCGCGACCGGCGAGGAGGGGCGCCAGGGCCTGGAGGCGGCGCTCGCGCGCCTGCACGAGGAAGGCCTGCTGGGCGACGCCGTCATCGCGCAGGATGAGCGCCAGCGCCGGGCATTGTGGGCGCTGCGCGAACGGGTGCCGGCGGCCGAGCGCCATCTCGGCGGTTCGGTGAAGCACGATATCTCGGTCAGCCAGGGTGACCTGGCGACGTTCCTCGAGCGCGCCGCCGACGCGATCACGGCGCGGTGGCCGCGGGCGCGTCTGTCGGTGTACGGCCACTTCGGTGACGGCAACGTGCATTTCAACGTGCTAGCGCCGGCGGATGCCGATGCGGTCGACTTCCGCGCGCGCCACGCCGCCGCTATCAGCGACTGCGTCCACGCTGCCGCCAGCGCCCTCGGCGGCAGCTTCAGTGCGGAGCACGGCGTCGGCCAGCTCAAGCGGGACCTGCTCGCGCGCTACACCGATCCCGTCGCGCTCGACCTGATGCGTACGCTCAAGCGCGCGCTCGATCCCGACGGCCTGATGAACCCAGGCAAGGTGCTCTGACGCGCGGGTGACAGCCCGCTCGCCGCGCTACGCCGCGCTGTCGGCGGCACCTACGATGCCGTGGGTCTCGAGGTAGTGCACGACTTCGCGCGCGAGCGCGGCGACGTCGCGCGCGCCGGAATCGAGCACGAGTTCGGGCGCTTCCGGCGTCTCGTAGGGCGCATCGATGCCGGTGAAGTCGCGGATTTCGCCGGCGCGGGCCTTGCGATAAAGCCCCTTGGGATCGCGCGCCTCGCAGGTCGCGAGGGGCGTGTCGCAGTGGATTTCGATGAACTCCCCTGGTTCGAGCAGCTCGCGCACCCTGGCGCGGTCTGCGCGGTAGGGCGAAATGAAGGCAGTCAGCGTGACCAGGCCGGCATCGACCATGAGCTTGGCGACCTCGCCCAGGCGGCGGATGTTCTCGACGCGGTCTTCGGCGGAAAAACCGAGGTTGCCGTTCAGGCCGTGCCGCACGTTGTCGCCGTCGAGCAGGTAGGTGTGCACGCCGCGCTCGTTCAGCAACGTCTCCACGGCATTGGCGATGGTGCTCTTGCCGGCGCCTGACAGGCCAGTGAACCACAGCACGGCGGCACCGTGGCCCTTGATGCGGGCGCGCTCTGCGCGATTGACCTGGTGCGCGTGCCAGGTGACGTTGGTCGCTTTTTCAGGTGCTTCCATGGCGGGGCGGTACGGGCCGCGCGGCTTGCGTGGGAGGCGCGGATTGTAGCAGCATTCGCGGCCGCAGCCGGTATCCGGGACCGCGATGAGCAGCAACCGTTTCGATTTCCTTGTCATCGGCGCCGGCATCGTCGGCCTCGCCACGGCGCGGCGCCTGCAGTCAGCCTGGCCCGGCGCGCGCGTCGGCGTGCTGGAGAAGGAAAGTGCGATCGCCCGGCACCAGAGCAGCCACAACAGTGGCGTGATTCACGCCGGGGTCTACTATCCTCCGGGCAGTCTCAAGGCGACCTACTGCCGCGCCGGCAACGAGGCCACTATCGCGTTCTGCCGCGAACACGACGTGCCGTGGCGGCGCTGCGGGAAGCTCATCGTTGCGACGGATCGGCATGAAGCCGCGCGCCTCGTCACCCTCACAGAGCGCGCTCGCGCCAACGGACTGGCGGTGACCCCGCTGGACGCCGCCGGGATCGCCGCGCGCGAGCCGCACGTGCGCGGCGTCGCCGCGCTCTACGTGCCCGAGACCGGCATCGCCGACTACCCGGCGCTGTGCCGCCGCTTGGCCGAGTTGATCGAGGCCGACGGCGGCGAGATCCGTTGCAACGCGCCGGTGCACGCGATCGCCGAGCGGCGCGACGCGGTCAACGTGGAGACGCCCACCGCGACCTGCGAGGCCGACTATCTCGTCGTCTGCGGGGGGCTGCAGGCCGATCGGCTGGCTCGCCTGGCCGGTCTCGCGGTCGATTTCTGCCTGTTGCCGTTCCGCGGTGACTACTACCGCATGCCCGCCGCGCGCAGCGACCTGGTCTCGACGCTGATTTACCCGGTACCCGATCCGACGCTGCCGTTCCTCGGCGTGCATCTCACGCTGACCACCGACGGCGGCATCACCATCGGGCCCACCGCGATGCTCGCGCTGGCGCGGGAACGTTACGCGAAATGGGCGCTCGATGGTCGCGATGCCGTTGCCGTGCTCGGCAACACGGCCGGCTGGCGGCTGCTCGCGCGTTACCCGCGCGCAGGGGCCCTGGAACTGGCGCATGCCCTCAGCAAGCGGCTCTACCTGCGCGCGGCGCGACGCTATTGCCCGGCACTCGAAATCGACGATCTCGCCACGCATGCCTGCGGCATTCGCGCGCAGGCGGTCACGCCACGCGGCGAGATGATCAGCGACTTCCTCATCGAGCAGACGCGGCGCAGCGTGCACGTGTGCAATGCACCGTCGCCGGCCGCGACGTCGGCGTTTCCCATCGCGGACGCGCTGGTGGCGCGCATCGCGGCGGCACGCTCGTGACTCGGCCGGCGCGCGCCCAACGCGGTAACATAGGCGGATCGATGAAGGCCCGCGCCTGCATTTCATTCACATTACTCGGAGGATTTTCACATGGCTGAGCCAACCGTAATCGCGGGACTTGCCCGCACCGCCATGGGCGGCATGCAGGGCGAATTGTCCGACGTCGCGGCGCCGGTTCTCGGGTCGACCGCGATCAGCGGTGCGCTGTCGCGGGCGGGTATTGCCCCCGACGCCGTCGACGAGACCCTCATGGGCTGCGTGCTGCCGGCCGGCCTCGGGCAGGCGCCCGCGCGGCAGGCTTCGAAAGGCGCCGGCATTCCCGACGCCACGCCGTGCACGACCATCAACAAGATGTGCGGCTCGGGCATGAAAGCCATCATGCTCGGTCACGATGCGCTGGTCGCCGGCTCTGCCGGGGTCGTCGTGGCAGGCGGCATGGAGAGCATGACCAATGCCCCCTACCTGCTGCCCAAGGTGCGTGGCGGTATGCGCCTCGGCCACGGTGAAGTCCTCGACCACATGTTCTTCGACGGTCTCGAGGACGCCTACGAGAAAGGCCGGCTGATGGGCAGTTTCGCCGAAGAGTGCGCGCGCAAATACGAGTTCACGCGCGAGGCACAGGACGCCTACGCCATCGAGTCGCTGAAACGCGCCCAGCGCGCGATCGAGCGCGGCCAGTTCGTCGCCGAGATCGAACCGGTCACGGTGAAGACGCGCAAGGGCGAGCAGGTCATCGACACCGACGAGCAGCCGGGCAAGGCCCAGCTCGACAAGATTCCGCACCTGCGCCCGGCTTTCGCCAAGGACGGCACGGTGACGGCCGCCAATTCCAGTTCCATCTCCGACGGCGGTGCTGCAGTCGTCATGCTCTCCGAGTCGCGTGCCGATCAGCTCGGCATCAAGCCGGTTGCCCGGATTCTCGCCCACAGCTCACATGCTCAGGCCCCGGGATGGTTCACCACCGCACCGGTCAAGGCCATCGACAAGCTGATGCAGCAGGTTGGCTGGTCGGTCGGCGATGTCGACCTGTTCGAGGTCAACGAGGCGTTCGCGGTGGTCGCCATGGCGGCAATGCACGATCTCGGGATCCCGCACGACAAGCTCAACGTGCGCGGCGGGGCCTGCGCGCTGGGTCATCCGATCGGCGCGTCCGGCGCGCGCATCGTGGTTACGCTGGTCAACGCGCTGCGCGACACGGGCGGCAAGCGCGGCATCGCAAGCCTGTGCATTGGTGGCGGCGAAGCCACCGCGCTCGCCATCGAGCTGGCCTGATCGCCCGGCTCGCGGGGCGCGTCCTGCACCGCCCCGCGAGCGCGCCTGCATCAGGCGGGCGGTGGCGCC
>JAPOKK010000411.1 GCA_029977665.1 Pseudomonadota bacterium | reverse complement strand
CGCTCTCGGGGGCGCACTACCCGGTACCTCTGCCGGCCAGCCTGTGGCTGCTCGCAAGCGTGCTCACGGCAGGGGCCGCGCGCCGCACGCGGCGTATCGCATAGCTTTCGATCGCCGCAGGTGACGCCGCCTCGCGCGCGGCGGGCATGTTGAGTCCCTGCGGCGGCGCCGCCGAAGGTTTCCGCGCGGCGTGCGCAACTGACATCAGGAAACCGGATGATGGGAGGAGACGATATGAACGATGTGATCCCCACGGCATCGAGCCGTGAGATAGAGGCGGATGTCTCGTTGCCGGCGCGTGCGCGCAGGCCTGCATCGCCGCGCGCGCTGTCCCGCCTGGCCGCGGGTGTCGGCTTGTGTCTGGCGCTGGCGATGCCGGCGGGCGCCACGGTCATCGTCGACCGGGTCCACGACGCCACCTTGTCGGGCACATTCAGCAATTACGTGGGCGCGCTCGAGACGAACCAACAGGCCGCTGACAATTTCTCGCTGTTCGATGATGCGACGCTGACTTCGCTGTCCTGGGTCGGGCAATACGACGTCGAGCAAACCGCGCTGACCAACCCGGTCGACTTCCGGATCCGCTTTTTCGCCGATACCGGCGGCTCGCCGGGCAGCGTTCCGCTCAGCACCGTGGACGCGGCGGCCACGGGTACTCCGACGGGCGGCTCGTTCGATGGCTCGTCCTGGCTCGCCTACAGCATCGCCCTGCCGTCGTTGTTCCTTTCCAGCGGGGATTTCTGGATTTCGATCCTCGAATACGACACCCAGACCCCTGCCATCGGCGGCAGCCAGTGGAAATGGGGGCGTGCGTCGCTTACAGGCTCGAGTGCAACGCGCTCGGGTGACGCGGACGTCTGGGGGCGGAGCGTGGGCGACATGGCGTTTGCGATCGAAGGTACGTTTGCCGGCGTGTCCGAGCCGGCGTCGCTCGCCTTGTTTGGCCTCGGGATCCTCGCCGCGAGGTCGGTGCGCCGGCGCAGGCGGGCAACCGGACGCTCGTAACAACAGCCTGCGCAGGGGCCGCGCGTCGCGCGCGGCCCCGCACGACGACAGGTGCTGCGGGGACGCCAAGCCGCTGCGAGACGATAGGCGCGCTCCGCGTCTGCCGTCGGCGATGTGCTCGGGGGGGATAGCCCGGAGGGCACGCGTTAAGCGCCGGTTCAGCCCGAACGGGTAGCATGACGCTGGCGCCAACCAAAGCCCCGCGGTGTGGGGCTGGTCGCCCGCGAGGCACCCATGACATCCGGATTCCGCTCATCACGTCGCTGCCTGGGCCGGATCAAGTCACGCCTGTGCGCGTTGCTGCTGATGCTCACGCCCGGGCTCGTCGGCGCGATCGAGGACGATGCAGGTGCCACTTACGGCCCCCCGGCCGCCTTCGCGCCGCGCCAGTCCGCGCCGCAGTACCTGGCACCCGCCGACCTCGAGACGCTGGTCGGGCCCATCGCGCATTACCCGCAAGCGGTCGTCATGCAGGTGCTGGGTGCGTCGACCTACCCGCTACAGGTTGTGCAGGCTGCACGCCTGCTCGCGGCAACCGGCGGTGCACCCGCACCCCATGCGACGAGCGGCTGGGACGGCAACGTCGTCGCCTTGCTCGCCTATCCCGACATCATCGCAATGATGGACCGCGAACTCGACTGGACCGCGCGCCTGGGCGCCGCCGTCGTTCACCAGCAAGCCGATGTCGTTGCGGCGGTCGAGGCGGTCCGCGCAAGGTCTGCGGATGCGGGGGTGGCACCACCTTCGGCGGCCTACGCGACGCAGCCCGAGGTCGTCACTGTGCCCGATTACCCACCGTCGCAAGTGACCGTCTACTCGACGGCACCACGCATCGGTTACCACGATTCCTGGTCGTCACCCGCGCTGGTCCCGCGTTTCGGCAGCGCGGCGTGGGCCGGGTCGCGAGCGACGTGGCGTCCAGGTGCGACGCTGTCGTTCGGTTGGAGTAACCGTGACTTTGGCCGGCGGGATTTCGGCCGGCACGACTGGCGCGGGCGCGATCGCCACGATCATCGCGAGGGTCGCGAGCGGCGCTGGCATGACGATCGCCGGGACGTACGCCGTCGCGATCGGGACACGGGTTCGCGCGATGCGGTGCGGCGGCAGCGTGACCATGACGGCGTGCATCAAGCGCGTGCGCGAACGCCGAGCGCGGCGGTGCGCGCGCCGGCGCGCGACCAGCGCGAGATGCGCCGCTCGCGGACCACGTCCGAGCGCCGCCAGGCCCTGCGCAGT
>JAPOKK010000309.1 GCA_029977665.1 Pseudomonadota bacterium | reverse complement strand
CTGTCTGCGGCCGGTGCCGCGGACGTGGCCGAAGCACCAGACGCCGCCGCGGGCGCGGCCGCTGCCGGCGGCGCCGCGCGTGGCGCTGGCGGCGTCTCGTCGAACAGATCGCGCGGCGGCTTGGCAGGAGTCGGTGTCGACGTCGCTGGCGATTCGCTCGTCGTGTCCACACGCCCCTCGCGTGCAGCCGATGAGCGGGCCTCCGCTTCGGCGTCCTTGGGCGCAGCGCCGTCGCGCGCGCTCTCGCCACGATTTCCGCCACGTCCGCCACGGCCTTCACCACCGCGCGAACCGCGGCGGCGCGACGATCCACGGCGGTTGCCGCCACCATCGCCCTCACGCGCGGCGTCGGCGTCGGCGTTGTTGCCGGCCTGGCGCGAGCTCTCCTTGCGCGGCGCGTCCGCCGTCGCTTCGGCGGCCTCGTCGCGGGACTGGCTCTGTCGACCGCGGCGGCTCGCGCCGCGCTTGCGCTCATTGCCTTCGCGCGAACTGCTGCCGCCCTGGCCGCGGCGCCCGCCGCGCGAGCGTCGGCTGCTGCCGCCACCGCGATTGTCACCGTCCTCGGCGGATCGGCGCTCGGCGCCGCTCTCGCCCCGCGCGGGGCGCTCGGTGGCCGGCTTCTCCGCGGCCGGCGCCTCGCCGGCGCTACTGCCGAACAGCGAGCCGAACACGCGCGTCAGGAAGCCGCCACCACTGACGGGCGCGGCAACCGGCGGCGCCGGTTCGGGCCGCGGGGTGGCGCGGGCGATGTCACGTACGGCCGGCTGCGGCGGCGGCGCGACGGGCTCGTCGCGCGTGAAATCCACGCTTGGATTCTCGACTTCCGAGACCAGCTCGTAGGACTCGCCGGCCGGCACCCGCGGCAGGTCCTGCTCGCGCAGACGCTGGATGTCGAAATGCGGCGTCTCGAGATTCTGGTTCGGGATGAGCAGGATGGAGACGTTCTGGCGCGCCTCGATGCGCGTCACGTCCTGCCGCTTCTCGTTGAGCAGGTAGGTGGCCACATCGACCGGCACCTGCGCGGTGACCTTGACGGTCGAATCCTTCATCGCCTCTTCTTCGATGATGCGCAGCACGCCGAGCGCGGTCGACTTGACGCTGCGGATGGTACCGACGCCATCGCAGCGCGGGCAGATTTCGTGGCTCGCCTCGGTGAGCGAGGGGCGCAGGCGCTGGCGCGACATTTCGAGCAGACCGAAGCGCGAGATGCGCCCGATCTGGACGCGCGCCCGGTCGATCTTGACCGCCTCGCGCAGCTTCTGCTCGACCGCACGCTGGTTCTTGCTCGAATTCATGTCGATGAAATCGATCACGATGAGCCCGCCGAGGTCGCGCAGCCGCAGCTGGCGGCCGACCTCTTCGGCGGCCTCGAGGTTGGTCTTGAGCGCGGTTTCCTCGATGTCGCCACCCTGGGTCGCCTTGGCGGAGTTGATGTCGACGGTGGTCAGGGCCTCGGTCGGCTCGACCACCACCGAACCGCCGCTCGGCAGGCGTACCTGGCGGCTGAAGGCCGACTCGATCTGGCCCTCGATCTGGTAGCGGCTGAACAGCGGCACGCTGTCCTCGTAGAGCTTGAGCTTGCCGGTGTTCTGCGGCATCACCTGCTGCATGAACTCCAGCGCATCCTCGTAGAGCTTGCGGTCGTCACACAGGATCTCGGCAATATCGCCGCGCAGGTAGTCGCGAATGGCGCGGATGATGACGTTGCGGTCCTGGTAGATCAGGAACGGCGCGGGGCGACCCTGCGCGGCTTCGTCGATCGCTTTCCACAACTGCAGCAGGTAGTCGAGGTCCCACTGCAGCTCCTCGGTCGACTTGCCGACCCCGGCGGTGCGCAGGATGAGCCCCATGTTGGAGGGAATCTCGAGCCCCGCCATGGCGTCGAGCGCTTCGTCGCGATCCTCGCCTTCGATCTGCCGCGACACGCCACCTGCGCGCGGATTGTTGGGCATCGCGACGAGGTAGCGCCCGGCGAGACTGATGAACGTGGTCAGCGCCGCACCCTTGTTGCCGCGCTCTTCTTTCTCGACCTGGACGATGACTTCCTGGCCCTCGCTCAACGCTTCCTTGATGTTGACGCGGCCGTTACCGCCGGCCTTGGCGCTGTCCTTGAAGTAGGAGCGGGCGACCTCCTTGAGCGGCAGGAAGCCGTGGCGGTTGCCGCCGTAATCGACGAAGGCCGCCTCGAGGCTGGGCTCGATACGGATGATCTTGCCCTTGTAGATGTTCGATTTCTTCTGTTCTTTCCCGGTAGCTTCGATGTCCAGATCGTACAGACGCTGACCATCGACCAAGGCGACCCGCAGCTCTTCCGGCTGGGTCGCGTTGACCAGCATTCTCTTCATGATTCAAATCCTGATGCAGGGCAGCAGTGCGTACGCACCGCTCGGGACTCTGGCCAGGTGCGGCTGACGCCGCCCTGCGCCGGGGTCGTTGCGCGCTGCAAGCCCCTTGCGCCGATCGCCGGGCAGGCCGGCCATCGACGAAATGTTGTTTCCAAGTGTCCGCGGTTGTCGCACCGCGGCCGCCGTGTCTGCGTCGTCCGAATGGGGGAACCGGTCAGAAGGGCCGGCCGCGCCGCGCCGGCCAGTCCGGCGCCCGCAGCTGCCATCGCGAGGTTGCGCCGGGGTCGGCGCAGGCGAAACGGGTGCGATGTCCGAGCGGTTTGCTAAACTACTTTGCGGTTTAGCCGTAACGTCCCACGTCTTCTGGATATTTCCGCAGGTTCGCCATGCCGAAGGAGAGCCTTCGTCATGGCCGGCGCAATATAGCAACCTTGACCCACCCCGGCAATCAGGATAATGCGGCCGGCGCCGACGCGCCGCCGCGACGCACCACCGTGCGCACGGTGACGGTCGCGCGCGAGCACGCCGGGCGCCGCCTCGACAACTTCCTCCAGGGCGAAATCAAGGGTGCGCCGCGCGGACTCGTCTACAAGCTCCTGCGCAGCGGCCAGGTCCGCGTCAACGGCTCGCGCGCCAAACCCGATTACCGCCTCGCCGCGGGCGACGCGGTGCGCATTCCGCCGGTCGAGGATACGCAGGGTCCGGTGCGTATCCCGCCTGCGCGTGTTGCCGCATTCGAAGACATGGTGTGCTACGAGGACGCGCGCTTCCTCGTCGTCGACAAGCCCGCCGGCCTGGCCTGCCACGGCGGCAGCGGCATCCGCTACGGCCTCATCGAGATCGCGCGCGCGGCACGCCCGCAGGCCGCGCGCCTCGACCTCGCGCATCGCCTCGACCGCGACACCTCGGGCTGCCTGGTACTGTGCAAGGACGTCGAGACCTTGCGTGCGGTCAACGCCGCGATCCGTGAGCGCAACGCGGTCAAGCGATACACCGCGCTGCTGTGCGGGCGCCTGGCTCGCGCCACGCACGTCATCGAGGCGGACATCGAGATCGCACGCGATGCCCAGGGCGAGCGGCGCAGCAGCATCGGCAGCGCCGGCAAGCACGCGCGTACCCTCGTCGAAGGCATCGAAGCTGTCGGGCCGCACTCGCTCGTCGAGCTGCGCCTCGAGACCGGACGCATGCACCAGATCCGTGCCCATGCCCGGCATCTCGGTCACCCGGTCGCCGGCGACCGCCACTACGGCGAGGAACGCTGTAACCGGCAGCTCGCCGCCCAGGGCCTCGAGCGCCTGTTCCTGCATGCGAGCCACGTCGCGCTGTCGACGCCGTTCGGCGCCATCGACGTGCGCGCTCCGCTGCCCGCCGAGCTCGCCGCGGTGCTCGCGCGCCTGCGTAACGCGTGATCGAACTTGTCGTGTTCGACCTCGACGGCACGCTGATGGACAGCGAGGCACGCATCGTGTCCGCCATGCAGGCCGCTTTCGTCGAGCAATCACTGGCCGCGCCAAGCGCCGCCGAGGTGCGCGCCATCATCGGGCTGTCGCTGGAGCAGGGCGTCGCGCGCCTGCACGGCTCCGCTGGCGATGCCGCACGCACCAGCCTCGTGTGCGGCTACCGCAGGCACTATGCACGAGGCACGACACTGCCCGCGCCGCTGTTTCCCCATGTCGAAGACACGCTCTCGGCACTCGCCGCAGACGGCCGCCTGCTCGCCATTGCGACGGGCAAGAGTCGCAGCGGGCTCGTGCAGGCCCTCGCCGAGACCGGTATCAGACGACACTTCGATGCCCTGCGCAGCGCCGACGATTGTCCACCCAAGCCCGATCCGACGATGCTCCGCGAGATCCTCGGCGAGCTCGGCGTCGCTCCCGCAAACGCGGTCATGGTCGGCGACACCACCTTTGACCTGATGATGGCGCACGCCGCGGGCATGACCGCCATCGGCATTACCCACGGCACGCACGCGCGAAGCCTTCTGCTAGACTGCCGGCCGCACGCGCTCATCGATTCGCTCGACGCGCTGCCGCCAACCCTGCGGGCGCTCGGCGCCGACCGGCACGGCGGATCCCGTGCACAGCCGAGGTGAGCCGCCGATGAGCTGGAACGAAGGCAACGAAAACGACACTGTCGGG
>JAPOKK010000385.1 GCA_029977665.1 Pseudomonadota bacterium | reverse complement strand
GAATTTGAGCGCATTACCACCGGTCGTGGTTTCAGGCGAACCGTACATCACGCCGATCTTCATGCGGATCTGGTTGATGAAGATGACCAGGGTGTTCGAACGCTTGATGTTGCCGGTCAGCTTGCGCAGGGCCTGGGACATCAACCGCGCCTGCAGGCCGACATGGCTGTCGCCCATTTCGCCTTCGATCTCGGCCTTCGGTGTCAGCGCCGCGACCGAGTCGACGACAATGACGTCGACCGCGCCCGAGCGCACCAGCATGTCGGTAATCTCGAGTGCCTGCTCGCCGGTGTCCGGCTGCGAGACGAGCAGCTCGGAGACGTCGACGCCCAGGCGCTCGGCGTACTGTGGATCGAGCGCGTGCTCGGCATCGACGAACGCGCAGGTGCCGCCCAGCTTCTGCGCCTGTGCGACGACGTGCAGGGCGAGCGTCGTCTTACCTGACGACTCGGGACCGTAAATCTCGATAACCCGCCCGCGCGGCAGGCCGCCGACACCGAGCGCGATGTCGAGACTCAGCGAGCCGGTCGAGACGACCTCGACATTGGGCACCGCACCGCGGTCTCCCATGCGCATGATGGATCCGGTGCCGAATTGCTTCTCGATCTGGGAGAGCGCCGCTCCCAGCGCCTTCTGCTTGTTCTCGTCCATTTTCATGCCTCTTTTCGGGTGATGAGTGGGAGGTCCAGCGCGCCCGGATTATCGCATAGATGCCCGGCCCGTTTAATTGCCGACACGACCCGCGAGCGGCCAGCGACGGCGTACTTCGTAGTGCGCGCCAACGGCGCCCTGGAGTGACTCGACAAGAGCGAAATCAGTCACTTGCCAGCGCACTTCGAAGGCCTCCAGGCTGCGTGGCGCGCGCCTCACGTGCCGCGCGATGGTCACGTGGGGACGGTACGGCCGGCACTCGACGGGCAGCCCGGCCGCGTCGGCCGCATCGCTCACGGCAGCCTGCAGCGCATGCAGCGCGAGCGGCTCCTCGAGCGGCGCCAGCCAGGCCACGCGGCTGCTCCGCCACCACCCGGCGAGCCCCACGTCGAGCGTGAACGCCGCTGCCGACGGCGCCGGCTCGCCCGCCATCAGGGCCGTTTGCGCCGCAGCCGGCACGTTACCCAGGAAGGCCAGTGTCAGGTGCAGATTCGCCGGGCGCACCCGGCGTCCCTCGCGCACATCGACGTGCGCTGCGGCCTTTGCAAGCGCGTCGCGCGTGGCCTCGTCCGGCCACAGCGCGAAGAACAGCCGCGCCACTGGCTCAGCCCGCCTGCGCGGCCAGTTCCTCCAGCGCCACGGCCACGGTCTGCGCTCGCACCGCGCGGCGGTCGCCGGGGAAGCAATGCGTCAGCGTGCGCGTGGCGCCGCCGGCGCGGGCGAATCCGAACCACACCGTACCGACCGGCTTCGCGGCACTGCCACCACCAGGGCCGGCGACGCCGGTGACGGCGCAAGCGAGATCCGCGCCGAGCCGGCGCAGCGCGCCCTCGGCCATCGCCGCGGCGACCTCGGCACTGACCGCGCCGTACCGTTCGAGCAGCATGGGGTCGACACCCAGAAGTTCGATCTTGGCCTGGTTGGAATAGGTCACCAGACCGCCGTCGAACCAGTCCGAGCTACCGGCGATGGCGGTGATCGCCTGCGCGATCCAGCCGCCGGTACACGATTCGGCGGTCGCCGCGCGCCAGCCGCGCTCGGCAAGCCGTTCGCCGAGCGTGCGTGCGGCGCGCTCGAGCGCTGCTTGTGGGGGACCTTCCGGCAGCGTCATGTCACGGGCCGGACACGCCGCGCGCGGAAGAAATCGGTCAACAGCCGGGCCGCCGCTGCCGCCTCGACGCCGCCGTGCACGCAGGGATGGTGGTTGAGTGCAGCATGGCCGAGCACGTCCATCACGCTGCCCGCGGCGCCGGCGCGCGGGTCGGGCGCGGCGTACACCACGCGCGCGATACGTGCGTGCACGATCGCCCCGGCACACATCGCGCAGGGTTCGAGCGTGGCGTAGAGGGTCGCGCCAGTCAGGCGATAATTACCGCGCGCAGCGGCCGCGGCGCGCAGGGCGACGATTTCGGCGTGCGCCGTCGGGTCGTTGTCGATGATGCAGCGGTTGTGACCACGCGCGATCTCGATCCCGTCATCGACCACCAGCGCGCCGACCGGCACCTCTCCGCAGCGCTCGGCGGCCGCCGCAACGGCGAGCGCCTCGCGCATCCAGCGTTGGTCCTCTGCCGCGAGCGGCGTTTCAGAAGCGCTTGGCGACACCGAGATACACCTGGTAGTCGGGGGACTGCTCGTCGAGGCCGAAATTGGCACCGGCGTCGACCCGGAAGTCCGGCGTGAACAGCCACGAGGCAGCAACGTCGGCCGAACTCTGATCGCCGTCGATCTCGGCGGCGAAATCATTGGCCGTCCAGTACTCGGCGTAGAGGGTAAGCCGGCCAAAGCTGCGGCTCAAGTTGACCAGGTTGGTGATGTTGACGCGCGTACCATTGCCGTCGACCTCGGCGAGGAAGTCGATTTCGGGTCCCGGGGTCAGGCCGAGGCCACCGGGCAGGCCGAGGCTGACGGGCAGGATCAGGCCGCCCTCGACGCGTTCGTTGCCGATGCCCGCGGACGCACTCGGCAGCTTGACGTAAGGAATTGCGGAGACGCCGATCGCCGCGTCGCTGGACGTCAGGCGGCGCTTGTACCGCAGCACGAGATCACCGATCCCCTTGGTGCGCGCACGGCGCGTGCCGGTATCCGTTTTGCTTTCCTGCCACGCCGTCCAGCCGAGTTCGACATCCGAGCGCGCATCGAGGCCGAGCTTGACCGCGGCCGCCGCGGCGGCGAG
>JAPOKK010000292.1 GCA_029977665.1 Pseudomonadota bacterium | reverse complement strand
TGTAGCGCGGCGTGCGCACGTTCGCGAGCCACAGCTTCCAGACCTCCGGCACGTCCTCGCCGCGCTTCTTGATCTTCACCGGCGGCACGCGGATGCCTTCGTGGAAGATCTCCGTTGCCTCCGAAGGAAAGCCGCCCGGCACCATGCCACCGACTTCGGCGACGTGACCGATAGCGACGGTGAACGCGATCAGTTCACCATCGACGAACAGCGGACAGAACAACGTATGCTCGGGGGTGTGCAGTCCGCCGCGGTAGGGATCGTTGTGCACCAGCACGTCACCGGGCTCGATTTCTTCGATTGGAACCTCCTGCAGGCACGAACGGATGAGCAGCGGCATACCGCCGATCTGGGCCGGGCAGAATTCGGCCACGGCGAGCATCTCGCCGCGCGGGCTGGCGATGCCGCAGGTGAAGTCGAGCGCCTCGTTGAAGATCGTCGAATAGGACGTCTTCATCAACGTGATACCCATCTCGCGACATATCGAGACCATGGTGTTCTCGATGATGTTCATCGTCACGAGGTCGAAACCGGTGTTCGCGGACATATCGGGGCTCCTTGGGGTCAGGGCGCGGCGGCGAGTTCGAGGTGACCGCTGGCAGCCACCTCGAGCAACTGCCCGGGACGCAGCACCGTGACCGATGCCGCTTCCTCGATCAACGCCGGCCCGGTTAGTCGCTGTTGCGGGGCAAGATCGTCGCGCGCATAGACCGGCGTGTCGTGCGCACCGTCGTCGAACCACACGGTGCGCCGCTCATACGCCGCCGCGGGCGCACGAGCCGCGAGCGGTGCGAGCCGCGGCTTGTCGGTTTCGATGATCGCGGTGCATTTCAACGTGATGAGCTCGATCACCTCACCGGGGATGGCGAATCCGAAGCGCGCCTCGTGGCGCGCATGAAACGCCTCCCACAGCGCAGCGAGCGTGCTGGCGTCGAAGTCGTCGCGTTCGTACGGAAGTTCGAGTTCGTAATTCTGACCGAGGTAGCGTAGTTCGAGCGCGCGCTCCAGCCGCACCGGCTCCTCGTAGCCCTGCGAACGCATTGCCGCGACCGCGCTCGCGACGAGGTCACCGAGCAACGCGCTGGCCCGTTCGCCATCGAAACGCGCCGAGGTCATCTGCACGGTGCGCTCGAGATCGACCCGGGCGTCGGCGAACGTGAAGCCGAGGGCGGAGAACTGGCCGGGGTGCAAGGGCACCACGCCCCGCGGGATACCGGCCTCGGCGAGCAGGTCGGCGACGTGCAAGGGGCCGGCGCCACCGAAACCGAGCAGGCAGAACTCGCGCGGATCGAGACCACGCTCGACGAGCACCGTGCGCAAGGCACCGACCATGTTGTTGTTGACGATGCGCAGGATGGCGAGCGCGGTCTGTTCCACGTCGAGGCCGATGCGTTCGCCGACCGCGGCGACCGCGGCCCGCGCGGCATCGACGTCGAGCGCCATCTCGCCGCCGAGGAAGCGGTGCGGGCTGATGCGGCCGAGCACCAGGTTGGCGTCGGTCACGGTCGGCGCCTCGCCGCCGAAGCCGTAGCAGGCCGGCCCCGGCCTGGCACCGGCGCTCATCGGTCCCACGCGCAGCATGCCGCCGCGATCGATCCAGGCGATCGAACCGCCTCCCGCGCCGATGGTGCGGATGTCGATCATCGGCACCTGGATGGGCACGCCGAATTCGAGTTCGAAACTGGTCGTGAAGCTGAGTTCGCCGCCGACGATGGTCGAGCAGTCGGTCGAGGTGCCGCCCATGTCGAAGGTGACGACGTGTTCGTGGCCGAGCTGCGCGGCGACATGGCGGGCGGCGACGGTACCGCCGGTCGGTCCGGACAAGGTCAGGTGTACCGGCTGCGCGGCAGCTCCGGCCAGCGTCATCTCGCCACCGTTGGATTTCATCACCACCGGCGCCGACGTGATGCCGGCGGCGCGGAAGCGGTCGTGCATGTCGCGCAGGTAGCGATGCACCACGGGCTTGATGTAGGCGTCGGCGAGCACGGTCGAGGCGCGTTCGTACTCCTTCCACTTCGGCAGCACCTCGGACGAAATCGACACGGGAACGTCACCGAGCAGCTCGGCAAGGCGCTCGCGCACGCGCCGTTCGTGCGCCGGTTCGAGATAGGAGAAGAGGAAATTCACCGCGACGGCTTCGATCCCGCCGGCCGCGGCGATGCGTGCGGCCAGCTCGCGCACGGCCTCGTCGTCGAGCGGTTCCAGGATGCGCCCGTCACTGGCAACGCGCTCATCGACCTCGAAGCAATCGCGCCTCAGCACCAGCGGGCGCGGCTTGATCCAGCCACTGTCGTAATGGTGCGCCCGGTTGCCGCGCTGCAGGAACGGCACGTCGCGAAAGCCGGCGGTGGTCACGTAGGCGACACGCGCTCCCTTGCGTTCGAGCAACGCATTCGTCGCGACGGTGGTCCCGAGCCGCAAGGTGCGCACGGCACCGGGATCTTCCAGAGCGGCGAGGCCGTCGAGAATGCCTGCCGTCGGATCGTCCGGCACGGTCAGGTTCTTCCAGGCGCTGACGGCGTGCGTCTCGCGATCGCAGGCGACGAAATCGGTGAACGTGCCGCCGACATCGACGCCCAACAGAAAACGGCTCATACAACTCCTCCCCGAGTCCCGCGGTCAATCGCGGGCAATCGCCTGGCATAGGGTCCGTGCCCGCTTCTAGTCTACCCACGCCGTGGCGAGGTTTCGATGGCCGTCCTGCACAGGCTGCCCATGGCGGCGCTGTCCCGCTATGCTGGTGACCTGACGTGCGCCGGAGCGCAGACCACGCCGCGTCGACGCACGCCGCACCGCCCCGAGAACGGAGGACCCGTGATGAACCAGCCCGAGCGTTCGCCCGCGGCGGCGAGCAACCCCTATGCCGATGGCTGCGCCTGGATCGATGGCGCCCTCGTTCCCATCGCCGAAGCACGCATCCCCATTCTCGACACCGGCTTCACGCGCTCCGATTGCACCTACGACGTGGTCGCCGTGTGGCATGGCCGCTTCTTCCGGCTCGAAGACCACCTCGAGCGTTTCGAGCGATCGTGGCGCCGCATGCGCTTTGAGCCGCCGCTCGATCGTGACGGTATCCGCGACGTCCTGCACGACTGCGTGCGGGCGAGCGGCCTCGACGACGCCTACGTCGAGATGATCGTCACGCGTGGCGTCCCGGTCGCGGGCGAGCGCGACCCGCGCCGCTTTGCCAATCGTTTCTACGCCTTCGCCATCCCCTACGTGTGGCTGCTACGCCCGGAACAGCAGGACGCGGGTATCGCCATGGTCATCGCACGCGACACGGTGCGCATCGATCCGCGCGCCGTCGACCCGACAGTGAAGAACTTCCACTGGGGTGACCTCGTCGCGGGCCTGTTCGAGGCCTACGACCGCGCTGCCCAGAACGTGGTGCTGCTCAACTCCGCCGGCGAGGTCACCGAAGGCCCCGGGTTCAATATCTTCGCCGTCTGCGCCGGCACGCTGTGGACACCGGCGTCGGGCGTCCTGCAAGGCATCACCCGGCGCACCGTGATCGAACTCGCTGACCGGGCCGGGATCCCGACACGTGTCGAGATGTTCGGCGTCGAACGCTTGCAAGCCGCGGACGAATTGTTTATTACGAGCACTGCCGGCGGGGTGATGCCGGTCACCCGGCTCGATGACGAACCCGTCGGCAACGGCCACCCCGGCCCGCTCACACGGACCTTGCGCCAGGCCTACTGGGATGCCCATGGCGCCCCCCGTTGGAGCAGCTCGGTCACCTGAGCCGCCGCCCCGCCCTCATTTTCGTTCCCGGAAACTCGTCCCCACCATGACTGAAAACATCCGTATCGAGCCGGTCGCCGAGACGCGACCGGTGGTCCTACCCGAGAGCCTCGGCTTCGGACGCGTGTTCACCGACCGCATGTTCACCCAGCGCTACGATGCCGCGCACGGCTGGCACGACCCCACCATTGGCCCTTACCGTCCGATCACCCTCGATCCGGCAACGACCGTCTACCACAACGGGCAGATGATCTTCGACGGCACCAAGGCCTATCGTCGCGATGACGGCAACATCAACCTGTTTCGCACCGCCTTGAACGCCGAGCGCTTCAACGAGTCGGCGGCGCGCATGGGCATGCCGGCGGTCGACGTCGACGCCCACGTCGCCGCGATCACCGAGCTGGTCAGGCTCGAACACCGCTGGGTGCCGGATCGCCCGGGCACGGCGCTGTATATCCGCCCGGTCATGATCGCAACGGAGAAGACGCTCGAGGTCCGCGCCAGCCGCGAGTACCTGCACTACGTGATCCTCTCGCCGGTCGCGCCCTACTTCGCCGACGGTTTCGCCCCGGTCTCGGTCTACGTGTCCGATGACTACGTGCGCGCGGTGCGTGGCGGTACCGGCGAGGCCAAGACACCGGGCAACTACGCCGCCTCGGTCGCCGCCACCGAGGTCGCGCTCGCCAAGGGCTACCAGCAGGTGTTGTGGCTCGATGGCGTCGAGCGACGCTATATCGACGAGGTCGGCGCGATGAACATCGCCTTCGTCCAGGAGGGTCGCGAGATCGTCACGCCCACGCTGACCGGTGCGATCCTCAAGGGCATCACGCGCCGCTCCCTGCTCGAACTCGCCCCCGACCTCGGCTACCCGGTAGAGGAACGCCGCATCACCATCGACGAGGTGCTCGAAGGGCTGGCCGCGGGGCGTATCAGCGAGATCTTCGGCATGGGCACCGGTGCGGTGATCGCCCCGGTCGGGCGGCTGCACTACCGCGGCGAGGACATTCGCATACGCGACGGCCGCCCCGGGCCGGTCGCGACGCGCCTGTACGAAGAGCTGACCGGCCTGCAGTACGGCC
>JAPOKK010000185.1 GCA_029977665.1 Pseudomonadota bacterium | reverse complement strand
GGGGGCGGCGCTGCACGCGCTGTCACCTCCGGCGCTGGCGTGAGCGTTTGCGGCGCGCCGCCCACGGCAGTGCGGGGAGCCGGCGCGGTCGAGGACGCAGCCGGTGCCGCCTGGCCGGCGGAAGTCGCCGTCATCTCCGCCGCGCCGTGCGCCTTTGCCGGCGGCGCGGCCGGGCGGAACGCGAGCAGGCGCAGCAGGATCATCTCGAACGCGGCTTCCATGTCGGGTGCGTACTGCAGGTCACGGCGGCCGGTCAGCGCGATCTGGTAGTAGAGCTGGCATTCGTCGGCCGCGATGCGCGCGGCCAGCGCGATCACGCGCGCATCGCTCTCGACCTCCGCGGCGGCGTCATCGAGGGCCTGCACGACGGCGACCCGGCGCAGCAGCGAGAGCATCTCCGCGAGCACCTGGGCATAGTCGGGCACGTAGCTGCCGAGTTCGCGTGCGCGCTCGATCAACGCACGCGCGTTCCCGGCAGCGAGCGTTTCGACCAGTCCGAGCACGCGGTCCTGGTCGATGGTGCCGAGCATCATCGCGACCTCGCCGGTCTCGACGCGCCCGGCGCCGTGGGCGATCGCCTGGTCGAGCAGGCTGAGGGCGTCGCGCACGCTGCCCGCCGCGGCCTGGGCAACGAGCGTCAGCGCCGCCGGCTCGAACGGTACCTGCTCGGCCTCGAGCACCTTGGCGAGGTGCTCGGCGAGCTGGGCCACCGACAGGCGCGTCAGGTTGAACTGCAGGCAGCGCGAGAGAATCGTCACCGGCAGCTTCTTCGGATCGGTCGTCGCGAGCAGGAACTTGACGTGCGGCGGTGGCTCTTCGAGCGTCTTCAGCAACGCGTTGAAGGAATGGTTGGAGAACATGTGCACCTCGTCGATGAGGTACACCTTGTAGCGCGCCCGCGTCGGCGCATAGGGCACGTTGTCGAGCAGCTCGCGCGTCTCGTCGACCTTGGTGCGCGAAGCGGCGTCGACTTCGATCAGGTCGACGAAACGGCCTTCGTCGATCTCGCGGCAGGCAGCGCATTCGCCGCACGGCGTGCTGCCGACGCCGCGCTCGCAGTTGAGCGCCTTGGCGAACACGCGCGCCAGCGTCGTCTTACCGACGCCGCGCGTACCGGTGAACAGGTAGGCGTGGTGCAGGCGGTCACCGTCGAGCGCGTTGGTCAACGCCTTGAGCACGTGACCCTGGCCGAGCACCTCGGCGAAGTTGCGCGGGCGCCATTTGCGGGCGAGAACCTGGTAGCTCATCGCGCCGGCGCCGGCCGCGCGAGGCGTGTCGCGCGTAGCGCGTCGCGCCCGCTGCCTGCAATCGCCTGGCCCTTGTCTCGCTTCACGTCGTCGTCATCCGCTCGCGCTGACCGGCCGCCGGGCCGTCGCGCGCAAGAAGGCGGCGGGCGTGCCAGCCGCACCCCGGCACCCGCAGGTACCGTTACCGCTGCTCCCTTCCGGGCCTGACGGGGTTCACGGCGCTGCGCCGCGGGGGGACCGGCACGTCCACCATTGGTTCGTTCGGGCGGCAAGTGTACAAGAACTCGCGCACCATGTGTGTCGTGCCCGGCACGGCTCGCCCTTCAGGCCAGCCGCAGCGGCAGTTCGGTCTTCTTCGCCACCGTGCGCAGCGTAAAGCTGGTCTTGACCCGCGCCACGCCGGGGAGGCGCGTCAGGTGCTCGTGGTGGATGCGTTCGTAGTCGACCGTGTCGCGCGCAACGACACGCAGCAGGTAGTCGTATTCACCGGTAACGAGGTAGCACTCCATGACCTCGGGGACCGCCCGCACGGCCGCCTCGAAGGCGTCGAGGTCCTCCTGCTTCTGGCTGTTCAACGTGATCTCGGCGAACACGTTGCCGTTGATACCGACCGCGGCCGGGCTGACCAGCATGGTGTAGCGCTCGATCACCCCGTTGTCCTCGAGCAGGCGCACCCGCCGCAGGCAGGCCGACTCGGACAGGTGTACGCGCTCGGCGAGCTCGACGTTGGTCATACGCCCGTCGCCCTGGAGCGCAGCCAGGATGGCACGATCCGTCGCATCGATCTTCATTATTCGCAGATTCCACTCATAACCGGAACAATCATCGCATATATTCCAATAAACAGCGGCCACGACGACGAAAATGACAAGCACATTGCGCGCTGCCTGTCCTAGATTGATGGTCAGCGCGCCGCGCGCGCCAGCGCCATCGCCCAGGAGGTAATCAGCATGCGAATCGGTGTCCCCCGCGAAATCAAGAACCACGAGTACCGCGTCGGCCTGACGCCGGCAAGCGTGCGCGAACTCGTTCACCACGGCCACGCGGTGATCGTCGAGCAGAACGCCGGCGCCGGTGCCGGCATGGGCGACGCCGCCTACCGCGAGGCCGGCGCCGAGATTGTCGCCGACGCCGCGACGGTCTTCGCGCAGGCGGACATGGTGGTCAAGGTGAAGGAACCGCAACCGGTCGAATGCGCGATGCTGCGCGCGGGGCAGGTGCTGTTCACCTACCTGCATCTCGCACCGGATCCGGTGCAGGCGCGCGCGCTGATCGATTCCGGGGCGACCGCGATCGCCTACGAGACGGTGACCGACCGCGACGGCCACCTGCCGCTGCTCGCGCCGATGAGCGAGGTCGCCGGCCGCCTCTCGGTGCAGGCGGGCGCGCATTGCCTGGGGAAAGCCCACGGCGGCGCCGGGGTGCTGCTCGGCGGCGTGCCGGGCGTGGCGCCGGCCGAGGTGCTCGTGATCGGCGGCGGCGTGGTCGGCGACAACGCGGCGCAGATGGCGATCGGCCTAGGCGCCGACGTCACCATCGTCGATCGCTCGCTACCGCGCCTGCGCGCGCTCGACGACAAGTATCGCGGCCGCGCGCGCTGCCTGTACGCGACGCGCGAAGCCATCGAAGCCCGTCTCGCCACGGCCGCTCTCGTCATCGGCGCGGTACTCGTGCCCGGCGCCGCCGCGCCGAAACTCGTCACGCGCGCTGACCTCGCGCGCATGCAGGAGGGTGCGGTGCTGGTCGACGTCGCCATCGACCAGGGCGGCTGTTTCGAGACCTCGCGCCCGACCACCCACCAGGAGCCGACCTTCGTCATCGACGGCGTCGTGCATTATTGCGTGGCCAACATGCCGGGAGCGGTGCCGCGTACGTCGACCCTCGCGCTCAACAACGCCACCCTGCCCTACGTGCTGGCGCTCGCCGACAAGGGCGTCGCGCGCGCGCTTGCCGACGATGCCGGGCTCGCGGCCGGCCTCAACGTGCACGACGGCCATATCACGAGCCAGGTCGTCGCCGAGGCGCTCGGCCTGAGCTGGTCGCCGCGCGGCCCCGCGCTGGCTGCCTGAGTACGTCGCGCAGTTTGGCTATACTGCCTCGCGGCCGCCGAGCGCGGTCGCGGGGCCGTCGCCCCGCACGGCGGGAATCGGCCGGACCCGGGCAGCACCAGCGAGCAGCGGGGACGACGCGGTCGAACGCGCACGGTGAAGACGCGCCAGGAATCTCCATGGCGCCCGGCAGCGTGGCGATCGGCGGCGCATCCCAGGCATCGCGCTAGCGCGTTCGGGCCCGGACCGTCTCCCGGGGAACGCATCCAACGCAGGGATCTCCGCATATGCCCTACCGCATTTCCGTCGACACCGGCGGCACATTCACCGACGTCGTCGTCACCGACGAGCGCGGCCGCTTCACAGTCGGCAAGGCCCTCACCGACAAGCGGCGCGCCTTCGCCAGCATCGAGGCGGGTCTCGCCGTCGCCGCCGAGGAGCTCGGTCTGGGCGTCGCCGGCCTGCTCGCCGAATCCGCCATGTTCGTCTACGGCACGACGCGCGGCACCAACGGCATCGTCGAGCGCAAGACGGCCAGGACCGCGTTCCTCACCACGCAGGGCTTCCCCGACATTCTCCTGTTGAAGGAAGGCGGCAAGGCCGAGCCGCACAACCTGCGCATGGAATATCCCGACCCGTACGTCGCGCGCCGCCTGACGTTCGAAGTCCCCGAGCGCATCAACGCCGAGGGCGGCGTCGAGACGCCACTCGACGAGGACGCGGTGCGCGCGCTGCTCGCGACGCTCGCCGAGCGGCAGGTCGAGGCCGTCGCGGTGTGCCTGCTGTGGTCGATTGCGAACCCCGCGCACGAGCTGCGCGTCGGCGAACTGATCGAACAGGCCCTGCCCGGGGTGCCCTACACCCTCTCCCACCAGTTGAACCCGATATTGCGCGAGTACCGGCGCGCGTCGTCGACCGCCATCGACGCATCGCTGAAGCCGCTGATGCAGGAATACCTGACCACGCTCGAAGCCGACCTGCGCGCGGCGGGCTACCGCAACGACATCCTCGTCAGCACCTCCTTCGGCGGCGTGATGCACCTGCACGACGTGGTGCAGAAGCCGATTTACCTGGTCAAGTCCGGCCCGGCGATGGCGCCGGTGGCAGGGCTCGCCTACGTCAGCGCGGAGTCGCTTGCCGAGGACATCATCGTCTGCGACGCCGGCGGCACGACGTTCGACGTCAGCCTCGTGCGCGACGGCGAAGTCGAGTTCTCGCGCGACACCTGGCTCGGACCCGCCTGGACCGGCGACAACCTCGGCATGGCTTCGGTCGCGGTGCACTCGATCGGCGCCGGCGGCGGCTCGATCGCGTGGGTCGACCCCGGCGGCCTGCTGCGCGTCGGCCCGCACTCGGCGGGCTCGGAGCCCGGGCCCGCGTGCTACGGACGCGGCGGTGACGAGCCGACGGTGACCGATGCGGCAGTGGTGCTCGGCTACATCGACCCGGCGCACGTCCTCGGCGGGCGTATGCCGCTCGACGAGGATGCCGCGAAGCGCGTCGTGGGCCGCCTCGCCGAGACCCTCGGGGAATCGGTCGAGCGCGCCGCCTTTGCGATCATGGCGGTCGCCAACGAGAACATGATCGAGGCGATCAAGGAGCTGACAATCAACGAGGGCATCAACCCGGCCGAGTCGACGCTGGTCGCCGGCGGCGGTGCCGGCGGTCTCAACATCGTGCCGATCGCGGCCGAACTCGGTTGCCGCACGGTGCTGGTACCGCGCACCGCGGGCGCGCTGTCGGCGTCTGGCATGCAGTTCTCCGACATCGTCACCGAGGCCGGTGCGAGCAAGCTGACGGCGACCGACCAGTTCGATTTCGAGGGCGTCAACGCGGCGCTGGCCGACATCGACGCACGGCTCGACACGTTCGGCACGCGCCTCACCGAGCGCGGCTTCACCGACTTGCGCAAGCGCTACTTCGTCGAGGCGCGCTACCGCTTCCAGGTGTGGGAACTCGAGATCGAGGTCGGCGCCAGCCGCTTCGAGTCGCCCGCCGACGTCGAAGCGCTGGTCGAGGCCTTTCACCAGATGCACGACCGCGTGTTCGCGATCACCGACCCGGGCCAGGCGGTGGAATGCCTGAACTGGCGCGGGCGGCTCGTCGCGAACGTCAAGGCGCCGACGCTCGAACCTTCGCGCGCCGGCCGCACGGAACACGCCGATCCCGACCGGCGGCGGCCGGCCTACTTCGGCCAGGGCCTCGTCGAGACGCCGATCTACCTCGGCGAGCACCTCGGCACCGACGTCGTCATCGACGGACCGGCGATCATCGAGGAGCCGACCTCGACGCTGGTCGTCAATCCAGGAGCCTCCGCGCGCGTCAGCGCCGGCGGCCGTTACATCCTCACCCCACCGGCGGAGGGCCAGGTATGAACAAGCCCGATCAACCCGTGATCACCTACGACATGGACCCCGTGCTGATGGCGGTGCTGGCCAACCGGCTCAACGCCATCGTGCGCGAGATGTCGAACACGCTGCTGCGTACCGCGCGCTCGGCCGTGCTCGCGGTGGTCCGCGATTTTTCCTGCTCGCTCGTCACGGCCGACAACCAGCTGCTGTGCCCGGGCGAAGGCCTGCCGGTACACATCTTCGGCAGTGCGCTGCAGTCGCAGTCGATGTGCGACACGCACAAGGACCTCGCCCCCGGCGACGCCTTCCTGCACAACGACCCGTACATGGGCAACACGCACCCGGCGGACCACATGATCATGTGCCCGGTCTTCGTCGACGGCGTGCACCTGTTCACGACCTGCGCCAAGGCCCACCAGGCCGACTGCGGCAACTCGATCCCGAGCACCTACCACGCCTACGCGCGCGACATCTACGAGGAAGGCGCACTCATCTTCCCCTGCGTGCGCGTGCAGAAGGACTACAAGGACGTCGACGACATCATCCGCATGTGCAAGCGGCGCATCCGCGTGCCGGAGCAGTGGTACGGCGACTATCTCGCGACCGTCGGCGCGGCGCGCATCGGCGAGCGCCGCCTGGTCGAACTCACCCGGCGCTACGGCATCGAGACCATCCAGCAGTTCGTGCGCGACTGGTTCGCCTACTCCGAGAAGCGCATGGAGGAAGCGATCCGCGAGCTGCCGGCCGGGCGTCTCGAAAACGTGACCGTCTACGATCCGCTGCCACCGGTACTGCCGGACGGGCTGCCGATCAAGGTCGCGGTCGACATCGACCCGGCGGCCGGACGCATCGAGGTCGACCTCACCGACAACCCGGACAACCTCGACTTCGGCCTCAACGAGTCGGTCGCCTGCGCCACCAGCAATGCGCTCTGCGGGGTGTTCAACTGCCTCGACCCCGACGTGCCGCATAACGAG
This sequence comes from Pseudomonadota bacterium, assembly GCA_029977665.1. Lineage (GTDB taxonomy): Bacteria > Pseudomonadota > Gammaproteobacteria > JACKNG01. The sequence goes on along the minus strand of JAPOKK010000185.1, from coordinate 1,724 downwards.
GGCAGCTTCCGGCGCCTCTCGGTGAAGCTGCGCGAGGGCTGCGTCATCGGCATCCCCGAGTTCCCCCACTCCTGCTCGATGGCGACGACCAATATCGGCGACCGCATCGTCAATGCCACCCAGGCAGCCTTCGCCGAGATCGGCGAGGGTCATGGGCTGGCCGAGGGCGCGGTCGGCATGGGCGCCGGCGCCGCGGTGATCTCGGGGCGCGACTGGCGCCTCGGCGGCAGTCCCTACATCAACCAGGAATGGCTGGTGGTCAACGGCGGGCCGGCGACGCCGGAGACCGACGGCTGGCTGAACTACGGGCTGCCGGTCGCCGCGGGCCTGATGTACCGCGGCTCGGTCGAAGTGGACGAATCGAAATACCCGATGCTGTTCAAGTCGCTGCGCGTGGTCGCCGGCGGCGGCGGCGCGGGCCGCTTCCGCGGCGCGCCGGGCGCGGAGGTGATCTACGGGCCGCGCAACGACCCGATGACGGTCGTGGTGTCCTGCGACGGCCAGGTCAACCCGCCACGCGGCGTGCGCGGCGGCCACAACGGTCCGGCTGCCGCGACTTACAAGGTCGGTGCCGACGGCAGCGAGGAGAAACTGCCGGGCGTCGTCGAGTGCCGTCTCGGTCCCGGCGAGTGGGTGCGCGGCGTCGACGCCGGCGGCGGCGGCTACGGCAGCCCGCTCGAGCGAGACCCGGCCCGCGTGCTGAAAGACGTGCTGGAGCGCTGGGAAACCGTCGAACGGGCGCGCGACGTCTATGGCGTCGTGCTGAGCGGCAGCGCCGACGACGATTCGCTCGCAGTCGACGCCGCGGCGACGACCGCGCGGCGTGCGGAACTCGCTGCGACCGTGGCCTGAGTCACGCCGGGCACGCCCAACCCACCGGGTGCGCCGGCATGGCGGCGCACCCGGTGCTCTCGCCGCCAACCGCCGCGAGAAGATAGACCGCGGACGGCGATGCGCTGCCACGCTCACCCGAGAAGCAGCACCGAACACCATGCGACGCCATCGCGGCACGGCGGTACCAGCAAGCGCGACGCCCGCCCACCGCGCTCACGTTTGCTTGCGCGTTCGGCATGGGGTCACTGCCATGCCACCCCGGCGACGCGCTCAATCGCAGAAGTTGCGGTAAAGGAAGCTGACGAGACGGCTGACCGGGCCACTAGGCAGGCGGTAGTAGACACTCTGGCCGTCGCGCCGCGTCTGGACCAGGCCTTCGCGGCGGAGCAGAGCAAGTTGCTGCGAGATGCTCGGCTGGGCCTGGCCGAGCAGCGCGGCGAGTTCGCCGACCGCTTTCTCACCGTCGACGAGCTGACAGAGAATCATCAGGCGCGTGCGGTGCGAGAGCGACTTCATCAGCGCCGCGACATCATCGGCGCGCTGTCCCATCTCGACAATATTCATAAATCGATATATACGTATAATTACATATACCTGTCAACCGGCGCGGCCGTTACGCTTGTCCAATGAGCCGACCCTGCCAAGGAGAATGTCCATGAATCCCGACGTGCGTGGCTTTTTCGACAAAGCGACCTACACCATCAGCTACGTGGTCAGCGATCCCGCGACCGGTCATTGCGCGATCGTCGACTCCGTACTCGATTTCGACCCGAAATCGGGCCGTACCAGTACGGCCTCGGCCGACGAACTGATCGGCTACATCGAGGACCGCAAGCTGACTGTCGAATGGATCCTCGAGACCCATGCCCATGCCGATCACCTCACGGCAG
>JAPOKK010000009.1 GCA_029977665.1 Pseudomonadota bacterium | reverse complement strand
CGGGGATCTTGTCGGGATCCTTGTAGACGATGAGCGAGCAGTAATCGCGGCCGAGCCTGGCGGCCGGTTCGACGACGACGAAGGGGCGGCCGTTTTCCTCGATATCGACGCGTTCCATCGCGTACTCGTGGGCGCAATAGACCGGGTAGTCCGGTCGGCCGTAGGTGAGCGGCTGCGGCTTCTCGATGGTATGGAAAGCCTCTTTGCCTTCGTACTTGCCTTCCATGATCAAGCGTCCGCCGCTGCCGCAGGGGCACATCTTGATCTCGACCTTCTCGTCGTCCTCGCTGACTTCCAGCGGTTGCAGGTGGCCCTGCAGGCCGGCGGCGAACATCTTGATGCGCGCCGGCATGGACTCCGGGTCCTTGGGCAGGCTCTCGACGATCGGCTTCCACCACGCGCGCACCCCTTCGACCATCACCTCGTCGAGCGCCTCGTCGCCGTAGCGGCGCGCGACTTCGCTCAGCGTTGCCGTGATCCAGTTGCGGTAGAGGTCGTGCATGCCGAGGAACTCGTTATACATGCGTTTCGCGATCTTCTTGGCCTTTTCGCCGTCGCCCGCGTCGATGGCCTCGGTCAGTCGGTCAACGGTGCGCTTGCCCATCTCGCGCAGTTCTTCGTCGCTGAAGAAGCGGTCAGCCATGGTGATGTTCCTCCCCTCGTATTTGCGTGGTATCGCCGCCCGAGACGTTCAGGCCGGCACTTCGCCTTCCAGCGTGACCCGGTGCATCACGCGCCGATGCCCATGGTAGTCGTTGAGGGCATTGTGTTGCGCGCAGCGGTTGTCCCAGAACGCCACCGAGCCCGGTTCCCAATGGAAGCGGCAGCCGAACTCCTCGCGCTGCTGCACGCGGTAGAGGTATTGCAGGATGGGCGCGGATTCGGCCGCGCTCATGCCCTCGATGTGGGTGGTGTGGGCATTGCTGCAGTACAGCGCCTTGCGCCCGGTGACCGGGTGGGTGCGCACGATGGGGTGGGACGCGGTGGTCACGATGTCCTGCGCGTCGCGCGGCTTGTCGGCCATGCGGTGGGTGCGCGTCACGGCGGCATCCGGCTTTTCGGCGCTGTTGACGCCCCGCAGGCCTTCGAGCAGCTGCCGGAAGCCGGGTGTGAGCGATTCGTAGGCAAGGTACATGTTCGCGAACAGCGTGTCGCCGCCGACCCTGGGCACCTCGAGCGCATGCAGTACCGAACCCATCGGCGGACGTTCGAGGTAGCTCGTATCGGTATGCCAGAGGCCACCGAAGTTGATCGTTTCGTCTTCCTTCTTGACCACTTCGACGACCTCCGGGTGGCCGGCCATGCCTTCGACGAAGGGGTAGTAGCCGATCTCGCCGAAGCAGCGCGCGAAGGCGACGAGGCGCTCCGGCGTGAGTTTCTGATCGCGGAAGAACAGGACGAGGTGTTCGTGGTAGGCGTGGCGGAGTTCGTCGAGCACGTCCTCGGACAGGGTGCTGGCGATGTCGACGCCGCGCACGGTCGCACCGATGGCCGGCGTCACGGGTTCGATTTCGATATGGCGGTAGTTCATGGTCTCGCGGTGTTGATGGCTGAGGAATGTTCGGAGCGACGCTGCGGGCCGTTCGCCATCGCGTGGCGCGACGAGCGCGACCGGCCACGCCGGCCGCTTGCGCGGCCGGGGTTTCCCGCTCGGAGCCGGCGTCCGGCCGGGCGGGGGTATGCGGTGCATCATCGAGCGACATGCGCTCGCTGGCAATGACCTCTATCAAGCATCCGGCCGCCCCGGGGGCGCATTCTCGCCGTTCCGCTGCATCGACGCGAGGCCTGCCGCGACCCTCGCCGGGTTCCGGCCCGGGTGGGCGGCCGCGGCGCGCGGATGCGATGCCGGCCGCGACGCTCCGCTTGCTGCGATCGAGTCGGGCGCGCCGCGCTATCATTGCAGGTGACGACGGTGCCACGAAGTGGCGACAAACGCGGAGCATGAAGCGATGTGCAAACTCCTCGACCCGGTAACTGCGGAGCACGGCCATGAGCGATGAGGACGATCTGACCCTGGAGGCCTTCATCCTCGAGAACCGCAACGTTGCCTCGCTGACGCCGCTGATGCCGCCGGCGACGCTGAGCGAGCGCCTGCCGCTGGGTACGGCGGAGGCGGCGTTCATCGATGCGACGCGGCGCGACATCGGGGCGATCATCGCCGGGCGCGACCCGCGCTTCCTGGTTGTCGTCGGGCCCTGTTCCATACACGACCTGGTTGCCGCGCGGGAATACCTCGGCCGACTGCGCGCGCTGGCCGGCGAGATCGCCGACCGTGTCCTGGTCGTGATGCGCGTGTATTTCGAGAAGCCGCGCACCACGGTGGGCTGGAAGGGCCTCGTCAACGACCCGCACATGAACGACACCTTCGACATCGAAAGCGGCTTGACGCTCGCGCGCAGTTTCCTGCTCGAACTGGTCGAGAGTGGCATGCCGGCGGCGACCGAGGCGCTCGATCCGATCGTGCCGCAGTATTTCGGCGACCTCATCAGCTGGTACGCCATCGGCGCGCGCACGACCGAGTCTCAGACGCACCGTGAAATGGCCAGCGGCCTGTCCGCACCGTGTGGCTTCAAGAACGCCACCGACGGCAACGTGCAGGTCGCGGTGCAGGCGATGCAGGCGGCGCGCTCGCCACATGCCTTCCTGGGCATCGACGCCGATGGCCGCACCGCTGTCGTGCGCACGCGGGGTAATCCCGACCTGCATGCCATCCTGCGTGGCGGCCGCGAACCGAACTATGACGCCGCCGCGATCGAGGCCTGCGTCGCCGCACTCGACAAGGCCGGCCTGCCGTCGGCGGTCATGGTCGACTGCAGCCACGGCAATTCGGCCAAGGACGCCGCGCGCCAGCCGGGCGTCGCGCGCGAGGTCGTCGCACAGCGCGCCGCCGGCCAGAACGCGCTGATCGGCATCATGCTCGAGAGCAACCTCGAATTCGGCAACCAGGCCCTGGGCGACGACGTCAGCAAGCTGCGCTACGGCGTCTCGATCACCGACGCCTGCATCGACTGGGAGACGACCGCGGCCCTGCTGCGCGACATCCACGCCGCGCTGGGTTGAAGGCGGGCGGGCGCCGCCGGGCGCCGGGCCGCGGTGGACCTTTGCGCCGGGTTCGCCGCGGGCTCAGTTCACCTGGCGGTCGCGGCCTTCCCAGAACGGCTTGCGCAGCTCGGTCTTGAGGACCTTGCCGGCGCCCGAGAGGGGTAGCGGCTCGTCGCGGAAGCTGACCGAGCGCGGACACTTGTAGTCGGCGATGAGTGTGCGGCAGAAGGCCATCAGTTCGGCCGGGTCGGGCTGCGTGCCGTCGCGTGGCACGACGACCGCGTGCACGCGCTCGCCCCATTTCTCGTCCGGGATGCCGATGACCGCAACCTGGGCGACGTCCTCGTGCTGGTAGAGCGCGTTTTCGACCTCTGTCGAATAGACGTTCTCGCCACCCGAGATGATCATGTCCTTGAGGCGGTCGCTGATGAAGATGAAGCCGCCGTCGTCCATGTAGGCGGCATCGCCGGTGTGCAGCCAGCCGCCGCGCAGCGTTTCCGCGCTGAGGTCCTCGCGGCCCCAGTAGCCCTTCATGATGTTCGGGCCACGCGCGACGATCTCGCCGACCGTGCCACGCGGCACTTCGGCGCCGCTCTCGTCGACGATGCGCAGCTCGACCGCCGGCACCGCGCGGCCGGCCGAGCGCAGGCGGCCGGCCAGCGGGCCCTCGGTGACGTGGTAGCGGGCGTCCAGCGCCGTCAGCAGCGGCGCCGCTTCGGTCTGGCCGTAGAGCTGGTAGGCGGCCACCCATGGCAGCTTGCCGATCAAGTCGATGGCGACCGATTCCGGCATCGGCGAGGCACCGTAGTACAGCCGCGCCAGCTTGCCGAGGTCGTACTCGGCGAAGCCCGGCTGTTCGAGCAGCATCTGGATCATCGTCGGCACCAGGATGGTGTCGGTCACGGCGTGATCCTGCATCGCCTGGGCGCAGGCGGCCGGCTCGAAACGCGGGATGAACACGTGGCGCGCGCCGAGATGGGTGACGAGGTAGATGTACAGGGCATCGGCGATGTGGAACATCGGCGCGCCGTGCAGGTACACGATGTCGGGCGAGAGGCCGATCATCGCGGCGAACTGCAGCGTGTTGGCGACGTGGTTGCCGTGCGTCAGCATGACCCCCTTGGAACGTCCCGTCGTGCCCCCGGTGTAGAAGATGCCGGACAGGTCGTCGGCGCCGGCGACGTGTTCGTCGACCGCTGCGCTGGCCGCGATCAGTTCGTCGTGAACGGCGTCGTGCCCCGGGAGCGCGTCGTCCAGGCAGATGACCGTCAGCGGGTCTTCGACGAGCGGACGGAGCGCTTCGACGAGGGGCCAGAACGCGCGGTCGATGAACAGCACGCGCGTGCCCGAGTCGTTCAGTGAGAACGCGATCTCGGGCGCGGACCAGCGGTAGTTGGTCGGCACGATGACGCCGCCGGCCCAGGGTACGGCGAAGAACACTTCCATGTGGCGATCGGAGTTGAGGCCGATGACAGCGACGCGATCGCCGGTTTTCAGGCCCAGCTGGTGGAGTCCGCCGGCGAGGCGCGCGACGCGGTCGACGAACTCGGCCCAGGTGTGTCGCCGCTCGCCGTCGATGGTCGCCACCTCGTTGGGGATCTGTTGCAGGTTGCGCTGCAGGGGCTGGGTCACTCGCATGTTCGTTTTCCGTCTTCGTTTACGTTGCTCGGTTAGGCGTACAGCCGGCTCCCGCTCAGGTAGCGGCACGCAGTTCGTCCATCAGGGTCGTCATGATTGCGGCGGCGTCGTCGACGGCGTCGATGCGCGCGACCGATTCTCCGGCGTAGAGCGCGGCGGCCTCGATGTCGCCATCGAAGTCCGTGACCGGCGGCAGGACGCTGTAGCGCGGGATCCCGATACGCTCCGTACCGGCGCCGATTGTACCGATTTCCTCGCCCTCGCCGGGGCGCTCGCCGGAGGCCGGGCGGCCCGCCCCCTCCCAGGCCACGACGGTGGCGTTGCGCAAGACCCGGTGCGCGGCGGCCGGCCAGCCGATGTCGAACAGTTCGGTCATCAGCGTGTCTTCGGCGCCGGCGGCGACGACGCGCGCCTTGTAGGCGTCGTGCGCGGCAGCCTCGCGGCTGGCCAGAAAGCGCGTGCCGAGTGAGACGCCGCGCGCGCCGTAGGCGAGGGCGGTGGCAATGTCCGCGCCGGTCGCGATACCGCCGGCGGCGATGGTCGGCACCGGTCCGAGCACGCGTACCGCCTGGGTCACGGTCTCGGCCAGCGGCGCCCGCGCGCGCACGTGGCCGCCGGCTTCGCTACCCTGCACGATGACCGCGTCGACACCGGCATCGGCGGCCGCAACGGCATCGTCCGGGCCGCCGCACTGCGCGACGACGTACATCTCGCGCCGGTGCGCGTCGGCGACGAAGGGTTGTACGTCACCCCAGAACAGCACCAGCACCGGCACGCGGGCATCGAAACAGGCTTCGACGTCGCTGCCGTCGGACATCGGCAGGATGATGTTGGCGCCGAAGGCGCGCGAGGTCAGCGCCCGCGTCTGCTCGATGAGCCGGGTGACCTCGGCGCGGGGCAGCGCGCCCCCGCAGCCGAGTACGCCGAAGCCGCCGGCCTCGCAGACCGCTGCGGTCAGCGCGGGACCGGCGAGGCCGCCGCCCATGCCGGCGCTCCAGATTGGCGCGCGGGTGTGAAGTCTGTCGAGCAGATCGGGCATGGCGGTGTCCTCGTGGCGGCGGTCCGGACCGGCACGTACTGGGGTGGCCGGATGGCGCCATTGTGGCGCATTTTGCCGCCGCCGGTGGCGCCCCGCGCTGGCCGCACGCGCCTCGGGCCGCTATCGTTGCGCGCTTGCTCGCCGGAGACCTCGCGCCATGCCGCAACTCACCCTGAACGGACTCGATTTCCATTACCTGGACGTCGGCAGTGGACCACCCGTGCTGCTGTTGCACGGCTTCCCCGACTCGTCGAAGCTGTAGCGGCACCAGGTGCCGGCGCTCGCCGCGGACGGCTACCGCGTCGTGGCGCCGGACCTGCGCGGCTTTGGCGCCAGTGCGCGGCCGCCGGCGCGCGCCGATTATCGCGTCGAGATCCTGCTCGCTGACGTTCTCGCCCTGCTCGACAGACTCGATCTCGCGCGCGTCCACGTGTTGTGCCACGACTGGGGCGCGTCGCTCGGCTGGTTGCTGGCGGCGCTGCACGCCGCCCGGGTGACATCGCTCACGGCCTTGTCGGTCGGCCATCCGCAGAGCTTCTACGGCGCCGGCCTCGGTCAGCGCGCGCGCTCCTGGTACATGCTGCTGTTCCAGTTCGAAGAACTCGCCGAGCGCCTGCTGATGGCCGACGACTGGGCGCTGCTGCGCGATTTCACCGGACACCATGCCGAAGGTGAGCACTGGATCGCCGATCTGTCCCGCCCGGGGGCACTGACCGCGGCGCTCAACTGGTACCGCGCCAATGCGCATCCCGCGCAGACCTTCCGCCGCCTCGAATTCCCGCGCGTGAGCGTACCGACGCTGGGCATCTGGGGTAGCGCCGACCCGTATCTCGAAGAAGCCCAGATGGCGGGCAGCGCGGCGCATGTCGATGCCGCGTGGCGCTACGAGCGCCTCGAGGGCGCCGGCCATTGGTTGCCGCTCGATCGCCCCGAGGACGTCAATCGCCTGGTGCTCGAGTGGCTTGCCGGTTGAGCCACGGCCGGCAGCGCATCAGCGCTGGTTGGCGCGGTCGTAGTAGGCGAGAAACTCTGCTTCGGTCGCGGGCGGCAGGAACAGGTAGCCCTGGTAGCCACTGCAGCGCAGACGCGCGAGGAAGTTGTACTGCTCGGGGGTCTCGACGCCCTCGGCAATGGTCTGCAGGCGCAGGTGCTGGCTCATCGCGACGATGGTCTGGCAGATGACCTCGTCATTGCTGTCGCGCCCGATGTCGGCGATGAAGGAGCGGTCGATCTTGAGCTGGTCGATGGGCAGCCGCTTGAGGTAGGACAGCGACGAGTAGCCGGTACCGAAATCGTCGATCGCGAAGCGGATGCCGAGGCGGCGCAGACGCTCCATGATGGCGATGGTCGCTTCGACGTCCTCGACCACGGTGCCTTCGGTGATTTCGAACACCACCCGTTGTGGCGGAATACGGTGGGCGATCAGCAGACGCTCGACGTCACCGTAGAAGTCGTCCGCGCGGAACTGCCGCGAGCTGACGTTGATGGCGAGCTCGCCGAGATCCGCGCGCCCGCTTTCCAGCCAGTCGCGAAAGCGATCGAAGGCGGCATCGAGCACCCAGCGGCCGATGTCGACGATAAGCCCGCGTTCCTCGGCGATGGGTACGAAGTCGCCGGGCGAAATCACCCCGTGCTCGGGGTGTTGCCAACGCAACAGGACCTCCGCGCCGCTGACGAAACCGGTCGCGTCGACCTGCGGCTGGAAGCGCAGCTCGAATTCCTGGCGCACGATGGCTTTGCGCAGGTCGCCCTCGATGCGCAGGCGCCGCTGTGCCGCTTCCTCCATCTCGCGGCGGAAGAAGCGTGTGACGCCGCGGCCCGCAGCCTTGCCGCTGTACATCGCCGTGTCGGCTTCCTTGAGGACATCGTCGACGTCCTTGTCGCCGTCGGGAAACAACGAAATGCCGATGGTCGGCGTGACGTGGAACTGGTGGTGCTCGAACTGGAACGGCTGACGCAGTGTTTCGTGGATCTTATCCGCGACGAGCTGCGCCTGGCGCGCGCAGTCGTCGTGGTCGCCGGCGACCTCGGGCAGTAGCACGACGAACTCGTCGCCGCCGAGGCGCGCCACGGTATCCTCCTGGCGCGTCACGCCCTGCAGCCGTCTGGCGACCGCCTGCAGCAATGCATCGCCGACGGAATGGCCCAGGGTGTCGTTGATCTGCTTGAACTGGTCGAGATCGATGAACAACAGCGCGCCGGTGCGCCGGCGCCGCTGCGCCAGGGCGAGGCTGCTCTGGAGGCGGGCGGTGAAGTCGCGCCGATTGGGCAGGTTGGTCAGGGGATCGAAGCACGCGAGATGACGCGCGGCATCCTCGGCCTGCTTGCGCGTGGTGACATCGTGCACCGCGCCGAGGATGCCGATGATGGCGCCGTCGGCGTCACGCATCGGCACCTTGACGAGTTCGAACCACTTGTCCGTGCCGTCGGGCAGGCACAGCGACAGCTCACCGTGCAGGCTCGGTACCGTGCCCGCGATCAATGATCGGTCCTCGGCACGGAACGTGGCGGCCGAGGCGTGCCACCACAGGTCGGCATCGCTGCGGCCCACGAGATCTTCCGGCATTGCGACGCCGGCAAGCTCGGCGAAGCGCTGGTTGCAGCCGCGATAGTGGAACGAGAGGTCCTGCCAGAAGATCGCCTGCGGTACGGTATCAATGACCAGTTCGAGAAAATCCTGCGACGTTTCCAGGCCGAGCTGGGCGGACTTGAGCGCCGAGACGTCGGTGACCGTGCCGATGAGGCGTTCGATACGCCCGTGATCGTCGCGCGAGGCGGTTTGTCCGCGCACCAGCATCCAGCGATAGTTGCCATCCGGATGCAGGATGCGCGCTTCGTACTCGTAGTGCTCGCTGACGCCGCGGTAGTAGTCGGTGAGGGCGCGCTTCTGCACTGCGTGGTCATCGGGATGAATCCGTACGCGCAATGCCTTGCCACTTTCCAGGCCGAGCCGCCCGAAGGTATCGCCGATGATGTTCAGGCGGTCGTCGGCCGGCCGCCATTCCCAAACGTCCTGGCCGCCGTGCGCGATAGCCGTCTCCAGGCGCTGTTCGCTGGTGCGCAACTCGCTCAGCGCGCGTTCACGTTCAATCTCCGCCGTTGCGCGGGCGGAGAAGATGTCGATGACCGTGTTGACATGCTCGAGGTCCGTGACCGCTTCGCGGAAGAGCAGGACGAACAGGCCGATGGGGCGTCCGTCGGAGGTTTCGAGGCGATTGCCGACATACGCCTCGATACCGAGATCGCGCACGAGATGGTCGTCGGGGAAGGTCCGCACCAGGTCGTTCAGGGTTGCATGGCGGCCGTCACGGATGGTGCACGCGCAGGGTGTGCCGGCGAGGGCGTAGTCGAGGTCAGTGAGGACCGGCGACGTCAGCGGGTGAGAGGCGCTGACGCGGGCACGCGTGCCGTCGTCGTCCAGGTGCGCGAGAAACGCGTAATCGGCGCCGGCGAGTTCCGCCGCTGCGCGTGCCAGGGCATCCAGCAGGCGGCCTTCCCCGACGGCAGTGAATGCCTCGGCGATGGTTCTCATCTGCAGTTCGCGCTGGCGCTGTTCGGTGACGTCATCGTAGAAGCCGAGGATGCCGATGGCGCTGCCGTCGCTGTCGCGGATGGGGACCTTGGTCGTTTCGGCCCAGAACGTGTCGCCGGCGACGGGGCGGAACTCGCGGCGGACGACGAGCTTATCGACTTCGCCGGCGAGCACGCGACGGTCATCCTCCCTGATCGGATCGAACGAAGTCGGCCAGGCAATATCGGTGACCTTGATGCCGATCAGCGCCGCCGGATCGGCGAAGCCGGCATCGCGGGCGAAGCTGCGATTCGCACCGAGATAACGATTGTCGCGATCCTTCCAGAACACGCGCTGAGGAAACGCGTCGATGACCGTCTCGAGCAGTTGACGCGATTCCAGCAGGCGTTGCTCCGTCTGCTTGAGGTGCGTGATGTCGACGTGCGTGCCGACGACGTGCAGCGCCTGTCCGTCGGTACTGCGCTCGACGCAACGTCCGCGTGACAGCACGTGGATATAAGCGCCGTCGGCGCGGCGGATACGGTGCTCGACTTCGAAGTCATCACGCTCGCCGCGCAGCATGGGCACCAGCGCCGCGCGACCGGCAGAGACGGAATCGGGGTGGAGCAGGCTCTGCAGATCGACGAGCAGCGAGCGCACGGAGCCGGGTGCGTGACCGAACATGGCGTACCACTCGCGCGAGAAGTGCAGCGTGTCGTCGCGCGGTTGCCACTCCCACAGACCCTGGCGTCCGTTCTCCAGCGCGACCTGGAGCAGCGGCTGCTGGCGTCGGCCCGGGGCGAGTTCGAAAGCGTCGTCGCTGTCCGACACGCAGAGCAGGTAGCCCGGTACGCCGGAGGCGAGGGCCGTGACAACGAGATCGCGGGGGGTAACTTCACCATCGAGAACGATGCGGTGCGTGCCGGGCGCGAGTGCCGGTGCGGTATGCGATGGGCTCGTGCCGCACAGGATGTCTTTCCAACGGCGCCCGCGCGCGAACGCGGCATCCTGGCCGGTGAGCCGCGCGGCCGCCTCGTTCACGTAGCACACCATGCCGTCGGCATCGACGATAATCAGCGCCTGCGCGAGCGCGTCGAGACCTCCGGCAAGCCGATGTTCCGCGGTTCTGACCTGGTCGTCCAAATGAGCCTCTCCGCCGTGTACGCCCGCGGCCCGTCCGGCGTGCCCGCGCCGAGCGCGTTCAGCACGGTTCCTTCCGTGTCGGCGGGATCGCCCCTGATCCACATTGGTGCATCACTGGAGGCTATGGCGGCGCGCGTACCCGTGTCTTGAATTTCCTCGCGGCCAGCGCGCCGACCTCACCCGGGTGGATGAGGTGGCTGAAGCCGATCTCGGCATCATGCGCCGAGACGACGCCTATGGCGTGCCTCGGCCGAATGCGCCGGCCGCTTCGAGGGCGGCGATCGCGGCGGCGTCGTGGCCGAGCAGGTCGCCGAGTACGGCTTCGCGATGCTGGTCGAAATGCGGTGGCGGCGCCGGCTGCACGAGTTCGGCGGCGTCGCCGCCGATGGCGAGGCTGCGCACACCGCGCAGCGCGCGGCCATCGACCTCGCCGTGCAGCAGCAGGCGCTGCGCGCCGGCTTGCGCAAACACCGCGGCCATGTCGTTGACGAAGCCGAACGGGACCTTGGCCCGTTCCAGGCGGCCGGCCAGTTCGGCAGAGGCGAGTTCGGCGGCGCGTGCGCGGATGCGGTCCAGCAGCTGTTCGCGATGTTCGACGCGTTGCTGCCCGGTCGCGAAGGCCGGATCATCGGCCAGCTCCGCCAGATCCATGGCGCGAACGAGTTCGCGGTACTGACGCTCGGTGGCCGCGGCGATGACGACTTCGCGGCCGTCGGCGCAGGCGAGTATGGAGCCGTAGGGGACGATGTTCGGATGTTCGGAGCCCATGCGCTGGGGCACGACACCGCCGACGAGGTAGTTGGTCGCCTGGTTGGCGAGCGAGGCGACGCCCGCCTCGAGCAGCGAGGTCGTGACATGCGAGCCCTGGCCGCTGCGCTCGCGCTTGAGCAGGGCCAGGAGCAGGCCTTCCTTGAGCTGGTGGGCCAGCAGCAGGTCGATCAGCGCGACCGGCATCTTGGTCGGCGGGCCGTCGGGTTCGCCGTTGAGGTAGGTGAAGCCGGCCTCGGCCTGCAGGATCGCGTCGAAGCCGGGGCGCGGATCGTCGGGACCGTAGGCCGTCACCTGGCCGTAGATCAGGCGCGGGTTGAGCGCCGCGAGCGTCGCGTAGTCGAGCCCCAGCTTGATTTCGTCGCCGGGCTTGAAGCTCGCCACGACGATGTCGGCCTGGCGGGCGAGGGCGTGGACGAGCTCGCGGCCCGCCGGGCAGGTGAAATCGACCGCGAGTGACTCCTTGCCCCAGTTCGCGCAGGAGAAGTAGCCGGAAACGTCGGTCTCGGCCGGCTCGCCGACGAGTTTCCAGCCGCGCGTCGCGTCGCCACGGGTGTTCGGGTTCTCGAGCTTGATGACGCGCGCGCCGAGCTCCGCGAAAGCCATCGTGGTGACCGGGCCGGCGAGGATGTTGGCGAGCTCGAGGACGATGAAATTGCGATCGAACATGGCAATGATTTCCTGCGACGTGTGCGGCGAGTGAACGGGCGGCCCGGCAGCGCCGCGGCCGGCTCCCGAGGCGGGCCGTGTGGCGGGCCGCGCGCAGTTTAGCCCAGGGTGGGCGCGAGGTCTCCGCGGGCTGGGCAGCGGCGCCGCCAGGGCGGACAATGCGTCCATGCAAGCGATGCTCACCACGCCCCTGTGCCAACTGCTCGGCATCCGTCACCCGCTGCTGCTCGCGCCCATGGCGGGCGTCGCCGGCGGCGCCCTTGCCGCGGCGGTCAGTGGTGCCGGCGGTCTCGGCCTCATCGGCGGCGGGTACGGCGACCCGGAATGGCTCGGCGCCGAGCTCGCCCGTGCCGGCGATGCCCGCATCGGTGTCGGCTTCATTACCTGGCGACTCGATGGGCGTATGGCCTTGCTCGACATGGCGCTCGAGCACGGCGTCGCCGCGGTGCTGCTGTCGTTCGGCGAGGTGGCGCCGTACGCCGATCGCGTGCACGCGGCGGGCGCACTGCTGATTGCCCAGGTGCAGAGCCTGGCGCAGGCGCGTGCGGCGTTAGACGCGGGCGCCGACGTCATTGTCGCCCAGGGCGGCGAAGCCGGTGGACACGCCGGCCAGCGCGCGACACTGCCGCTGGTGCCGGCCGTGGTCGATATCGCCGGGAGCTGCCCGGTCGTCGCGGCCGGCGGCATCGGTGACGGCCGCGGTCTCGCCGCGGCGCTGGTGCTCGGTGCGCAGGGCGCGATGCTCGGCAGCCGCTTCTACGCGAGTGCGGAAAGCCTGGCGGGCGCGGCGGCGCGCGCGCGCGTACTCGACGCGGGCGGTGACGATACGGTGCGCAGCCCGGTGTTCGACCTGCTGCGCGGCTGGGAATGGCCGGCGGGCTATGCGCTGCGCACGCTCGCCAACCAGGCGACCGCGCGCCACGCCGCCGATCCGGGCGCGTTCGAGGCGGCGCTGGCGGCCGAACGTGCGCGCTTCGAGCGCGCGCAAGCGGCGGGGGACATCGAGGGTGCCCCCGTCATCGTCGGCGAGGCCGCTGACCTGTTACACGATGCGCCGCCGGCGGCCGAACTCGTCGAGCGTGTCGTGGCCGAAGCGGTCGCGGCCCTCGCGGCGCCGCACGTGCGGCGCGCCTGAGGCGCGTCGCCGCGCGCGCTCATAGCGTCAGCTTTTCGCTCCAGCTGTTGCCCTTGGTGTCGGTGATCTCGGCGCTCAGCTCGCCGCTCGCCTGCGGACCGAGGAAGAAGCGGAAGCTCGGATCCTCGCTGACCGAAATGCCGGTCTCGGCGCTCATCACCGGTTCCCCGTTCAGCAGCACCCGGATCGAGTTGACGTAGTGCGCCGGGCGCACGGCGTAAATCTTGTAGTCCATCTGCATGCCGGTGAAATTGGGGTGGCGCACGCGAAGCTGGGTGGCGATGCCGTTGTCGCCGTCCGCTTCACCGTCAGCGGCCAGCGTGCGCAGCTGGACCTTGCCGAGGCCCGACATCGCTTCCTTGTAATCGATGGCGACCGGAATGGCGCAGCCGCCCTGTGCCTTGACGTAACTCGTCGCCATGTGGTGTTCGCCGGTGTTCAGCACGGCAACGGCACGCACGTCCGTGTAACGGTCGATGCGGATGCGCAGCGCGAGGTCGGCGCTGCCGGCTGCCGGCGTGAAGGTGAACGTGCCGACTTTGGGTTCGGGGTTGGCATCGACGAACAGGTGAATGGTCTCGATGTAGCGCTCGGGTGTCTGCGCCATCTTGGCCTTGATGCGCACGGGCGTGAAAGCGGCGTCCTCGGAGCGGTACGGCGTGCTGAGTTCGATGACGCTCGCATCCTCGATGATCTCGGCGTCGGGGAAGTGGTGCGGCTTGAGTAGCGTTGCCCAGATGTCGACGTTCGACTGCTGGGCCTGGGGTGCGATGCTGCAGAGCAGCAGAGCGAGGGGCGCAAGGACACGAAACATGGGCAGGCTCCGGCTTAACCCGCTCAGTGTAACCGAGCCCGCGCAGACCTTGTTGCGGTCGTGCCGAACCGGGGCGCGCGCGTCGGCTGCGCCGGCGTCGCCGTGAATAATTCCGAATCCGGTTCTAAGCTGTGGTCACAACACTTGCGGGAGAAGCGCATGCCAGTCGTTCTCGAGGGCCTCGACGCCCCTTACTACGCGGTGATCTTCACCGCTGTGCCCAGTGAAGACACACGCGAGTACGGCGAGACGGTGGCGCGTCTGCTCGAGCTGGTGGCGGACCAGCCGGGTTTTCTCGGTGTCGAGGCGGCCAACGAACCAAGCGGCGAGATCGTCGTCTCCTATTGGCGCGACGAGGCCTCGATCCTGGCCTGGAAGCGCCAGGCCGAACACCGCGCCGCGCAGGAGCGTGGTCGCAGCCAGTGGTACGCCGGTTATGCCGTGCGCGTAGCGCGGGTTGAACGTAGTTACACCTTCTCGCTCGCCGCCGACGGTGGCTGACGCGGATCGCGGCGCCCGTCCGGCTGGCGCCGCGGCACGCACGCGCCACACCTAGGCGCTTGCGCCCGGCCCGGTTGCCGTTCAGCGCCTGGCGCGCCGCGCCTCGATCGCCCGCATGACCGTGCGGCTCGGTTCGAAGCTGCGTCCGGACAGGCCGCGCAGCAGTTCGTGCAGCCGCCGGCATTCGGGATACGCGGACGGCGTGTCGGCGAGGATTGGTGCATTGCCGCGAATACGCGCCGCGGCGGCGGCGCGCAGCGTGCCCACCTCGAGACCGGCGCTCTGTGCGAGCGCGTTGATCCAGGGGCCACCCGGTGCGCCGAGCATTTCCTCGTAGCCGACGACGCAGCCGCCGAACGTCTGCACGAGCACCACGCCCTGCCGACAGATGCGTAGGTAATCGGCGGCGAGATCGTCGGCACCGATGTGCTTGCGGCCGACCAGGGTACTCGCCAGGGCGTGCTCGAAATCGCGATAGTTGAGGATCACGCGCGGTTCGTAGCCGAGCGCGAAACTCATCTGCACGAGCAGGTCCAGGTCGCCGATCTTGAAGCAGCGTGCCTGCGGCAGGGCGCGCTTCAGCCAGTGCCGCGCACGGCGCCGGCGCCAGCGCGCTTCGAGCTCGGGCGAAAAGCGGTAGCGGCGTCCGTGATCGATATCGTAAGCGCGGCGCATGTGGTGCGCGGCCCGCTTGATATCGGGATGCTCCAGCACGCCGTCACGCGGGTCCCACTCGGACGGCGCGGTCAGCCCGAAATCGGCGCCGGCATCACTCATCAGGGCGCACAGCAGCGACGAGCCGCTGCGGCCGAAGGTGAGCACGAAGCTGCGTCGGCGCTCGTTCACGGCGACTCGCGGACTCAGCGTGCGCCGCCGCGGCGGAGCACCTCGAACAGGGCCGCGATCTCGTCGTCCGCGTAGCCCGCGGCAACGGTCTTACGGTAGAGCTGCATGATGGTGTCCGGGACGCGCGTGTCGATTTCGTTGTCGTGGCTCATGCGCTGGATGTGGCGGATCGCGGCGACGTGCACGTCGAGCGTGCAATCGTTCCCGGCGTAGACTTCGCGCGCGATCATCTCGCGTGCGCCGTCAGCGGTGGCGTGCATCAGCGGCGCGAGCTTCTTGGCCAGGAAGAAATACTCGGTCAATGGCAGGGACTCCGATTCGCACAGCGCCGCGCCGTGCAGCATGGCGAGGGTCGCTCCGTAGTAGTACTCGAGCACCGCGCAGTCGAGGGTCGCTGCCGCACCGACCGCCTCGCCGAGATAACGGCAGGTGCCGGCGAGCAGTTCGACGGTGGTGCGATGATGTTCCCACAGGCGCTCGTCGCCGGCACAGAGCAGGATCGCACCGTCACCACCGACGGCATTGGGGTAGGCGATGATCGCTGCGTCCAGGTATCCGAGGCCGTGCATCTGCGCCCAGGCCTGCATCGTGCGCGCATCCGACGACGAGCCCGAGGTCAGTTGCAGCAGCGTCTTGCCGTCGAGCACGGTCTGCGCGGCGACCGCGTCCATGACTTCGAGCCCGGCACTGTAGTTGGTCAGCGACAACACGATGAGTTCGCTCGCCTCGCAGGCAGCAGCCGCACTCGGTGCGACCGTGGCATGGCGCTCGTGTGCAGCGGCGCGGCCCGGCGAGCGGTTCCACACCGTCAGCGGCACGCCGGCCGAGGCGAGACAGGAGGCCAGCGCGCCGCCCATGCGGCCGAGGCCGAGAACGCTGGTGCGTGCGTGGTTCACGGTGCGGAGGTCGGCCGTCCGGCCCGCGCGGCGCTCGCGCAGCCGCGCGCGTCGATCGCCCTGATCTGTGTGTGCATGTGGTGTTCCTGTGCGGTGGCCGGGCGGCCGCGCCATACGCACGCTAGTCGCGAGCGGCACGGCGGGCGCGCGCGGTCCGGGGGCCGTGCGCTACCGGCGAAGGGCCCTTATACAGGATAAACCCGGCACGAGGCACGGGGCCTGTCTGTGCCGTCCCGATTGGTCTAACCTGTCGCCGTTGCGCCGCGCGTTCGCGCAGGCGCCGCGTGATGTCGTTAATCAGCGAGGAGCAGAGATGTCGCAGCCAGCCTTCGGGGTGATGATTTTCGTGACCGACGAGTCGATCCAGCCGGTCGAGCTCGCGCGCGCGGTCGAGGAACGCGGTCTCGATTCGCTGTTCGTGCCCGAGCACACCCACATGCCGCTCGACAGCAAGTCGCCGTTCTTCCCCGACGGCCAGGTGCCGCCGCCCTACAAGCGCACCTACGATCCCTTCGTCGTGCTCGGCGCCTGCGCCGCGGTGACCGAACGCATCCGCCTCGGCACCGGCATCTGCCTGGTGTCGCAGCGCCACCCCATCACGTTGGCGAAGGAAGTCGCGACCCTGGACCGCATGTCGCAGGGTCGTTTCATCTTCGGTATCGGTGCCGGCTGGAACAAGCCCGAGGTCGAGAACCACTGGGTCGAATTCGCGCGGCGCTGGCGCGTGGTACGCGAGCGGGTCCTGGCGATGAAGACGATCTGGAGCGAAGACGAGCCCGAGTTCCACGGCGAGTACGTCGATTTCGACAAGATGTGGTCCTACCCCAAGCCGGTGCAGCCGGGCGGCCCGCCCATCTGGATCGGTGCCAATTCGAAATACGCCGCGGCGCGCGTTGCCGAGTATGCCGACGGCTGGATCCCGATCGGCGGTCGCGGCGGAGAAGGCTCCATCGAGCAGGTGCGCGAGGCCTGTGCGGCGCGCGGGCGTAAACCCGAGGACATCACGCTCGCGCTGTTCTTCGCACCGCTGGACGAGGCCAAGGTGCGTGCCGAGATCGCGGGCGGCTACTCGCACTTCATCTTCGGCCTGCCGTCGGCGCCCGCCGCGGAAGTGCTGCCAGTGCTCGACCAGGTTGCAGCGCTGGTCGAACGCCTGCGCGGTTGAAATGCCCCCGACGGCAGGAGCAGATGCCGGCGGGCACGAGCAAGAGAACGACCCCGGTCATCCGTTCGCGCGCCTGACGCCGGACTTCATCCTCGCCGCGGTCGAAGCCTGCGGTCATCGCTGTGATGGCCGCTTGCTCGCACTGAACAGCTACGAGAACCGCGTCTACCAGGTCGGGCGCGAGGCAGACGAACCGCTGGTCGCGAAGTTCTACCGGCCGGCACGCTGGAGCGACGCGGCGATCGCCGAAGAGCACGGCTTCGTCGCCGAACTTGCCGCGCAGGAGCTGCCGGTCGTCGCGCCACTGGCCGCCGCCGACGGCGCGACGCTGCGGCATGTCGACGGCTTCCGGCTTGCCCTCTATCCGCGCCGCGGCGGGCGGGCACCGGAACTCGACCGGCGCGAGAACCTCGTCGTCATGGGGCGTTTCCTGGCCCGCATGCACGCTGTCGGCGCCACGCGGCCGTTCGTGCACCGCGAAGCGATCACCGTCGAGGGATTCGGCCACGACAGCGTCGCGTTCCTCGCCGAGCGCTGGATCCCGTCCGACCTCGGCGCGGCATACGCGAGCATCACGCGCGACCTGTTCGCCCATATCGAGGCGCGTTTCGCGCAGGCCGGCGGGGTGCGCATGCTGCGCGTGCACGGTGATTGCCATGCGGGCAACGTGTTGTGGCGCGACGAGCGCCCGCACTTCGTCGATTTCGACGATGCGCGGATGGCGCCCGCCGTGCAGGATCTGTGGATGCTGCTCTCGGGCGAGGGCGAGGAGCAGCGCAGCCAGCTCGACGCGGTGCTCGAAGGCTACGAGGAGTTCGCGGATTTCGATTATCGCGAGCTCGCGTTGGTCGAGCCGCTGCGCACGCTGCGCATGCTGCACTACAGCGCCTGGCTGGCGCGCCGCTGGGACGACCCGGCGTTTCCGCAGGCGTTCCCGTGGTTCGCGAGCCAGGCCTACTGGGAGCGCCACGTACTCGAGCTGCGCGAGCAACTCGCCGCGCTCGCCGAGCCGTACGGGCAGGCCGCGTACTGACCGCGGGCACGTGCGGCGCAGAGGGTGCAGAACCGCGCGCACCGGGCGCGCGTAGACAGGGATGAACACGCTGCAAGGAGCCGTGATGACAGAACGGGAACCCCGCTGGCCCGAACTTTCCGCGCCCGAGCGCGCGGTCGGCCTGGTCGCCCTGACCGGCTTCGCGCTTGCCCTGGCGGCGCTCGCGGCCATCGCGGTGGCCGGTCCGGGCCCCGCACTGCTGGTCGTCTTCTGGTGCGGTTTCTGCGTCCTGGTGGCCGCGACGCTGGCCGGCCTGTTCGTCAACCGCGCGGTCGCGGTGCTGCGCGCACCCCTGCGCTGCGTCGGCGCCGGTTTTCTGCTGCTCCTGTGCGGGTTTCTCATCGACGGGGGAACGGCCGACGGCAGCCTGCGCATGGCCGGTCATGCGGTGCTCGCGGTGGGTATCGGCTGGGGGCTATGGGCGCTCGGCGGCGCGCGTCGCTGAGGAATCCGCTAGCGCACGACACGCTTGCAGACGCGCGAGCTTGTCCGGATTGCGCACGAGGTAGATGCCGCGCACGCGACCCGCGTGGCTGGCGAGCGAGAGCGCCGTGTCGAGCCGCTCGTCGAATCGGATCACCGCGCCCCAGCGGCCGTTGAAGCGCACGATGTCGACGCACGCGGCGGCGCCGCCGCGGCGCGCGATGCCATGCAGGAAGCGCGACACCGCGCGTGGCCCGTGCAGCGGCCGGGTCGCCGCGACGGCCTTGCCGCCGCCGTCACTGACGAGATCGACGTCCTCGTCGAGCAGGGCCACGAGTGCGTCGGGATCGCCGCGGTGCAGCGTCGCGAGAAAACGCTCGAGCAGCTCACGCCCGGCCAGCGGCGCCTCGTCGTGCCAGTCGATGCGGGCCAGGCGCGCGCGGGCTCGGCGGTGCCATTGGCGACAGGTCGCCGGCCGCGCGTCGAGACACGCCGCGATGTCGTCGTAAGCCATGCCGTATGCCTCGCGCAGGACAAAGGTCGCGCGTTCGCTCGCTGTGAGGGTCTCGAGCAGCGCGAGCAGTCCGAGCGAAAGTGTCTGCGCAAGCGCCAGGTGGGCTTCACCATCGTCGCTCACGGCGTCAGGCAGGGGTTCCGGCAACCACGGGCCGGGATAGACATGGCGCTCGCGGCGCGTGCGGCGCAGCGCATCGATGCTGAGCGAAGTGACGGTACGGCTGAGGTAGGCTTGCGGGTTGGCAATGTCATCACCGGCATGGCTGCGCCAGCGCAACCAGGCTTCCTGCACGACGTCCTCGGCATCGGCGACACTGCCGAGCATGCGGTAAGCGATACCGAACAGGCGGGGCCGCTCGGCTGAGAAGATGTCGTCGGTGGTCACACTCACGACGCTGACTCCGGCGGCCGGCGGCACCGGCCTTGTTCGATGCATAGACGACGCGGCGGCCCCGCATGTGACACCCGGTCGCCGCAGGGTCGTCAGTCGCGCGAGCGCTCGCGCTCGCGTAGCTCGCGCCGCATCACCTTGTGCGTGGTCGTCATCGGGAGTGCCTCGACGAACTCGATGAAGCGCGGTACCTCGTGGCGGGCGAGTCGCGTACGCACGAAGTCGCGCAGCGTCTCGACCAGCGCCGCGTCGCCGGTTTGCCCCGGCGCGAGCACCACGAAAGCCTTGATGACCTCGGTGCGCTCGACGTCGGGCACGCCAATCACCGCCGCGTTGGCGACCGCCGGGTGGCGCAGCAGGGCGTCCTCTATCTCAGCCGGGCCGATGCGGTAGCCGGCGCTGGTGATGACGTCGTCGGCGCGTCCGCGGAACCAGTAGTAGCCGTCCTCGTCCCGTATACCTAGGTCGCCGGTCAGCAACCATTCGCCGCGGTATTTCTCGCGCGTGGCTTCGTCGCGGTTGAGATAGCCCAGGAACATCACGGGGTGCGGGGCGCGCACCGCGATGTGGCCGAGCTCACCGCTGCCGAGCTCGCTGCCGGCATCGTCGACGATGGCGCAGGTGTGTCCGGGCAGTGGGCGGCCGATCGATCCCGGCTTGATCGGCATCACGGCCGCATTGTTGCCGAGCGGTTCCATGCACTCGGTCTGGCCGAAGACCTCGTTGACGATCGCGCCGAGTTCGCGCTCGGCCCATTCCAGCAGTTCCGCACCGACCGCCTCGGCGCCCGATTTGACCACGCGCAGGCGCAGGTCGTAACGTTCGCGCGGCGCCGGCACCTGGCGCATCATCTTGAGCATCGTCGGTACGAGGAGGGTGCAGGTCACGCCGTATTTGGCGAGGATGCGGTACGCGTTCTCCGGGTCGAAATGCCCGAGATGGGTGCCGACCGTGGTCAGTCCGTGCCACAGGCTCGGCAGCATGACGCCAGTCAGCCCGCCCATCCACGACCAGTCCGCGGGCGACCAGGTGACGTCGCCTTCGCGTGGGAAGAAGTCCCAAACGAACTCGAGGCTCGGCAGCAGGCCGAGCAGCATGCGGTGGGGCTGCAGCGCCCCCTTGGGCGGGCCGGTAGTACCCGATGTGTAGCTGATCCAGGCCGGGTCGTCGGCGGCGGTCGTCACGACCTCGCCGCCGTCCGGGCTCGCGGCGAGTGCAGCGTGGAAGTCTTCGCAGCCGGCCGGCGCTTCGTCGATGACGAACACGTGCTCGAGCTGCGGGCACTGGGCACGGACCTCGAGGACCTTGGGGGCGTTGGCGGCGTCGGTGACGATGACGCGCGCGCAGCTGTCGTTCAGCCGATAGGCGAGGGCGTCCGGCCCGAACAGGACCGAGATCGGGCACGACACCAGCCCGCGCTTCCATGCCGCGATGTGGCTGATGGCGGTCTCGGGATGTTGTTGCAGCAGCACCGCGACGCGCTCGCCGCGAGCCAGGCCGCGGGCGGCGAAAAGGTTGGCGCAGCGGTCGCTGAGTTCGCGCAGCCGCTGATAGGTGTAGCGATCGACGCGGCCGTCGGCGTATTCGTAGACGAGCGCGATACGTGCCGGGTCGTCGGTCCAGCGGTCGCACACGGCGGTGGCGAGGTTGAGTTCGGCAGGCACGAGTCCGTCCCAGCGGAAGCCCACGTGGACCGCCTCGTAGGTGGTCGCGGCACGATCGAGATACATGTGCGTTTCCCGTACAGGGTGAGGCCCGGATTGTAACGAGCCGCGGCGCCTCGCGGCTGCCGTGGCTTGATTCCGCGGCCATGGCAGGCGACATTGCCGTGCATGGCTATCTCGCTGATTCGTGACTTCCTGCGCCTCGAGGCCGCTGCGGGCATCCTGTTGATGTTCGCCACGGCGGCGGCGCTGCTTGCCAGCAACACCGGGCTTGCCGTGTGGTACGACCGCCTGCTCACCGTGCACCTGAGCGTGCTCATCGGCGATGTCGGCATCGACAAACCACTGTTCCTGTGGGTCAACGACGGCCTCATGGCCGTGTTCTTCCTGCTCGTGGGCCTCGAGATCAAGCGCGAGGTTCTCGAAGGCGAGCTCTCCGAACGAGCGCAGATTGTCCTGCCCGCGCTCGGCGCGGCGGGCGGCTTCGTGTTGCCGGCGCTGATCTATCTTGCTTTCACCCACGACGATCCCTTGGCGCGGCAGGGCTGGGCCATCCCGGCCGCGACCGACATCGCCTTCGCGCTCGGCGTACTCTCGCTGCTCGGCTCGCGCGTGCCGGTGTCGTTGCGGATGTTCCTGACCTCGCTCGCGATCTTCGACGACCTCGGCGCGATCATCGTAATCGCGGTGTTCTACACCGCGGACCTGTCGTTGATCGCGCTGATGGTGGCTGCCGTCGGTACGATTGCGCTGATCGTACTGAACCGTACCGGTATCCGGGCCATCACGCCTTACGTGTTGATCGGCCTCGTGGTGTGGGTCGGCGTGCTCAAGTCCGGTGTGCACGCGACGCTTGCCGGCGTGGTGGTTGCCCTGTGCATCCCGCTTGCCAGCGACGTGCGCGGCCATTCTCCGCTGCGCTGGCTCGAACATGCGCTGCACCCGTGGGTGGCCTACCTGGTGCTGCCGGTCTTCGCCTTCGTCAATGCCGGCGTACCGTTTACCGGGCTGGATCCGGCGCTCCTGGTCAGCGCGGTGCCATTGGGCATCGCGACGGGCCTGTTCCTCGGCAAACAGGCCGGCGTATTCCTGATCTGCTGGCTCGCGATCCGTGCCGGCCTGGCCAGCCTGCCGGAAGGCGCGAGCTGGCGCAGTTTCTACGCCGTGTGCGCGCTCGCGGGAATTGGCTTCACGATGAGCCTGTTCATCGGCAATCTGGCCTTCGAGCGCGGCGCGTTCGAGTACGTCGGCGCGACCCGTATCGGCGTACTGCTCGGCTCCCTCGCCTCGGCGCTGCTCGGCGCGGCGCTGTTGTTCGGCGTGCCGCGCCGGGCGCGGGATTGAGCGCACGCGTCGCGAATCCGGACAGCCGTGCGCACGCCACGCCGGGGCGATTGACCCCGGCACGACGCCTTGCGTAGCTTGACCGCGCGCGTGCGCCCCGGTGCACGATTTTCTGCCATGATGCCGCCCCGCGGCCTGCCCCAGAGGAGAGGAAGACGATGTTGCCCGTAGGCTATTTCCCATGCACCCAGGATCCACCCCGTGGCGAGAACGTCGCCGGACTCATCGATGAACTGGTCGAGCAGGCCGAGCTGTGCGAGGCGGTGGGCTTCGACGGCTTCTACTTCACCGAGCATCACCAGCAGGAAGACGGTTACCTGCCGGCACCGGTGCTGCTCGCGGGCATGATCGGCATGCGCACGCGACGCATCAAGGTCGGTACCTGCGTGCTGCTCGCGCCGCTGTACCACCCGATCCGTCTTGCCGAGGACATCGCGGTGGTTGACCAGGCGACCCGCGGGCGCATGGTCTCGGCGCTCGGCATCGGCTACCACCCGCATGATTTCGACGCCTTCGGGGTGCCGGTCAAGCAGCGTGCACGGCGCACCGAGGAATGCGTCGAGATCCTGCGCCAGGCGTGGTCGGGCGAAACGTTCAGCTACCCGAGCAAGTACCACACCATCGAAGACGTGCGCGTCACGCCCACGCCCTACCAGGAAGGCGGACCGCCGATCTGGCTCGCCGGCTGGGTGCCGGCCGGCCTCGAACGCGCCGGACGCATGGGCGACGGCTGGATCGCCGATCCAATCCAGTCCCTGCCGGTGATCAAGGACTACGCCGCGCAGTACCGGGCCGAAGCCAAGAAGCACGGGCGCAAGCCGTTCGTCGTGCTCATGCGCGACTGCGTCATCGGCAAGGACTGGGAGGCCTGCGTGGCGAAGAGCGCGCCGACCATGGTCACCCACCGCTGGTACTTCCACTACGGCGCCTACGTGCACGACGACTACATCAAGGACGTCAAGCGTCCCGAGGACCTGAGCTTCGACATCGCGGCGCGGGATCGCCTCATCGCCGGCTCGCCGGCGCAGTGCCTGGAGCAGCTGCAGATGTGGCGCGACGAGATCCAGCCCGACTACGTGATGCTGCGCATGCGCCAGCCGGGCGGACCGCCGCAGGCCGAGGCGCTGGCCGACATCCGCCTGTTCGGCGAGCAGGTCATCCCGCACCTGTGATGCCTCGCGCGCACGGCTGAGCAGTGATGGCGGCGGACCCCTTGTCGGTGACCTTGCTGCGCGCGGCGGTGATCCTCGCCGTCGCGCTCGCGCTGCACCTGCTCGGTCGGCGCGCGCTCGAACGCGTGGCTCACGCCGGGCGCCTGAGTTCGAACACGCGCTTCATCGCGACTGCCGTGCTCAAGTGGGGGCTGGTCGTGATCGCATCGATCGCGGTCATGCAGCAGTTCGGCATTTCGGTGCACTCGCTGTGGACGGCCCTGTCGGCCGTGTTCGTGCTCGTCGCGGTCGGTTTCGTCGCGCTGTGGAGCGTGCTCAGCAACATGCTCTGCGCGGTCTTTCTCGTCCTCTTCGCGCCGTTTCGCATCGGCGATCGGATCGAGGTCATCGAGATCGTGCTCAACGACGGTACCAAGCAGGGCCTGCGCGGCAAGGTGACCGGTATCGACCTGATTTACACCACGCTGCAGGACGACGACGATTCGACGGTAAGGATCCCCAACAACATGCTCTTCCAGCGGGCCATCCGCACGACCAGCGGGGCATCGACCCGCAGCCTCGGCTCGGATCTCTTCGAGCCGCAGGCAAGCGGTTCGCGTCCACGCGAAGCCGCGGGTACAGCGGATGGCGTGCCCCGCACGGAGGAGGAATGAGTGCGGCGGCGCGCAGGCGGGGCCAATCGCGTAGCATGCGGGTGACCCGTCAGTCACACACGAGCAGACCGGCGCCGCGGGCGTTCCGGTCAAGCGGAGGAACTGGGCCATGAGCTATTTCACCGACAATTCGTTGTCCATCGGCAACACGCCACTGGTGCGGCTGAACCGGATCGTCGACCCGGCGCAGGCCACGGTGCTGGCCAAGATCGAGGGACGCAACCCGGCCTACTCGGTGAAATGCCGTATCGGTGCGGCGATGATCTGGGATGCCGAGGAGAAGGGATTGCTC
Source organism: Pseudomonadota bacterium (assembly GCA_029977665.1). Lineage (GTDB taxonomy): Bacteria > Pseudomonadota > Gammaproteobacteria > JACKNG01. The sequence continues at coordinate 11,216 of JAPOKK010000009.1, read as the reverse complement.
GGGCCCGGCGTGGAGGTGGTCGAGCCGACCAGCGGCAACACCGGCATCGCGCTGGCCTTCGTCTGCGCGGCGCGCGGCTACCGCCTGACCCTGACCATGCCGGACAGCATGAGCATCGAGCGGCGCAAGGTACTCAAGGCCTTCGGCGCGAATCTCGTCCTGACCGAGGGCGCGAAAGGCATGAAAGGTGCCATCGCCCGGGCCGAGGAAATCGTCGCGAGCGATCCGGGCCGGTATTTCATGCCGCAGCAGTTCGATAACCCGGCCAACCCGGCCATTCACGAGAAAACCACCGGCCCGGAGATCTGGGAGCAGACCGGCGGTGTGATCGATGCCTTCGTCGCTGGTGTCGGCACCGGCGGCACCATCACCGGTGTGTCGCGTTACCTCAAGAAGACCCGCGGTCACGCGGTGACGACGGTCGCCATCGAACCCGAGGCGAGCCCGGTCATCAGCCAGACGCTGGCGGGCGAGACGGTCAAACCGGCGCCACACAAGATCCAGGGCATCGGCGCGGGCTTCGTGCCGAGCGTACTCGACCTCGACCTGGTCGACCGTATCGAGCGCGTGTCCAACGAGGAAGCGGTCGCGATGGCGCGGCGCCTGGCTACCGAAGAGGGCATCCTCGCCGGGATTTCCTGTGGCGCGGCGACGGTGGCCGCGGCACGCCTGGCGGCCGAGCCGGCGTTTGCCGGCAAGACCATCGTGGTCGTGCTGCCGGATGCTGGCGAGCGCTATCTCTCGAGCGTGCTGTTCGAGGATCTCGACGCCTGAACGCTGCACGCCGCGCTCAGCGCGGCTGGGGTCCCGTCCGCGGCGGCGGTGTCACCGGCGCGGGTCGGGAGACACGGTCCTCGAGCAGCGCGACGGCCGTGGCGAGCGCATCGGAGTCGGCCGCTGCCGCCGCGTAAACGGCGTAGACCGGCAGGGCAAAGCTCGGCGCGCCTGCTGCGCGATGGAGCCGGTTCGCGGCCAGGTCGCCCTGTACCAGGCGTTCGGGGAAATACCCGCTGCCACCGTGGGCGAGGATGTGGCGCAGGCCGAGCCAGCCGATGTTGACCGTGATCGCGGCGCCCGCGTAGTCGGGGAAATCGGCCTGGTGGCGACGGTGAAACTCGGGGCCCCAGTCGACGTAGACGTAATCGTCGCCGGGCCCGGCGGGCGCGCCGGCACGGGTCGTCACGAGCACCAGGGTCTCCTCGAAGAGCTTGCGTACCGTCAGACCCGGCCGATACTGCGGCGTGTACATCACCCCGAGATCGAGGCGCGCGTCGATCAGACCCTGCATGAGGTCATCTTCGAAGCCGATCTCCGCGCGCACTGCGATGCCGGGCGCGGCGGTGCGCATCGCGGCGAGCCAGTCGAGCATGCAGCCCTCCCACAGACCGAAGCGGGCGCCGACGACCAGCGCCTCGCGGTAGGCACGCGCCACGCCCAGCGCCTGCCGGGCCCGCTCGAGCGCACCGACGAGTTCGAGCGCGTGTCGTTGGAAGCGGCGGCCGTCCGGCGTCAGGCGTGTGCCGGCACGGTTGCGCACGAACAGCGGGCAGCCGAGTTCGCGTTCGAGGTTGGCGATGCGTGCACTGATCGTCGACTGAGTCAGGTGGAGGCGTTCGGCGGCGGCCACGAAGCTGCCGCGTTCGATGACGGTGAGAAAGGTGCGAGCGAGTTCGATATCCATGTCGGGTTTATTTTATATCGAATAATTCGATATTAACCGCCAATAAATTTTTCTTGAACGAATCAATAGGGCGGCTTAGCGTCGGGTCTTCGCGTACCGAACCAGTCACCAACAGCGGAGCCTTGCCCGACATGTCCTCTGTCCCGTCGCACGATATCCTGCCTTCGCCGCCGCCCGCCGATGCGCCCTGGCACAGGGTGCAGCACTGGCGGGTGGCAACGCGTAAAATCCTGCGGGCCCGCCGTGAGGCGGCCCCACGCGCGCTGCGGGAACGTACCGGGCGCTTCGTGCAGGCGGTCGTCGAACACCACCTGCCTGAACTCGACGGTGCCTGCGTCGGGCTCTACTGGCCATTCCGGGGTGAACTCGACCTGCGTGGCCTCGCCGATGTGCTGGCCGAGCGAGCGCGCGACTTCGCGCTGCCGGTCGTTGCCGCAGCCGGGCAGCCGCTGCTGTTCCGGCGCTGGTGGCCGGGCATGCGCATGACGCGCGGGACGTGGGACATTCCGGTTCCGGCGAGCGGCGCCGAACTACACCCCGACGTGTTACTGGTGCCGTTGCTCGGCCACGATGCGGCAGGCTACCGCCTCGGCCATGGCGGTGGCTACTACGACCGTACGCTCGCCGCGCTGTCGCCGCGTCCTGTCGCCGTCGGCGTCGGTTACGCCGCCGCGCGCCTCGCGAGCATCGTGCCGCAGCCGCACGACGTGCCGATGGACGTGATCGTCACCGACCGCGCGTTGATTCGTTTCGCCGGGCGGGGTGATCTGCGGGCCGCGGCCGTCGAACACACGTGGTCTGCGGCAAACGCCGCGGCCGAAGCATGACGCGGCGCTGCCGCGCCGACGGCGGCGATGGTGCCGCGCCCACGGCTGGCAAGTCCGCGCGTGCCGGTGCCGACCATGAAGCCGCGTCAGCGCCGTGCGGTCTCGACGAAGCGCAGGCTGCCTGGTCCGGCTTCGCGGACGCCGCGGAGATCCGTGCATTACTGACCGAACTGCTCGCCGCCGAGCGCGCCGGGGCGCGCGGCATCTCCGAGGTCTGCCTGCCCGACTGCCCGCCGGCGCATCGCCAGGCGCTGCGCGCGCTCGCGCGCGACGAGGGCCGCTGCTGCACGATGCTGGCGCGACAGCTGCGCCGCTACGGTGGGCGCATCGACATCGCCGCCGGTGCGTTCTTCTCGCGGCTCCGGGCCGAGCCGCACCACCGGGCGCGCCTCGCGCTGCTCGATCGCGGCCAGGCCTGGGTCGTACGCCGGCTGGACGCGGCGCTGCCGCGGATCCGCGATTCCGGCCTGCTGGCTGACTTGCGCTGGATGCGCGACCTGCATGTCGACAATCTCGCCTACGCCCGCCAGCTGGTCGAGACGGCCGGGCAGCCGGCGGATGACGATGGCGGCACGGCCTGAGCCGTACAGGCGATCGCTCAGCGCGCGGTGCGCGGCAGTGGCAGGCGCGGTTGTTCGATGCCGCGGGCGCGGGCATCGGCCCAATCGATGCACCACTGCGAGCAGTACAGTCCTGGTTGTTCGGCGACGGTTGCAGAAAGACCCTCGTCGTAGATGAGCACGCCGCAGTTATCGCACTTGACGTAGCGCTCGACGTAGTAACCGTTGCGCGACAGACGCATGTCAGACTCCCCCGGCCGATAGTCCCGAAAAGGGGAGCGTATGCCTCGTGCGACGACCTGCGCAAGCCCGCTGCCGCGATACGGCCGCGTCCTCTGCACCCGACTGCGAGAGGTTGCGCCGCCCGTGGCCTGGAGCACCTCCGGGCCGCTCAGGCCACGGGTGGGCCGGGATCGCGCGCGTAGTCGAGATGCGCGAGCAGCAACGTCAACACGAGCGTGGCGGCGAGAAAATGGGCGGCACCGAATAACCACAGCGAGACCGGCAGGCTGAGATAGAAACTGCGCATGCCGAGCGTGAAGCTGTCGGCATGGCGATGCAGGTGCGTGAGCACCGTCTCGAACGTGTCGTCCCGCGCTATTACGATCTCGAATCCGAGGTGGTTGAGGGCGCGCAGGGTCTGCGCGAAGCAGAAGAACGCGATGAAGAACAGGCTCGCCAGCGTGAGCAGCTTCGCGCCTGCCCACGGCGCCCGCAACAGCTCACTCGCCGCCGCCGCCCCCGGGACGTTGGTGAACATGAAATGCACGATGCCGACGGCGACGAGGATGGCGGTGGAGGCAAGGAAAGTCGCCGTCATTGCCCAGTTGCGCAGGGTCTGCACGGCCAGGATGTCGGCCTTTCGCGCAATGACCTCGGCCAGCCAGGCGCGGCGCACGCCGCGGTTGCGTCCGATCACCGTGCGTCCCGGATCGTGGCGCAGGTGGTGGGCGAGGCGCGCATGGTAGAGCAGCAGCACGATCAGGGCCGCTGCGTCGGCGAGCAGCGTCCACGGTGCAGTGAGATGGGGCACGACAAGGTCTCGCGAAATGACTTGTCGCAAGCATACCTGCATCCCCACGCGACGCGGCAAGCGCCTCTGATACGAAGCCCCCGCCGACCGAGAGCGGCCCAGCGCGTTCAAAAGTGTCAGACACTTTTGCTCGGCGACGCGCGTGCTGCACAACGCAAAAGTGTCTGACACTTTTGCTCAAATTTTGTTCAACCCTCAAGGCGCGTCTTCGTCCCCGCGAGGCGTCTTCCGGGCGGGCATGCCACGCGGCCCGCGCTCGTGGGGCCGTGCAGGGTGCAACGCTCGCGGCGAGGTGCGGTGTGGTCAAGATTCAAGCAAAAGTGTCTGACACTTTTGCTCAAATTTTGCGCAGGGTCGAGTTGGCGCCGGTTCGCGCTGGGGAGGAACAGGGGGCGTCAGGGAGAAAAAAAAGAACCCCGGCCGGAGCCGGGGTAATGCCTTGGGAGGGCGGGAGACATCCGTGTGAAGGGAGATGAAGGGACGCTCACGCCACCTTCATGGTGGCGAAGAACTGGTCACCGCCGCCGCGGATGAGGACGACGATGGGGCGCTCGGCCTGCTTGGCTTCACGCAGCGCCGCCTGGGCGTCGTCGGCATCGGCCACTGCGCGCTGGTTGACCTGGACGATGACGTCACCGGGGCGCACGCCGCTCTTCGCCGCGGGACCATCGTTCTTGACGCCGACGACGAAGGCACCGTCGACGTCCTCGTCGAGGCGCAGGCGCCGGCGTGCGTCGGGACGCAATTCGCCGAGAGCGAGACCGAGACCGAGGGCGTCATCGCCACTGGCGCCGTCCCGGCCGCCGCTCTCGACGGCCGCGAGCGCCTGGCGTGCGTTGCGGTCGATGACGGTGACCAGGCGTTTCTCCCGGCCGCCGCGGACGACGGCGATGGAGACCTTCTCGCCCGGGTCGGTTGCGGCAACGGCACGGCTGAGTTCGCGCGGGTCGGCGATGTCGACATCCCCATAGCGGACGATGACGTCGCCCGCGGTGACCCCGGCGAGCGCTGCCGGACTGTCATCGACGACCGTCGCGACGAGGGCGCCGGCCGCTTCGTCGAGTTGCAGTGCCGCGGCGATGTCCTCCGTGACCGGTTGGATCTGCACGCCCAGCCAGCCGCGTGTGACGCTGCCGTTCGCTTTCAGCTCGTTGATGACCTTGGCCGCCGCGCTTGCCGGGATCGCGAAGCCGATGCCCACGTTACCCCCGTTGGGCGAGAAGATCGCGGTGTTGACGCCGATCACCTGGCCGCTCGCGTCGACGATCGGACCGCCGGAGTTGCCGCTGTTGATGGGCGCATCGATCTGCAGGTAGTCGTCGTAGGGTCCGGACTTGATGTCCCGCCCGCGCGCGGAAATGATGCCGGCCGTGGCGCTGCCGCCGAAACCGAACGGGTTACCGATGGCGACCACCCAATCGCCGACGCGCGCGCGCTCGGAATCACCGAAGGCGACGGTCGGCAGGTCCTCGCCGCCCTCGATCTTGAGCAAGGCGAGGTCGGTCAGCGGATCGCGGCCAACGAGATGGGCGGGCAGCTCGGTGCCGTCGTGCAGCGTCACGCTCATCTTGTCGGCGCCGTCGATGACGTGATTGTTGGTGACGACGTGGCCCTCGGCATCGATGATGAAGCCCGAGCCCAGACCCTCCGCCTGCGCCGGCGGTCCGCCCATGCCCGGACCATTCTGCGGCCCGAACGGTACGCCGAAACGGCGCATGAACTCACCGAACGGTCCACCCTCGCGGAACGGCAGCGCCTGGCCGCCGAGCTGCGCGATGCCATCGATGGTCTTGGTCACGTCGATCTTTACGACCGCGGGCTGTACGCGTTCGATGACGTCGGCGAACTGCACACGCTCGAAGACCGGGCGCGCATCCTGGGCCGGTGCCTCGATGGCAGCCACCGGTCCGATGCCGTTCAGTGCGAGCGCGCCGAGCATGATCGGCACCGCGAACAGGGCCGTGCGCCGGATGGGGCGTTCGTTAAACTTTGCCAGGACTGATTTCATCGTGTGCTCCTTCAATCGGATTGGCGATGCGCCTAAGGTAGGGGCGCGCGGATTACACGGTGCTTTCCTGGACATTAACTTTTCGTAATGCCGGCGCCGCGCGCCGGCCGCCCGGGCATAATCGCGGCCGGCGTGACCTTCGGGCACGGCATTCGAGCGCGGACAGCGGAGAGACGGCAATGCACATCCTGGTCGTGGAGGACGATCGCGACACGCGCGAGTTCGTGCGCAGCGGCCTGGTGCAGGCCGGGCACACGGTCGACGTGGCCGACAACGGGCGCGACGGCCTGCTCGTCGCGAGCACCGGCAGTTTCGACCTGATCGTGCTCGACCGCATGCTGCCCGAGGTCGACGGACTGACCGTCGTGCGTACGCTGCGCGCCTCGGACAACCGCGTGCCGGTGTTGATTCTGAGCGCGCTCGGCGAAGTCGATCAGCGTGTCGCCGGTCTGCGTGCCGGCGGCGACGACTACTTGGTCAAGCCGTTCGCCTTCAGCGAGCTCGAGGCACGACTCGAGGCGCTGGCGCGGCGCACGGCGCCGGAAGGCCCGGCCACGTTGTTGCGCGTGGGCGATCTGGAGATGGACCTCATGACCCGCAGCGTGCATCGCGGGGAGAGCGCGATCGACCTTCAGCCACGCGAGTTCGCCCTGCTCGAGTATCTCATGCGCCACGCAGGCCAGGTGGTCACGCGCACCATGCTGCTCGAGCACGTGTGGGATTACCATTTCGATCCGCAGACCAACGTCATCGACGTTCACATCAGTCGCCTGCGCGCGAAGATCGACAAGGGCTTCGACGAACCCCTGCTGCATACCGTGCGCGGCGCCGGCTACAAGATCGCCGCCGGCAGCGAGCAGACCTGATGCGGCGCCTGCGCCAGCGGCTCGGCGCGATTCTGCGCACGACGACCTTTCACCTGACACTGTCCTACATCGCGTTATTCGGCATCTCGGTCAGTCTGCTCACGCTGTTCTTCTACTGGTCGACCATCGGCCTCATCGTGCGCGAGACCGATGCCACGCTGAAGTCCGAGATCACGGGGCTTGCCGAACAGTACCTCGAACATGGTCTGGATCGCCTGGTCCAGGTCATTGCGCACCGCATTCGCAACGACCCCAGCGGCGACATGCTCTACCTGTTCACGACCCGCGACAATCAACCGCTCGCCGGCAATCTCGCTGCCTATCCGCCGGCGACGCCTGACGAGGAGGGGTGGATCGAGTTCGTGCATCGCCGCGCGGATGGCCGCGAGGTGCCGGCCCGCGCGCGCGTCTACCTGCTGCGCGACGGGCTGCACCTGCTCGTCGGGCGCAACATTGGCCAGTTGCGCCAGCTTAAGCAGACCTTCAACCGCGCGCTGCTGATCGGTGGCGGACTGACTTTCGTGCTCGCCGCGGCCGGCGGCCTGCTGATGTCAGGCCGGGTGCTCAACCGCATCTCCGCATTCACGCGCACCACCTCGGAGATCGTCGCGGGGCGGCTCGACAGGCGGCTCGACGAGCAGGGCGGTGGCGACGAGTTCGATCTGCTCGCCGGACATCTCAACGTGATGCTCGATCGGCTCGAAGCGCTGCTCGAGACTGTACGCCACGTCTCCGACAACATCGCCCATGACCTGCGCACACCACTGACGCGGCTGCGCAACCGCATCGAGCTGGCCGCGCGCGACGCGCAGGACGAACTGCGTGGCGAACTCGAAGCGAGCGTTGCCGAAGCCGACGCCCTGCTCGCCACGTTTACGGCCTTGTTGCGCATCGCGCGTATCGAGTCGGGCAGCTACGACGCGCATTTCGAGCCGGTAGACCTCGCTCGCATCGTCGACGATGCGCTCGATCTCTACCAGGGCCTTGCACAGGAGCGCAACGTCGTGCTCGCGGCCGATTCCGAACCCGGATGCAACATCAGCGGGGACCGCAACCTGTTGTTCCAGGCGATCGCGAATCTGATCGACAACGCACTGAAGTACACCGCGACCGGAACGACGGTGCTGGTGACCGTGCATCACGAGGGTGACGGCGGCAAGGCGCCCGGCATGGTCCGCGTGACCGTGGCCGACAGCGGCCCCGGTATCCCGGTCGAGGAGCACGCGCGGGTGACGCAACGCTTTGCGCGACTCGACCGGAGCCGCAGTCTGCCAGGTAGCGGGCTCGGGCTGAGCCTCGTCAAGGCGGTCGCGGAACGCCATCGTGGCACGCTCGAGTTCGCCGACAACGCGCCTGGCCTGCGCGTCAGCCTGCGCCTGCCGGCGTGACATCGGCGGCGCTCAGGCGAAAGCGCAACCTCGCCAGTTGTCATAGAAGCGGCGCGCCAGTTCGTTGAACGAGGACAGCCGCGCGATGCAGTCGCGGCGCAGGGTATCGGCGCCGTGCTCACCGAGGGCGCGGCTGAGCGCGTCGCGATAAGCCGGGATGGCCGCCCAGTCGTCGACGGTCGAGGCGGTCACTTCGACATGGAACTGGAAGCTGAACGCATGCGTGCCGATCGCGAGCGCCTGCACGCCGCACGCCGTCGAGGTAGCCAGGACCCGGGCCCCTGCAGGCGGCTGGCGCACTTCGGCCCCGTGCCACTGCAGGCACTCGAAGCGTGCCGGCACATCGGCGAGGAACGGATGGCCGCGACCGGCCGGTGTCAGCGTGACCGGCATCACTCCCACCTCGGCGAGCGCGGCCGGCCCGACGTCCCCGCCGAGCGCCGCGGCGAGCAGCTGGTGGCCGAGGCACACCCCGAGGAACGGCCGGCCGGCCTGCACCCAGCGACGGATGGCCGCTTTCTCCGCGGCGAGCCACGGGTAGGCGTCTTCTTCCCAGGTATCCATCGGTCCGCCCATGACGATCAGCGCGGCGTAGTCGTCGAGCGGTGGGATGCGGTCATCTTCGTCGAATTCGACGGTGTCCCAGGCGATGCCGTCAGCGCGCATGTAATCGCGCAGGATGCCGGGGTGTTCCACCGCCACGTGCTGGAAGACGAGGTAGGGTCGCGACATCTCAAGCATGCGCCCGGGCGATGGGGGAATCCGATCTGCGTGGCCGCAACGGCCCTTCGAGCGCGCATCGCACGCCTGGCATTGGGCCTATGCCCCGCCACCGGTTGCGGGCGGCTCGCACGCGCGCTGACTGACACATGATCGGCGGCTCCCCGGGGATGGCGCGGTAGCGCTATTCGAGCGGGTTGGGCTCGGTTAAACTTCTCATCCGACGGCCGTGCGGAACACGGGCCGCGGCGCGGTGACCGAGTGTGGTCGAACGGCCGACACGATACACCGGACACGGATGGAGCATGGACAAGGACGGCGCGTGGCGCAAGCTTCCCGACGAAGCGCTCCTGGCGATGGTCGATTCGCTGGAGGACCAGATCACCCTGGTCGACGAGGCCGGAAACATCGTTTTCGTCAACGATTCCTGGCTGTGCTTTGCCGATGACAATGGCGGCGAGCGCGCGGCGGTCGGCATCGGGCGCAACTACTTCGACGCCTGCGCCAGGGCCGCCGAGGGCGGCGATCGCCTCGCCGCGCAGGTACTCGACGGCATGCGCTCCCTGGTCGCCGGCAGGACGGCGGATTTCACGTTCGAGTACCCTTGTCATGCGCCCGATGGCGAGCGCTGGTTCGTGATCCGAATGCGCCCGGTGCGCGGCCACGTCGGAAGCCTGTTCGTCATTTCGCACATCGACGTGACCCGCCGCAAGCTGGCCGAGCTTCGCGTGGAACGGCTGGCATACGAAGACGTCTTGACCGGGCTTGCCAACCGTCGGCGATTCGACGAGGCGCTGCGCACGGAGTGGCGCCGGCGCGAGCGCGCCGCGCTACCGCTCAGCGTGATTGCGCTCGACATCGATCACTTCAAGTCCTACAACGATGCCTTCGGGCATTTCGAGGGTGACCGCTGTCTGCAGGCCGTGGGTGGCTCCCTGCGGCCGTGTGCACGTCGCGCATCCGACGTCGCGGCGCGCCTCGGTGGCGAGGAGTTCTGGCTGCTGCTGTGCGATACGACGGCTGAGCAGGCGGCACGGGTCGCCGAGCAGGTGCGCCGCACGGTGGCGCAGCTCGGTGGCGCAGCTCGGTGGCGCAGCTCGGTGCGCGCGATGGCGTATGCCGTAAAGTGACCGCGAGTCTCGGCGTCGCCACCGCGGCGCCCGGCTGGGACGGCACACCCGAAACCCTCATGCGCCTGGCCGACGCTGCGCTCTACGCGGCCAAGGGGGCCGGACGCGATTGTGTCCGACGTAGCCCCGTCGAGCGTGACAACGCGTCCGCCGGGTAGCCATAACGCTCGCGACATATCCGCGCGCCGGGCAATCCGTTAGGCTAGACGGAACTCCAGCCTGATACCGATTTTCCGCATGAGCCAGACCGACGCCGGCGCCGATACCCTGATCCGACTGCGTAATCTCACCATCGACGACCACATCGGTCTCGAGCGGCTGGAGAACGTCGTCTACCCGGATCTCGGCGGCGCCTGGCCGCGCCACACCATCGACGGCCTGCTCGAGGAATTCCCCGAGGGACAGCTGTGCATCGAGGACAACGGGCGCATCGTCGCGGCGGCGCTGACCGTGCGCGTCGATTACAACCGCTTTTCCTCGCCGCATCGCTACCGGGACCTGGTCAGCGCCAAGCTCGAAATCCATCACGAGCCCGAGTGGGACGCGCTCTACGGCATCGATGTCATGGTCGACCCGGAGTACCGCGGCTATCGTCTCGGCCGGCGCCTGTACGACGCGCGCAAGGATCTCTGCATGGAACTCAACCTGCGGGGCATCCTCGCCGGCGGCCGCATCACCGGTTACGCCGAGCATGCCGATACCATGACGCCGGCCGAGTACATCGACCGGGTGCGCCGCCAGGAACTCGACGACCCGGTCCTGAATTTCCAGCTCTCCAACGACTTCCAGGTCAAGCGCATCATGCGCGCCTACCTGCCCGAAGACGAGGCCAGCCGTGGCTACGCGACGCTGCTGGAATGGGACAACCTCTACTACGAACCGCAGGACAAGCCGCTCGTCGAAGTGCCCAAGACCGAGGTGCGCGTCGGCGTCGTGCAATGGCTGATGCGTACCATCGGTTCGCTCGACGAGCTGCTCGCCCAGGTCGAGTTCTTCGTCGATT
>JAPOKK010000415.1 GCA_029977665.1 Pseudomonadota bacterium | reverse complement strand
GGCGACTATTGCGTGCGGAACGGGCATCTGTCGTCGCCACGCGGGCCGTTGTGCCCCGTGGAGTCCTTGTGGAGGACGATGCCCCACGACATCACCAATTCGCTCGCCGCGTGCGCGGTGGCCGTCGAGTCGGGCCTTGTCCGGGAGGGCGAGGGAATCGTGCGGGCCTTGTCAGGTTTCGTGCCTGCTCGGCATCGAATCGAGTTCGTTCGGGGACAAGGACACGGTGCGCAACCTCGGCGAGCGTTTCATCGCCGGCTGGGGAGGCTACCCGCTGGTGGGCACGCCGGAACAGGTGGTCGAGCAGATCCAGGCCATCTACGACATGGGCATCGAGGGCCTGATCCTGTCGTGGCTCGATTACGTGCCGGAACTCGAATACTTCAACGACCGCGTCATGCCGCTGCTGCGGCAGGCCGGTCTGCGGCGCTGAGCGCCGCCCGCACCACGACTCGAAGGGGAGAACACGTATGGGGCGACTGCAGGACAAGGTCATCATCATCACCGGCGCGCTGGGCGGCCAGGGCCAGATCGCGGTACGCCGCTTTCTCGAGGAGGGCGCCCGCGTGGTTGCATCCGACCGTGCCGCGGATGCCGCGGGCGACGTCGCGACGCTGATGGCCGAGCAGCCCGAACGGCTCGCCTATCTCGGCGGCGACATCTGCGGCGACGACCTGCCCGGACAGCTCGTCGCCACCGCCGTCGAGCGTTTCGGGCGCCTCGACGTGCTCTACACCAACCACGGCATGATGGTCGGCAAGCCGTTCCTGGAAACCACCATGGGCGAGTTCGATGCGCTCATCGCGACCAACCTGCGTGCACCTTTCGCACTCAGCCTGCACGCCGCACGCGCCATGGCGGCAAGCGGCGGCGGGGTCATCATCCACAACTCGTCGGTCGGCGGCATCGTCGGTTTTCCGACCATGGCGGCCTACGGCGCTTCCAAGGGCGGGCTCGCCCAGCTCGCGCGCTCGATGGCGACGGACCTCGCCGAGCACGGCATCCGCGTCAACGCGATCTGCCCGGGCGTCGTCGATACGCCCATGCCGCGTCGCTACGTCGGCGACGTCGGTGAGGAAGAGCGCACCGCGGCCTTCGATGCCATGGCCGGCATGCACCTGCTCAAGCGTCTCGCGCGGCCGGAGGAGATCGTCAACGTGGTGGTGTTCCTCGCTTCCGACGAAGCCTCCTTCATGACCGGCGCGGTGATCCCGGTCGATGGCGGCCTGACCGCGATCTGAGCCGCACCACGCGCTCAGCCGCCCCAGGCGACGACCTCGATCTCGACCATCGCACCGGGCAGCGCGAGTCCCGAGACGACCGTCGAGCGCGCCGGCGGCGCGCTGCCGAAGGTCTCGGCGTAGACGCGGTTGAACGCGGCGAAGTCGCGCACGTCGGTCAGCCACACGGTGGCCTTGACGACATGCTCGATACCGAGACCGGCTTCGCCGAGCACCGCGACGATGTTGCGCAGGCAGTGACGCGTCTGTGCCTCGATGCCGTCGGCCAGGCGGCCGCTCTCGTCCAGGCCGAGCTGGCCGGAAAGGAACACGAAGTCGCCCGCGCGCACGGCCTTGGACAGGGGCAACGGCGTACCGTCGGGCAGGGTCAGCGGGCTTCCGAGGATTTCACGGGGCATGGCAGGCTCCTTGTTGGCGGACGAGCAGGATACCGCGGCTCAGCAGCGGCACGGTGAACACGGCGAGGAAACCCCAGGCGAGCAGGCCGTAGCCGCGCGCGACGAGGTCGACGATACCGAAGCGCGCGAGCAGCAGGCTCACGAGCACCAGCGCGGCGGCGACGAGGGCATGCGTGCGGCGTGACAGCGGCGCCCGGCCCGCGTCGGCGCGCCAGCCGTCGAGCCGCTCGTTGACGCCCTGGAGCACGCCGACGGCAGTCAGCACGATGGTGCCGGCGAGCAGCGTGAAGTAGAGCGGCAGGGTCGCCCGAGCACCGATCGCCTCGAGCAGCCACCAGGTCGGGATCGGTTCGGCAAGCACGGCCGGGGTATGGGCCATGAAACACAGGTGCAGGAGCAGGGCCGGCAGCGCGCCGCCGAATCCCGCGATGAGGCCGGCGAGGAGCGCCTCGCG
>JAPOKK010000145.1 GCA_029977665.1 Pseudomonadota bacterium | reverse complement strand
GATCAGCAGGATGTCGCGCCAGCCGAGCGAGCCGAGTTCGCGACGCCGTGCGCCGAGGCGATCGGCGAGCCACAACAGCACGCCGAAGATCACCGTGGTGGCGGCAATGACGAGTGGCGAGCGCAGGTTGGTGGCGATGAAATCGTGGCCGACCAGGCCGACCAGCCCGACCGGGATCGTCCCCAGCAGCACGGCCCAGGCGAGCCGAGCCTCGGGATTGCTCTCGCGCCGCGCGAGCGCCGCGCACCAGCCACGGCTGAGCGCGAGAATGTCGTGGCGAAAATAGGCACACACCGCGGCCAGGCTGCCGAGATGCGCGGCGACATCGAAGGCCAGCCCCTGGTCGGGCCAAGCGGTCACGGCGGGGAGCAGGATGAGATGCGCCGAACTCGAGATGGGCAGAAATTCGGTGACGCCCTGCAGCAGGGCGAGCACGATGATGTGAAAGGTGGTCACGCGCTGGTCCGTCCTCGACGTCGCGATGAATCAGGCAAGTTCTGCACGGCTGGCCGCCGCGTCCGCCGATGGCCGCGCGCAAGGCCCGCGCCGTCACGCCTGCTCAGCGGGCGAAACCGTCGAGGCGGTGACGCTCGTCGATGACGAAGCCGCAGAGCGCCGCATCATAATCCATCGCCAACGCCATGAACTTGAACGTTTCGCCCATTTCGCCCGGTAGCAACAATCGTTTTGCTTCCTGTGCACGGGCATAGTCGTCGACCGCCGATACGCCGGCGACATCGGCCATGATCTGCTCGAGACCGCAGCCGATGAGAAAGCGCGCCTGCGTCGCATAACCGGCGACGCGGAAACCGGCCGCGGCGGCGGCCTCGGCAAGATGGGTGAAGTCGACCGATACGGTGAGGTCCTGCAAGCCCGGCAGGAAGAAGGGATCATCGTGCACGTGGTGGCGATAGTGACACTTGAGCGTGCCGTCGCGGCGCGCCGGGTGCAGGTACTCGTGGCGCGCGTAGCCGTAATCGGCGATCAGCGCGACGCCCCGCGACAGCACGCCGGCGAGCCCTTCGCACCAGGTCTCTAGCCCTGGCAGGTATTCGCTCACGTAGCCAGCGGGGTGGGCGGCGAGCGCGGCGAGGAACGCGGCCGGCGGCGGTGGTTCCGGTCGGCCCATCGCACGCCATACGAAGGCGTCGCCGTCGAGCCCGACCCCGAGCGCTTCGGCCCCCGCGTCGACAGCGCGCACGCGCGCCGCCGGCATGGCGTCGAGCACCTCGTTGGCGACGATCACGCCGACGCCGGCGGCGACGTGGTCGGCCGACCAGCTGACCCGCTCGACGAGCTCCGGCACGGTGTGTTCGAGATGCTCGCGCTGACGCGCACGCAGCGCCGCGCTCGGCTCGACGATGTGATAGCGCAGCGCCGGATCGGTACCGAGCAGCGCGCCACACAGCGCCCCGGCGAGCCGGCCGCTGCCGGCACCGTACTCGACGACGACCTCGCCATCGTCACCGAGAATGTCGCGGCACTGGCGCGCGAGGCAGGCGGCGAACAAGCCGCCGCTCTCCGGTGCGGTGACGAAATCACCGGCCGCTCCGAAGATGGGATTGTCCGAAGCGTAATAGCCGAGCCCCGGCTCGTAGAGGACGCGGCGCATGTAATCGGCGAACGGAATTGCGCCCGCGGGGCTGGCCGCGATGTCGGCGCGGATCAATGCGGCGAGACGCCGGGAGCGCGCTAGCCCGGCCGGATCCGGATCCGGTAAGCTTACCGGCGCACTCATAGCCAGAGGTGGCCGCGCCGACGGGCGGGCCAGTCGTCATCAGCGCGCAAGCATCCCGCACAACACCCGCCACGTCGTCTCCGATCGCGCTCATCACCGGCGCCGCGAAACGTCTCGGCGCCGTCACCGCACGACGCCTGCACGGCGCCGGCTACGACATCGCGATCCACTACCACACCTCTGCTGACGAGGCGCGGGCACTCGCGGCAGAACTCAACGAGGATCGCGCCGGCTCGGCGTTCGTACTGCGGCAGAATCTCGCTGCACGCGACGCCGGCGAACGCCTCGTGCGTAACTTCGCCAAGAAGGCGACGCGCCTCGACGTGCTGATCAACAACGCCTCCGTTTTCGATGCGACCCCGCTCGACGCGGCCGATCCGGGTGCCTGGGAGCACATGCAGGCAATCAACCTGCGCACGCCCTACTTCCTGTGCCTGCACGCTGCGCCGCTGCTGCGGCGGCAGCGTGGTGCCATCATCAACATCGCCGACATCCATGCCGAACGGCCGCGTGCGGGGTATTCGATGTACTGCACCTCGAAGGCCGGTCTGCTCGCGGTGACACGCTCGCTCGCACTCGAACTCGCGCCCGAGATCCGCGTCAACGGCATCTCGCCAGGCGCCATCCTGTGGGCCGACAGCGAAGATGCCGCGCTGCGCCGGGATGCCCTGCGCGCGACCCCGCTGGGCCGCCGCGGCGAGCCCTCGGACATCGCCGATGCGGTGCACTACCTGGTCCGCGCCGGCTACGTCACGGGCCAGGTGATCAACGTCGACGGCGGTCGCTCGCTGCACATGTGAGCGCGAAGCCGCTATCGCGGCGACGGACGCGAGAGGGCGTGCGTCCGGGGGCGGTGCATGTCGTTCGGCGCAGAACATGGATGGCGTTCGAAGCGTTGTCGTTCGCTGCGAGCCGGCCGCGCGCAGCCGCGACGCCTCAGCGGGGCGTCAAGCCGAAGGCCGGCAGGGGTGAGCCCAGGTACCAGCGCCCGGAATCGTCGTCGTACCACCAGAACTGTTCGTCGCGCAGTTCCTTGACCACCCCGGAATCGACGTCGTAGTACTCGATCAACGCGACCACGCGGCCCTCGCGGCCCGTGTCGGCAACGAGCTTGGTGCCGATGTCGTAGCCAGTCACGCGGTAGCGTGCGACACGCGCGAGGTCGGCTTCGACCGCGCTGCCGTCACGCGCGCGCAGGACCTTGGCCGCTTCGTCGTAGTAACCCCAGCGCAGCAGCTTGCCGTAAGTCTTCACCGCGGCATCGAAGTCGTCGGTGCGCGAGCGCTTGGCGACCAGGGGCACCTCGGAACAGGCGGCGAGCAGCGTCGCCACGAGCACGGCGATACCGATCTGCAGCGCGCACCGCACAGCCATGCGCCGCGCGTTCACGAGCAGGCCACCGGATCGCCGCGCAGCGGCTGCGCGAGCGGCGGCAGCTCGTTCGGTGCTACCACGTGCAGCGACAGCGCGCCGGGCGCAGCGGCCTGCCACAGCTCGGCCAGGGTCGCGTCGCACGCCGGATGACGCCAGCCCGGCAGCAGCTCGGCGAGCGGCGCGAGCACGTAACTCGCCCGCTCGAGCGCGGCGAGCGGCAGGTCGAACTGGTCGCCGTCGGGTGGCGGCGCGCGCAGCATCAACACGTCGAGATCGAGCGCGACCGCCCCGGCGGCATCGGCGCCGCGGGTGCGCCCGCACAAGTCCTCGATGGTCTTCAACTGCGCGCGCAGCTGCGAATAGTTGAGCACGGTGTCGAACGCGACTACGAGGTTCCAGTAGGCCTCGCCGACGCCATCCACCGGCGCGCTTTCATAGACGGTGGACAGTTCGAGCTCGCCGAACTGCTGGCCGAGGCTGCGCAGGCCGCAGGCCAGGCTCGACGCGCGCGCGACGTTACTGCCGATGCCGACGTAGGCGCGTCGCTTGAAACTCATCCGCCGCGCTCCCCGCGCTCGATGACGATGCCGACCTCGCGCACCTCGCGCAGCACGCCCGGCTTGCGGATGCGCAGGCGTATCCAGCGCACATCGAACTCGCCGAGCACAATGCGCGTGAGATTCTCGCCGAGCGCCTCGACGAGCTGGTAACTGCTCGCACGCGTGAACTCGATGATGCGATCGGTGACCGCCTTGTAGTCGACGGTATGGACGAGGTCGTCGCTCGTGCCGGCCTGGCGCATGTCGGTGCCGAGTTCGACGTCCATGATCAGCGTCTGGCGGATGCGTCGCTCCCACTCCCACACTCCGATCAGGGCGTCGACACGCAGTTCGTTGAGAAAAACGATGTCCATCGATGACTTGTGGCTCTGGCTGACGACGGCGCACGGGTGCGCCGAGCAGGACGTTCGATCGGACCAGTGTATACCGAATCGCGCCCGATCGGCCGGCGCACCCACCTCGCGGGGCGACCGCGGGCGGCCTGCGGGGTGGCGATATTAGCAAAGCGGAAGCCCCCGCCGAGCGGCATCGGCACGGTCGCTTCGCGGCGCTTGATTGCCCCCGGGGCTTCGGCTGCAATAGCGCGATGCTGCTCCTCATCGTCCTCGTCGTCGCGGCCTACGCGATCGGCTCGGTCGCCTCCGCGGTGATCGTGTGCCGCGCGCTCGGTATCGCCGATCCGCGCGAGGTCGGTTCGGGCAACCCGGGCGCGACCAACGTGTTGCGGCACGGGGGTAAGAAAGCCGCCATCGTGACCCTGCTCGGTGACGCCGGCAAGGGCGTGCTGCCGGTCGTTGCCGGCCACCTGCTCGGGTTCGCGCCGCCGGCGCTCACCGCGATCGGTGCGGCCGCATTCGTCGGCCACCTGTTCCCGATCTTCTACGGTTTCAAGGGCGGCAAGGGCGTGGCCACGTTCGTCGGCGTGAACTTCGCGCTCGATTGGCGCATCGGTGCGGCGTTCGCCGTGCTGTGGCTGCTCGTCGCGCTGGTCACGCGCTATTCGTCGCTCGCCGCGCTACTCGCCACGGCGTTGACGCCCGTCGTCGCCTGGTACTTCGCGCATCCCGCGGCCGCGGTCGCACTCTACGCGGCGATGGGCGCCCTCATCTTCTGGCGCCACCAGCGCAACATCCGCGACCTGCTCGCCGGGCGCGAGAAGAAGATCGGCGAGAAAAGCCCGGCCTGAGGCGTGACGTGCCTCAGCCGGCCGGATGCGGCGCCGGCAGCGTATCAAGCGGCCAGCGCGGACGCACGGCGAAACCGGCGCCGTCGGCTTCGCCGGCGACCAGGCGCCGATAGCCGGCATAGGCGATCATCGCGCCGTTGTCGGTCGCCAGGCGCAGCGGCGGAAACACCACGCGGCAGCCGAGATCGCTCCCCAGCGCGGCGAGCGCCGCACGCAGGTCGGCGTTGGCGCTCACACCGCCGGCAACGACCAGGGTGCGCAGACCGGTGGCCTTGAGTGCACGGCGACACTTGATGACGAAGGTATCGACCACCGCGTCGGTGAACGCGCGGGCAACGTCGGCGCCGAGCGCGGCGTCCGCCGGGGTGTCGGCGAGCGTGTTCATGACGTAGGTCTTCAGGCCGCTGAAGCTGAAATCGAGTCCCGGACGGTCGGTCATCGGGCGCGGGAAGCGGAACCGCGCGCCGTCACCCGAGCGCGCCAGGCGCTCGATCGCGGGGCCCCCCGGGTAGCCGAGTTCGAGCATCTTCGCGACCTTGTCGAACGCTTCGCCGGCGGCATCGTCGAGCGACTCGCCGATGATGCGGTAGGCGCCCAGCCCCTCGACGTGCACGAACTGGGTGTGGCCGCCGGACACCAGCAGGGCCAGGAACGGCATCTCGAGATCATCGTGCTCGAGCAGCGGCGCGAGCAGGTGGCCTTCCATGTGGTGCACACCGAGCGCGGGGACGTCCAGGCTCCAGGCGAGCGCCCGCGCGAAGCCGGCCCCGACCAGCAGGGCGCCGGCGAGGCCCGGTCCGGCCGTGTAGGCGACGGCGTCCAGGTCGGCCGGAGCCAGGCCGCACTCGGCCAGCGTTTCGCGCACCAGCGGCACGAGCTTGCGCACGTGGTCGCGCGAGGCGAGTTCCGGCACCACGCCGCCGTAGGCCGCGTGTGTCGCGACCTGGCTGTAGAGACGCTCGGCGAGCAGCCCGCGAGCACCGTCGTAGACCGCCACCCCGGTCTCGTCGCAGGAGGTTTCCAGGCCGAGCACGCGCATCATGCCGGCCCCGTCGCAAATTCTCGACTTTGTCGCATCACACGGCTATTATCGCGCGTTCCCTTGCAGCCCGGCGGCCCGTGAGCGGTCCGCACCAACGAAGGATTTGATTCAGGTATGCCCACTGTTCGCGTCCGAGAAAACGAGCCTTTCGACATTGCCATGCGTCGCTTCAAGCGCGCCTGCGAAAAAGCGGGCGTCCTCGCCGAAGTGCACCGCCGCGAATACTACGAGAAGCCGACCCAGGTGCGGAAGCGCAAAGCCGCCGCCGCCGTCAAGCGCTGGCAGAAGAAGGCCGCCCGCCAGTCGCTGCGCCGCACGCGTCCTTACTGACCCGCCTCCCTCGTCACCTCCCGCCCGCGCTTGAGCACCGAGATCCGCGATCGCCTCGCCGCCGACGTCAAGGCGGCGATGAAAGCCGGTGAAAAGGACCGCCTCGCCGCCCTGCGACTGATATCCGCCGCTTTCAAGCAGTTCGAGGTCGACCAGCGCGCCGAGGTCGACGACGAGCGCGCCGTCGAGCTGCTCACGCGCATGGCCAAGCAGCGCCGTGAATCGATCGAGCAATACGACAGCGCCGGCCGCGACGAACTCGCGGACAAGGAGCGTTTCGAGCTCGACATCATCAACGCCTACCTCCCGGAACAGCTCGATACGGCCGAACTCGAGGCGCACGTCGCCGCCGCCATCGAGCGCACCGGCGCCAGCGGCATGCGCGATATGGGCAAGGTGATGGGCGTCCTCAACGGCGAACTCAAGGGCCGGGCGGACATGGCCGCGGTGAGCGCCATGGTCAAGGCCCGCCTCGCCGGCCAGTAAGCCCGGCCAGCAGCCCGAGTCCCCCGATTCGCCGCGACGCGATTCCCGCGTCCGCCCCGCGCCGGTACACCGGTACAATAGCGCGCCCGAGTCCGAGTTTCCCCGCCCGCCATGGCCGGACGCATCCCGGAACAGTTCATCGACGACCTGCTCGCCCGCATCGACATCGTCGATGTCATCGAGGCGCACCTGCCCCTGCGCAAGGCCGGCCGCGAGTTCCAGGCGCTGTGCCCCTTTCACGGCGAGAAGACGCCGTCGTTCACGGTCAGCCGCGAGAAGCAGTTCTTCCATTGCTTCGGCTGCGGCGCCCACGGCACCGCCGTCGGCTTCCTCATGCAGCATCGCAACCTCGAATTCCCCGAGGCCATCGAAGAACTCGCCGCGATGGTCGGCGTCGAGGTACCGCGCGAAGGCGGCGGTGGCGGGCGCGGCCGCGCGAGCGACAGCCGCGAGCTGTACGCGGTGCTCGAGCGCGCGCGCACCTGGTTCGAGCAACAACTGCGCCAGGCCGAATCGCGCCAGCGCGCGGTCGACTACTTCAAGGGCCGCGGGGTGAGCGGCGAGATCGCGCGCCGCTTTCGCCTGGGCTTCGCGCCGGACGGCTGGCGCAACCTCTACGAGACGCTCACCACGGAGGGGATCGACGAAAGCCGGCTCGAGCGCACCGGCCTCGTCATCAAGCGCGAGCGCGGCGGCTACTACGACCGCTTCCGCGACCGCGTGATGTTTCCCATCCACGACCGGCGCGGGCGCGTGATCGGCTTTGGCGGGCGTGTCATCGACCAGGGCGAACCGAAGTACCTCAACTCGCCCGAGACCGAGGTCTTCCACAAGGGACGCGAGCTGTATGGCCTGTTCGAGGCGCTGGCTGCCGGCAAGCCGCGCAGCCTGCTCGTGGTCGAGGGCTACATGGACGTCATCGCGCTTGCCCAGCACGGGCTCGACAATGCCGTCGCGACGCTCGGCACCGCGGTCACCGGCGACCATCTCGATCAGCTGTTCCGTCACGTGCCCGAGGTCGTGTTCTGCTTCGACGGCGACGCCGCCGGGCGGCGGGCGGCATGGAAGGCGTTGGAAACCGCCCTGCCGCGTATGGCGGGCGACCGCCAGGTGCGCTTCGCGTTCCTCCCCGAGGGCCACGATCCGGACACCGCCGTGCGCGAATTCGGCGCCGAGGGCTTTCTGCGCGAAGCCAAGCGTTACGGGCTGTCGGAGTACCTGCTCGAGCAGCTGCGCCGCGACATCGACATCACGACCGCTGACGGCCGCACCCGCCTCGTCGCCCAGGCTGTACGCTACTTGAAGCAGATCCCCGACGAAGCGCACCGTGTGACCGGTGCGCGCCTGCTCGCCGGGCTATCGCAGTTCGACGAGGATCTCATCCGCGAACAGCTCGGTTTCCGCTCGCGGCGCCGCGCACGCGCGCCCGTAGCGCCCTTGAACCGTTTCACCCGCCGCAGCCTGGAAGAACAGGTACTCGCCATGCTGCTGCAGCAGCCGGCGCTCGCGACCTGCGTCGCGCCGACGGCTCTCGGGGCCCTCACCGAGCTGGACACGGCGGCCCTACTAATCGCCGTACACGCCCAGGCCACGGCCGGCATCGGCACCGCGGCGCTGCTCGAGCGGTTCCGCGGCACGCCGCACGAAGCCGCGCTGCTTGAACTCGCCGCCGCCGACCTCAATATTGAACCGCAGGCGATGGAAACCGAACTGCGCGACGCCGTCGCCCGGCTGGTCCAGCGCGTCGAGGACCGTCAGATCCAGCGCATCCGCGCCATCCCTTTCGCCGAGATGACGCCGGAACAGAAGGAGCTGCTGCGCAACTACCGCCGCCGTCCGGCGTCGGAGTGAACTCGAGCGCTGCCACGAGCCTCTAAATGCGTCTTGAAGGAGGCCGCTAACCGGGGCCGAGGTGTGTACAGATGGCGCACAATCGCCTTATACTGTCCGGCTGGTCTATCGCACATTTGCGGCACGTTCGTGGCGCATCCGCGCGGTGCAGATCGACATCGTTAGACTACACTTCAAGTAGTTATCCCAACAGATTGAAGCGTGAGAGGCTGACCCAGATTGAGCAAAGCTAAGCAAGAATCGGTGGAAGCGTTGGACGATATCGATAACGCGGACCAGCAATCGCAGCTCAAGTTGCTGATTTCGAAAGGAAAGGAGCAAGGCTTCCTGACCTACCACGAAGTCAACGACCATCTGCCGAACGACATCGTCGATCCCGAGCAGATCGAAGACATCATCAACATGATCAACGACATGGGGATCACGGTGCACGAGACGCCACCGGACCTCGACGGGATCCTGTTGAACGACAACGACGTCGATGAAGAGGCCGCCGAGGAAGCCGCTGCCGCGCTCGCCGCGGTGGACAACGAGTTCGGCCGCACCACCGACCCCGTGCGCATGTACATGCGCGAGATGGGTACCGTCGACCTGCTCACCCGCGAGGGCGAGATCAAGATTGCCAAGCGCATCGAGGACGGCCTCAACCAGGTCCTCTCCGCGCTGGCCGACTTCCCCACCGTCTCCCAGCTGTTCATCGACGAGTACGCGCGGGCCGAGTCCGGTGAGATCAAGATCACCGACATCATCTCCGGCTTCATCGATTACAGCGAAGACGCGACCATCCCGCAGCCGGCGCAGCCAGCCGAGGCGCGTAACAACAACGCTTACTCGAACGACGACAACGACGACGATTCCGATAGCGACGACGACGACAACGGCGCCACGGCGCTCGACCCGGAAGAGGTCAAGCTGCGCTTCGACGAGTACGCGAAGCTGTTCAAGAAGGTGCAGAACTCGACCAAGCGCAACGGCCGCGACCACGCGCGCACCGAGGCGCTGCGCAAGGAGCTGCAGGAGAAGTTCCTCGAGTTCAAGCTCGTGCCCAAGATCACCGACAAGCTGGCCGAGCACGTGCGCCTGATCGTCGACGAGATCCGCCGGCAGGAAAAGACCATCATGGAGATCTGCGTCAAGCAGAGCCGCATGCCGCGCAAGGACTTCATCGGCGTGTTCGTCGACAACGAGACCAACCCCAAGTGGCTCCGCGCGCTGGTGCGCCAGAAGAAGCCCTACGCTGCCGCCATCAAGGAGCGCCAGGCCGAGATCCAGGCCGCGCAGGAGCGCCTGCTCGAGATCGAGGAAGGCAACGCCATCACCATCGGCGCGATCAAGGATATCAACCGCCGCATGTCGATCGGCGAGGCCAAGGCACGCCGCGCGAAGAAGGAGATGGTCGAGGCCAACCTGCGTCTCGTGATCTCCATCGCCAAGAAGTACACCAACCGCGGCCTGCAGTTCCTGGACCTGATCCAGGAGGGCAACATCGGCCTCATGAAGGCCGTCGACAAGTTCGAGTACAAGCGCGCCTACAAGTTCTCCACGTACGCGACGTGGTGGATCCGT
>JAPOKK010000170.1 GCA_029977665.1 Pseudomonadota bacterium | reverse complement strand
TGAGCGACATCCCGGGCTACGGGGGCACCTACTACACCTACCCCAACTGGCATTACGGGCGCGGCCAGGTCAGCACTTATGACGACGGCGTCTCGACCGGTGTCCGAGTAACCTACCGCAAGCCGGGTGATCCCGGTGCGGTCACACCGGTGTACAGCGGGGAGATCCTGCCAACCAACGGGCACAGCTGCATCTCGCTGCTCGGGTGCGAACATTTCGGCGTCGCGCTGAACGCCAATCCCACCAGCACCCGCTACTACTGGCTCGACGCCGACGGCAATCGCGACAGCCAGGTCAATCTGCTCGCCCCGACGTGGAACGTGGTGCGCCCAGCAATGCCGGCCCAGAACGGTCAGCCGGCACAGGCGGCTGTAGTCAAGGTCGAAATCGAAGCGCCCGAGGTGGAAGTCGGCGAGCAACGCTCGGACGCTATCTGGGTGCAGATCTTCAAGCGGGAAATCGAGGACCAGATCGAACTCGACGACCTGATGGCCGATCAGGCCGTCGTTCCCGATGGTGACCAGGGCCAGACCGAGATCGAGTGGAAGCTGTTCCAGCGCGACCCGTCCAAACCGGACAAGAACCTGCTAGGCAACGGCGACGGCGAAGAACTCGGCGAAGCCGCCGAACAGGTGTTGCGCACCTATCGGTTCTACGAGTTCGCCGGCACCTACGACCCGGAAAACCACGAAGCGTGGTGCTCACCGGGCACGGCGGATTGCGAGGATCTCGTCGAAATCGACCTCGACGGGGACGGCAACCCGGACCACCTGCCGTTCATCGGGGCGCCGATCGGGCAGCAGATGGCGGCACTCAATCTCGGCGGCGCGATTGTCGCGCCGGTGCCGGTACCGGCAGCGTTGCCATTGATGCTCTCGGCGACGGCGGGACTGTGGGCGGCCGGCCGCAAGCAGCGGCAGCGCCAAGGCTGAGGCTCAGCTGACGTCAGCGTTGGCGAAACGCGCCGCCGACTGCGGTCGGTTGCGCCAAAGCGCACTGGCCCGCGGCATTGCCGCGGGCCAGTGGTCAAGGGCGGTGTTACCCGCGGGCGGCTCAGTGGCGGCGCGCCGGCACCCGCGAGAAGTCGAGACGGCGACCTTCGCGCTCCTCGGCGAAGGGAGCCGGCTCGAAGCGCGCGACTTCGCTCACCGGCAACGTCTCGCTGCGCCGCGCGAACGGCGGGCGGCCGCGGTAGTCGACGGTGCGGACGGTGACCAGCTCGTCACTGACGGCGGGTTCCGCACGCCGCTCCGCCTCGAGGCGGGCCACCTCTGCCGCGGGCAGCGTCTCGACGCTGCGGGTGAAGGGCGGACGGCCGCTGAAGTCGGTCGTGCGGATGGTCACGAACTCGGCATCGTCGCTCGCCGCGACGTTCGGGCCGACCAGGGCAGCGCCCAGGGCGGCGATCGAAAGGGTCAGCTTTTTCATTGTCACTCTCTCCAGTTTGCATGTGCGGGCGGCTGTCCCGTCAGCCGCCTCTGGCCGCATCGGCGGATCGTTTGCCCGCCTGCGTCAGATGCCTCATTAGACCGCGAAAGATGGCGTTCTATCAGTAAAAAACGAGAGAGTTCGAGATAGAATTTCGTTATCAGAAGCACCCTGTTCGGAGCATTTTTTTGCTTACCCTCGGGTTCCGTCGCTGTTGCCCCGCCGGGATTTGGCAGCGCTAGACCGCGACCGCTCAACGCACGTATTCGTCAACATAGTCCTCGATCGAGGCGCGCACCACTTCCTGCGCGTGCTCGCGACCGTAGGCCTGCTCGATCACGACCTCGCTCTCCTCGCCGGGCAGGCTCTTGTAGGTCAGGAAGTAGTGGCGCAGGCGGCTGAGGATGGACGGCGGCAGGTCGGACACGTCGTCGAGACCGTCCCACATGCTGTCGTTCTCGAGCACGCCGATGATCTTGTCGTCTGCCTCGCCGTGATCGAGCATCGGCAGCCCGCCGATCACCCGCACGTTGAGAATCACCTCCGGCTGGTTGATGGGCCGCTCGCTGATCACGCAGATGTCCAGCGGGTCGCAGTCCCCTTTCTCGGCCCCCGGCATGAGTGCCGCCACGCGACCGGCGCAATAGGTGCGCGGGATGAATCCGTACAGGGTCGGGGGTAGCGACGAGGTACGCTGAGGACGGTCGACCATGAGGTAACCGGTGGACTTGTCGATCTCGTACTTCACGAGGTCGAACGGCGTGATCTCGATGTAGGCGTGGACCAGCGACGGCGGCGCCTTGCCGGTCGACAGGCCATGCCAGGGATGCGGCCGTGACATGTGTATCGAGTTCTTCATGCGGGGAGTCCGGTTGCCATGACCGGCGCAGTTTAGCCGACGGCCGCGCCACGTGTGCCGCCCGGGGCTCGGCGCCGCAGCGTCAGGGAGCCTCTGAATCAGTCTGGGCCGAGCAGTCCGTGTTCGCGCTGTTCCAGTTCAAGGCGCGACGCGCCCGTCATGGCAGGCGATTGCGAAGCGTCGCAACGCGGAAATCGGACAGCGCGGACGCGAGGTGCCGGGCCATGACTTGTTCAGTTCCTCAGGTCGTGAACGCCTGCCACGCGACCCGGGCGAGTACCGCGAGTCCGAGCCCGGCCAGGCCCAGCAAGGCGACGGCGCCCGCAGCAACCGAGAACACCAGCCACCGGCTGCGACGGCGCGTCTCCGTCGGCCGGGCAAACTCGCCTTCGAGCAGCGCGAGATTGCGCTGGTTCGCCTTCCAGGCGAAGTCGAACAAGTCACCGACGATCGGCACGCAACCGACGAGCGTCTCGACGGCGACGTTGCCGAGCATGTGGACGACCACGCTGCGTGAGGCGCCGAGTCGATGCGCACCGAAGACGATGTAGAGCGCAAGCGCGGCGCCGACCAGGTCTCCGATTCCCGGGATGAGGCCGATCAGTCCGTCTACGCCGATGCGCAGGCCGCCAGGCAGCGGGATCGAACTGTCGAGCAGGCGCGCGAGGCGCTTCAAAGCACGGTAGCGTGGCGAAGCGGAAATGTCGGCAGTCGGCTCGTCGGCGACCATGGCAGCTCTCGTGCGCCGGGCCGGCGACGCGGCAATTGATCGTGGGCACGCGATCATGCCCGAAACGGGAAGAACTGCCAGCCGCCGCGTGCTGCCGCGACGCGCACCCGCCCGACGCTTCAGGGCAGCGACGCGGACGACGCGCGCTGTGTTTCATCGCCGAAGCAGCGCACGCCCGGCACCGACGCACACAGGGCATCGATCACCGGCAGGGCCTGCGCTTCATCGACATCGACCATGAGCAGAATCTCGCCCTTCTGGATGGCCTGCTGGAATTCCTGGATCTTGGTGTGCGGAACCGAGGCACCTACCAGTGCAGAGACCCAGGCTCCGAACGCGGCGCCGAGGCCGGTCAGTGCGAGGAGGGCCCCGCCACCGAGCGCGAGCCCGGCCGGCGGCATGCTGACCGCGACGACGCCGGCGACGAGGCCCGCACTGCCGCCGAGCGCCGAACCGCGCGCGAGCGCCGGCATGAAATCGCTGCTCGCGTTGGGATCGGCTTCGGGCAGCTCGGCGAGTTCGATGTCGTCACGCGCGATGAAGGCCAGGGCCTCGTCATCGAGGCCGTGACGATCGCGCAGGCGGGCCAGCGCCTGCTCGGCCGCGCGTTGGTCGGGAAGCAGGAAGTAAAGTCGTTTTTTCATAATGGCTCCGGAGCAGGCGTGCGCCGCACGGTCGCGGCACGCGCGCCGCGGGGAGCGGTCCGCGCGTGCCCCACCGGCGGCGACGCCGGGACACTTCGTGGTTGGATGGCGTTGGAGCAAGCCTCGTGCCATCGACCCCTCGGCCGCGTGACGCGCACCTGCACGCTCGGTCATGCCGCGAACCTTGCCGTAGTTGCACATCGATGTAGAAGTTGCAGCGCGACGCGCTGAGAGCGATGCATGAACGCGGTGCGATACGGCTATTGCGCCATGGCCCGTTTCTTGCGACATGTCGGGCTGCAGAGCCCCCCGCGCGATGCCCGTGGCGCCCGCACCAAATCTCATCCAGGACGAGAGGAGCAATTGAGATGCAGACATCGGCAGATACGCACAGCAAGGCCATTGGTTACCTGCTGTGGATCTTCGGCTTCATGGGAGCCCACCGTTTCTATTACGGACGGCCGGTGAGCGGCACGCTCTATTTCTTCACGCTGGGACTGCTCTTCGTCGGCTGGATCGTCGACTTGTTCCTGATCCCGTCGATGGATCGCGAGGCCGACCTTCGCTTCCGCGACGGCCGCAAGAGCTACAACCTGAGCTGGGCGCTACTGGTGTTCCTTGGCGTGTTCGGGATCCATCGCTTCTACCTGGAGAAATGGCTGACCGGGATCCTCTGGGCCCTGACGGGCGGGTTGTTCCTGCTCGGCTACCTCTACGACCTGTGGACGCTGAACGCGCAGGTCGACAGCGTCAACAAGGGCGCCGTCGAACGAGCCCTTACCGCCTCGGCGTAAGGACGCTTCAGCAGCGCGCGCGACGCACCAGGCGCCCCGGCAATGCCCCGGTACTCTCGCCGCGCTCGAACGTGACCTCGCCGGCAACCAGCGTGGCCTGGTAGCCCTGCGCGCGCTGGATCAGGCGTTGCCCCGCCGCCGGCAGGTCATAGACCATCTGCGGCAAGGGCATCGCCAGCGCGTCGAGATCGATCAGGTTCAGGTCGGCGCGTTTGCCGGGCGCCACCAGCCCGCGATCGTGGAAGCCGTAGAGCCTGGCGGTATCGTGCGTCTGCATGCGCACTGCCTGCTCTAGCCCCATGCGCGGACCGCGCGTGCGGTCGCGTACGAAATGCGCCAGCAGGTAGGTCGGCGCACCGGCATCGCAGATGATGCCGCAGTGTGCGCCGCCATCGCTGATGCCGAGGATGCTGTTCGGGTGGAGCATCATCTCGCGCGCCGCGTCGTAGTTGCCGGCGTTGTAATTGAACAGCGGCGAGTAGAGGAACGCCGTGCCGTGGTTCTCGAGCAGCGCATCGTAGGCGGCGGCCTCGGGCGCGATGCCGCGCGCCGCGGCGATGGCGGCAATGCTGCGTGACGGCGCCGGTTCGTACTCGGGCGGATCACCGAGCACGAACAGGCGGTCGTAGTCACGAATCGTCGAGCGCATCGCCTTGCCTTCCATGAACAGCAGGCGCAGCAGGCGCGCGGGGTGCGGCCCCGCCTCTTCCAGGATGCGTGCGCGCACCTCGGGCGAGCGCAGGCGCGCGGCGCGCTCGGCGAGCGGCAGGTGGGCGAGCTCGAGGTAGCCGGGTCGGCCCGTGAAAGGATGCGTGCCGTCGAGACACATCAGCACACCCGGAGGCCGAATCGCGACCTGCGGGTACATGCCGCCGCCACGGCGCGCAGCGTGCTCGAGCAGGCGGCGCCATTGCAGCGGGTCCTCGTCGTTCTGCACGCAAGCATAGGTGACGCGACACCCGGTCTCGTCGATGATGCGATCCATCCAGCCGAGTTCCGCGCTTTCCGGCGCGAGGTCGGAGGCCACTTCGAACACCGCACCGCCCTGCTCGCCCATGGCACGCGCGATCGCGAGCAGCTCACTCGCGTCGGCCTCGGTGCCCGGCACGAGCTCACCGTCGACCGAACGGTGCAACACGGTGCGCGAGGTCGAGAAACCGACCGCACCGGCGGCAACGGCCTCGGCGACGATGACAGCCATGGCCGCGCGTTCGTCGTCGCTGGCCGCGACGTCGGTCACCGCGCGTTCTCCCATGACATAGGCGCGCACCGCGCCGTGTGGCACCTGGGCGGCGATGTCCATCGCGCGCGGCGTGTGCTCGAGTGCATCGAGGTATTCGGGAAAGGTCTCCCAGTTCCAGGCAATGCCCTCGGCGAGCGCACTGCCCGGAATGTCCTCCACGCCTTCCATCAGGCCAATCAGCCAGTCGCGGCGCGCCGGCGCGGCCGGTGCGAAACCGACGCCGCAGTTGCCCATCACGGTCGTCGTCACGCCGTGCCAGCATGAGGGTGTGAGCAGCGGATCCCAGGTCGCCTGGCCGTCGTAATGCGTATGGACGTCGACCCAGCCGGGTGCGAGCAGCAGGCCATCGGCATCGATTTCGCGCCGCGCGGCGCCCTGCCTGCCGCCGACCGCGGTGATGGTCGCGCCGTCGATGGCGACGTCGCCGTTGTATGCCGGCGTGCCGCTGCCATCGACGATGCGCGCGTTGCGGATGACGAGATCGTGCATGGCGGTATTCCCCTGTCGTATGCCGGTCATTGTAGAGGACGCCGTCACCGTCCGTGCGCAGCTCGATGCAGGGTCACCCCGGATGCGCGCGGCGCGGCCGGGGCACGTGGACCTGCCAGCCCGGCCGGCTCAGGTTTCGTCCACCGAACCCGCAGCAGGTGGCCGCTCGGACCGCTCGCGCGGCGCGACCTCGGCAACATCCTCGATGACGAGATGGGCCTGGTCGTCGCCGGGCGCCAGCAGCCGGTCGACCGAATCGCGATTGCCGTAGACGACCAGGCCATCCCCGGCGTGCAGGGCGAAATCGCCCCCCGGAACCGCGACGAAGCGCAGGCCCCGTTCGACGGCAAGGACCTGCACCGCGTTCTGCCGCAGCTTGAGTTGCCGCAGCGTGTGGCCGATGGCAGGCGAGTCCGGAGACAGGTCGAAGCGCGTCAGCTCGTAACCATGATCGAGATGCAACAGCTCCTCGGCACTCCACATCTCGATCGCGTAGCGCCGCGCGATCCAGCGACGCACCCGCTCGCGCAGGCGGCGCGCAACGGGCGGACGGCGCGCCAGCCAGAACAACGCCGCGACCACTGCCGCCATCGCGGCGACCCTGCCGAGCACGTGTATCGGCTGCGGCTCGATCACCGAGCCGGCAACCGAGCCGATCACGGTCACCAGGCCCGCGTTACCGAGCACGATGAGATAGGTCACGATCTTCCGCCGTAACGGATGACGAACGATCTCCTCGGACTCGCGCGTAGTGAACCCGGCATTGCTGAACGCTGACAGCGCCTGGAACTTGGCACGGTCCCACGGCATGCCGGTCAGCTCGAGCGCGGTGGCGCCGATACGCACCACGACCATCGAGATCGCTATCGCGATCACCAGGAGAATGGCAGCCACGGAGACCTCCTTACAGGCTGGCGAGACGCGCGGCTACCCGATCCGACGTGAGGCACGCGGCCGCGGGGCAGGTGCCAGGTGTCGAAATTCCCGCGCGATCCGGTTTCGATCGGAGTCGACGATAGTCGACCTGCGACAACGGTGTTTGTACCGGATCAAGATTCAACCGAGGCTCGAGGAACCGGTCTCCCCGCGCGATGTTCGCGCGTGCTGCATGTCACGCCGCGATCCGGTCTAATCGAGTCCGACCCGGCGGATTCGGAATCGCACCGGCCTCGACGGGCCCACGAAATCGGGAAGGAGGCGCAGGTATGTCACTCGAGAACCAGACCGTCGTCGTGCTGGGCGGCAGTTCGGGCATCGGCCTGGCGACGGCGCTGGCCGCGCGAGCGCACGGCGCACGGGTCGTGGTCACCGGCCGCGACACCACCAGGCTCGAACGCGCGGCGGCGACGCTCGGTGAGACCGCGCGCACGGTATGCCTGGACGCGACCGACGAAGCAGGCACCCGGGCGCTCTTCGACGATCTCGGGGAAGTGCACCATGTCTTCGTCACCGCCGGGCAACTCGTGCTCGATGCGAAACTGGAGCCGACGAGCGAGGCGCTGCGTCCTGCGCTGGACACGCGCTTCTGGGGCGCCCTCCACGCGGCCAAGTTCGCCGCGCCGCACATGCCGGCCGGCGGCTCGATCACGTTCATGTCCGGGACCGCCGGGCGGCGCCCGTTGCCGGGTGCGGCCGTCGCCTCCGCCTCCTGTGGCGCCGTCGATGCGTTTGCCCGTGCGCTTGCGCTCGACCTCGCGCCGATCCGCGTCAACACCATCACCCCGGGATATGTCGACACGGCGCTGTTCGACGAGTTGCTGGGCGACCAGCGCGACGCCGTGCTCGCGGCGGCCGGCGAAAAGCTGCCGGTGAAACGGGTCGGGCGGCCGGAGGAGATTGCCCACGCGCTCCTGTTC
This sequence comes from Pseudomonadota bacterium, assembly GCA_029977665.1. Taxonomy (GTDB): domain Bacteria; phylum Pseudomonadota; class Gammaproteobacteria; genus JACKNG01. The sequence continues at coordinate 845 of JAPOKK010000170.1, read as the reverse complement.
CTGATGACCAACGACTACGTCACCGGTATCAATCTCGTCGTTGACGGCGGCGGACTCCTGGTCTGAGTACCGCGACCCGCGTGGTCGCGGCGCGCGACGGCCGGCGCGCCCCCTGACCGTCCGGCGCTGTCGTTCCCCTCACGGCGCTGCCGCCTCCGGTGGCTGCCTCGCCGAAGCCGACGGACGGCACACCGGCCATCGGCCTGCCGCCGGGTGGCCGCTTGCCCGCCACGCGCAATCGATCCGCTCAATCGACCCTATAGAGAATTACGATTGGAACGAGTCTAAATCATGATCGAACCTATTCGGCGGTAAATCAATCGTCGTTCTGGAAGGGGATGAACATGCGTCGAAAACTCGTATCCATCGTCAGCGCGGCTGTCGTCGCTGCCACGCCATTGATGATGTCGGGCACTGCCAGCGCGGAAGACATGGCCGCCGCGCACGGCGGCAAGGCCAGGTCGAACCAGTTCTGGTGGCCCGACATGCTCGATCTGACCGCCCTGCGCGACCACGACCCGGCCTCGAACCCGTACGGTGAGGACTTCGACTACGCCGAGGCCTTCGCCAAGCTCGATCACGAGGCCCTCGAAGCCGACCTCAAGGCCTTGATGAAGGACTCGAAGGACTGGTGGCCGGCGGACTGGGGCCACTACGGTCCGCTGTTCGTGCGCCTGTCCTGGCACGCCGCCGGCACCTACCGGGTCGCCGATGGCCGCGGCGGCGCCGGTGGTGGTCAGCAACGCTTCGATCCGCTGAACAGCTGGCCGGACAACGCCAACCTCGACAAGGCTCGCCGCCTGCTCTGGCCGCTCAAGCAGAAGTATGGCCGCAACGTCTCGTGG
>JAPOKK010000146.1 GCA_029977665.1 Pseudomonadota bacterium | reverse complement strand
GCGCCGCGATGTCTTCGCGCTCGAACGATTCGTGCGCCATCACGTGGCACCAGTGACATGCGGAGTAGCCGATCGAGAGCAGGATGGGCTTGTGTTCGCGCGCCGCGCGCTCGAGCGCTTCGCGGCCCCAGGGATACCACTCGACCGGGTTGTCGGCATGCTGCAGGAGGTAGGGGCTGGTGGCGTCGGCAAGTCGGTTCATGCGTGCTCCGTCGGAGGACTGCGAACCACCGTAGCACAGCGAGCGCTGCGCTATACTCCACGGTCTTTGCGGTATTTCTCCGGCAGCGCGGTCCCGTGCGCGCCGCTGCCGCCCCGCCAACCCAGCGCAGCAGCACGAGCCCGTGATTCGTTTCCCCGACATCGATCCCGTCGCCATCGAGATTGGCCCGCTCGCGATCCACTGGTACGGCCTGTCCTACATCGCCGGTATCGCGCTGGCCTGGTGGCTGCTGAAGCGTCGTGCCGCGGCGCCCGGCAGCGGCTGGACGCCGCAACAGGTCGGCGATGTCGTCTTCTACGCCGCGCTCGGCGGCGTGCTCGGCGGGCGCATCGGCTACGCGCTGTTCTACAACGCGCGCTCTTATCTCGAAGACCCGTCCGCGATATTCGCCGTATGGCAGGGCGGCATGTCCTTCCACGGCGGGGTCATCGGCATGGTGCTCGCGGTGGCCTGGCTGGTGCGCGCCCAGGGCAGGCCGTTTCTCGACATCAGCGATTTCCTCGTACCGGTCGTGCCGATCGGGCTCGGCCTCGGACGCATCGCGAACTTCGTCAACCAGGAACTGTGGGGTGCGCCGACCACGCTGCCCTGGGGGATCGTATTCACGCATCCGGCGGCCGGCGCGGTGGCGCGCCACCCGACGCAGCTCTACGAGGCCCTGCTCGAAGGACTCGTGTTGTTCCTCGTGCTCGAGCGGGTGCGCCGCGGCGCGCCGCCGCGCGGCACGCTGACCGGCGTTTTCCTGCTCGGTTACGGCGTATTCCGCGCACTGGTCGAGCTGCTGCGCGAGCCTGATGCGCATATCGGCTACCTGGCCTGGGGCTGGGTCACGATGGGGCACCTGTTGTCGCTGCCGATGATCGTCGCCGGCCTTGCCTTGCTGTTGACCGCACGGCGGCGCGCCGCGCACGGGTTGCCCTGACCGCGCGCGCGTGCCGTTACAATGCGCAGAGCCGCGCGCGGCATGCCGCCCGCGCGCCTTTCTCGCTGACAGCACGGATCCCCGCGATGAAGACCTATCTCGACCTGCTCCGCCACATCCGCGAGCACGGTGTGCGCAAGAGCGACCGCACCGGTACCGGCACCCTGAGCGTGTTCGGCTACCAGATGCGTTTCGATCTCGGCGCGGGCTTTCCCCTGCTCACGACCAAGCGCCTGCACATGAGATCCATCGTGCACGAGTTGATCTGGTTCCTTCGCGGCGAATCGAACATTGCGTACCTGCGCGAGAACGGCGTGTCGATCTGGGACGAGTGGGCCGACGCCGAGGGCGAACTCGGGCCAGTCTACGGCGTGCAGTGGCGCTCCTGGCCGAGTCCCGACGGCGGCACCATCGACCAGCTCGCCGAGGTGGTCGAGCAGATTCGGCGCACGCCGGACTCGCGCCGGCTCGTGGTCAGCGCCTGGAACGTCGCCGACATTCCACGCATGGCGCTCGCGCCCTGCCACACCTTGTTCCAGTTCTACGTCGCCGAGGGCCGGCTTTCGTGCCAGATGTACCAGCGCAGCGCGGACGTGTTTCTCGGTGTACCGTTCAATATCGCGTCCTACGCGTTGCTGACGATGATGGTCGCCCAGGTCTGCGATCTCGAGCCCGGTGATTTCGTGCATACGCTGGGCGACGCCCATCTCTACCTCAACCACCTCGAGCAGGCCGACCTGCAGCTGACCCGCGAACCACTGCCGCTGCCGCGTATGCGCCTGAACCCGCAGGTGCGCTCGCTGTTCGACTTCCGCTACGAGGACTGCGTGCTGGAGGACTACGAATCCCATCCGCACATCGCGGCACCGGTGGCGGTGTGAGCGCGAGCCGTCCGCCCGGCGACGGCACGGCCCCCCGGATCAGCCTGGTCGTCGCCATGGACCGCGAGCGCGTCATCGGCCGCGACGGCACGCTGCCCTGGCACCTGCCGGCGGATCTCAAGCGGTTCCGCGCCATCACCATGGGCAAGCCAATCATCATGGGGCGGCGCACGCATGCCTCGATCGGCCGCGCATTACCGGGGCGTCGCAATCTCGTGCTGACCCGCGACGCTGCCTACGACGCGCCCGGCTGCGAGCTGTGTAGAACTCTCGACGAAGCGCTCGCGCGCGTCGCCGATGTCGACGAAGCCATGATCATCGGCGGTGCGGCCTTGTATCGTGATGCGTTGTCGCGTGCGGACCGCATCTACCTCACCGAGGTCGATGCGGCGGTCGGCGGTGATGTCCACTTCCCAGCGCTCGACGAGCGAGACTGGATCGAAGTCTCGCGCGAGCCGCATCGGCGCGACGAGCGCCATGCCTGGGACTATTGCTTCCGCGTGCTCGAGCGCCTCACTCGTGACTGACCGCCTGCGATGAGCCGACGCTGAAGCGCGCGTAGTCTTCCAGCCTCAGCGCGGTCAGCCGATCGCCCCAGACCGCGCCGGTATCCAGCGGGTAGACGTTGTGCCGGCGGCAGTCGGCCGCGTCCAGGCGCAGCGTCGACCAGTGCCCGAAGACGATGGTCGTGTCGCGCGAGCGGCGCCCGGGCACGGCGTACCACGGCCGGAGATCGGCCGCGACCGTTGCCGGCGAGCCCTTCGCGGCGAGGTCGAGCGTGCCATCGTCACGGCAATAGCGCATGCGCGTCAGGCAGTTGGTGATATAGCGCAGGCGTGCCGTGCCGTGCAGCGCCGGATCCCAGCGGGCGGGCGTGTCACCGTACATCTGCCCGAGGAAATCGACGGCGCGCGTCGCGTCGCGCAGGCAGTCCGCGACCTCGGCGGCATGCGTGGTCGCTTCGGCGAGGTTCCAGTCCGGCGGCAGCCCGGCGTGGACCATGGCAACGCCGCGGGCCGTGTCGGCATGCAGCAGCGGTTGTTGTCGCAGCCAGTCGATGATGTCGAGGCGATCGGGCGCCGCGAGGATGTCGTCGACGCTGTCGCGGCGCCGCAGCTTCGTGCGCGGGAGCAGCGCCAGGGCGAGGAGATGCAGGTCGTGGTTGCCGAGCACCGTCACCGCGGCTTCGCCGAGTTGCATGACCTCGCGCATCACGGCATGCGAATGCGGGCCACGATTGACGAGGTCGCCGGTCAGCCACAGGCGGTCGTGGCGCGGCGAGAAGCCGATCATGGCGAGCAGGTTGAGCAGCTCGCGGTGGCAGCCCTGGATGTCTCCTATGGCATAGGTCGCCATCGGCTTTCTAGCCGGCCGGTGAAAAACGGCTGCGGGCACGCTCGGCGGCTTGACGCGCTCGCCCGCGGTCCTGGTTCATCCACATAAGCTCCGGTCCTCGGCTCGCCCGCGCCTTGCAGCCCGCACGCCTGGCGACGTTTCGCACCAGCCTGCTAATCGTCGCGACGCGATCATCGCCGCGTCAATGCAATACGCGTGGCACCGAGAGCGTGAACACGGGAATGTCGGCGTCGAAGCGTACGCCGTCGCTGGCAAGCATCTCGTAGCTGCCGCGCATGCTGCCGACGGGCGTTTCGAGCATCGCCGCGCTGGTGTACTGGTAGCTCGCGCCGGGCTCGATCACCGGCTGCTCGCCGACGACCCCGGCACCCTGCACTTCCTGCACCTTGCCGCCCGCGTCCGCGATAAGCCAACGCCTGCTGAGCAACTGGGCGGCGATGCCACCGGTGTTCTCGATGGTGATCGTGTAGGCGAAGACGTAGCGCCCGGCGTCCGGGTCGGACTGCTCTTCGATGTATTGCGTCGTGCTGCTCACGCGCACTTCGTAGTGAGGTTCGCTCATGGTCTCGATCGCTCGTGGCGGGTGCGCGGCATTGCACGCACCCTCTTGCCCCGGAGCTTACGCGGGCTCGGCGATCGAACACAATAGAACCGGTCACGCTTGACGGGTGGGGGATGTGTGCGTGATACAATGGCGACTCGCGCTGCCGCTCATCACGTGGCAGCGGCTTTCCTAGGGGGTGGCCTACGGGCCTGAGATGTCCTCGCGGACGAACCCCGTGAACCTGATCCGGATAATGCCGGCGTAGGGATAGGACTCCAGTTGAACACCAGTCCCCTCTCGAACCAGTCCGGGTCTCTTTAGCAATAAGGAGACTTGCATGCGTATTCCACGCAACGCGTATTTCGTCATACCGTTCTGTTTTTCCCTGTACTCAGCCGCGTCGTCGGCGCAGCAGGCGACCCGGCCGATGGAGGAGATCGTCGTCACCGCGGGCTTCCGCGATGCCGCGCAGATGAACCTGGCCGGCAGCACCAGCGTGCTCGGCACCACGCTCATCGAGCAGCGCAACGCGCGGCACCTCGAGGACGTGCTCGCCGCCGCACCCAACGTCGGTTTCACTGTCGGCGGTTCGCGCGCGCGCTTCGTACAGATGCGCGGCATCGGCGATCTCGAACAGTTCACCGACCCCAAGCACTTCCCGTCCGTCGGCATCGTGCTCGACGGCATCGAGTTGTCCAACGTCGCGACCGGCGCGCTGCTGTTCGACACCGAGCAGGTCGAGGTGTTGCGCGGCCCGCAGGGCACGCGTTTCGGTGCCGCCGCACTCGCCGGCCTGGTCAACATACGCAGCCGCGATCCCGGCGACACCTTCGAAGCGCAGGCCTCGGCCGGCTATGGCAATCTCGACACCTGGCACGTCAGTGCGGCCGCCGGCGGACCCGTGACCGAGTCGCTCGGCGCGCGCATCGCCGTACGCCAGTACATGAGCGATGGCTTTATGAAAAACGCTTTCCTCGGCCGGGACGACACCCAGGATCGCGACGAGCTGACCGTGCGCGGCAAGCTGGCCTGGGACGTGACGCCGGCGCTCGATGCCGATCTCACCGTGCTCTACATCGATGCCGACAACGGCTACGACGCTTTCTCGCTCGATAACACGCGCACCACGCTGAGCGACGAGCCGGGCACGGACGCGGTCGAGGCGACCGCGCTGGCCGGCCGCGTCGGCTATGAGCTCGATGGCGCCGGCACGGTCGAGCTCCGCACGACTTACACCGACAGCGACGAGGTCTACGGCTTCGACGAGGACTGGGTGTTTCGCGGCTTCTGTGACGGCGTGCGCTGCGCGCCGGCGCTCGAGTTCAGCGCCACCGACCGCATCGCGCGTGGCCGCGACCAGGTCACCGTGGACCTGCGCTGGCTGTCCGCGCCAGGACGCCTGTCGTGGGTCACCGGGGCCTACTTCCATCATCGTGACGAAGACATGGAACGCAGCCGCTTCGGCCTGTTCACGAGTGATTATCAGACGACGCGTTACGCTCTCTACGGCGAACTCGACTTCGCCCTGCACGAGGCCTTGTCACTCACGCTCGGCATCCGCGGTGAAGCCTTCGACGATGAATACGATGATTCCAACGGTATCGATACGCAGTCGAACGATACCTATTGGAGCGGCGAGGCGACCCTGGAGTACCGCGCACGGCCCGACACCCTGCTCTACGCGACGGCTTCGCGCGGGGCCAAGCCGGGTGGCGTGAACACCGGCGCGACCTCGGTGCGCGGCGTGGTCGCGGCACGTTTCCAGCCGTTCGTCGACGACCGTCTGCGCTTCGATACCGAGACGCTGTTCAACAAGGAGATCGGCGTCAAGGGCCGCTACCTCGACGATCGCCTGGCCGTGCGGCTTGCACTGTTCCACATGGATCGCAACAACGCCCAGCTCGAGAACTGGATCTGGGACGCGAGCACGTTCGTCTTCGTCGGCATGCTGGATAACGTCGACGATGCCGAGAACTACGGCGTCGAGCTCGAGCTGGACGCGCGCCTGACCACCACGCTCGGCCTCTTGGCGCGCGTCGGCTATCTCGAGACCGACATCGAATCGATGTCGGTGTTCGATCTCGATACCAACACCTTCCGCCAGCTCCGCGGGCGCGACCAGGCACGTGCACCGCGCTGGCAGTACTACTTCGGGTTGAACTGGGACATCCTCCCGGGGCTGCGCGGCAACCTCGCCGTCGAAGGCCGCGACGAGCAGTATTTCGGCTACTACCACGATGGCAAGCTCGACGGCTACACGGCGCTGAATGCGAGCCTGGCGTGGCAGGTGCGCGAGGTCGAGGCACGCCTGTGGGCGCGCAACTTGCTCGACACCGACTACGACGTGCACGGCCTGTATTTCGCCAACGATCCGCGCGACGCTTTCAGCGTCAACCGCACCTACACCCAGCCGGGCGAGCCGCGCGTGTACGGCGTCGAGCTGGCGTGGTCGTTCTGAGCAACGGAGCATCGACATGACTGCATCGAACGATTCTTTCGAGCTGACCGTCGAGATCAGCATGTACCCGGTACGCGACGACTACCTCGCGCCGATCAAAGGCTTCATCGCGCAGCTCGAGCGGCACACGGAGCTCGAGATCGAGACCACGCCGACTTCGACGCGTATCGTCGGCGACTATGCGCGGGTCATGGCGGTCCTCGAAGAAGCGATGGCGGTGAGCTACCGCGAGTTCGGCACGGCGGTGTTCGTCGCCAAGCTGATCCCCGGCTACGCCGCGCGGCGGTCGGCGGACTGAGGGCAGGTAGCGTGACGGAACTGGCCGCGATGTCGCCATGGGAAGGGGTAGCGGTGGTGCTCGCCATCGCCTACCTGTTGCTCGCCGCGCGCGAGCACCCGGCGTGCTGGGCCTGCGCGCTGGTCAGCACGATCATCTACACCGCGTTGTTCTGGAACGTGAGCCTGTTGATGGAATCGATGCTGAACGTCTATTACATGCTCATGGCGATATACGGCTGGTGGCTGTGGCAGCGCGGCGGCGCCCGGCGCCGGGCGCTGGCCATCACCCGCTGGCGCGTACGCCGCCACCTGCTCGTGATAGGCGGGGTTGTCGTCGCGGCCGTCGTGACCGGAACGCTGCTGAGCCGTTACAGCGGCGCGGCCTGGCCCTATGTCGATTCCTTCACGACCTGGGGTGCGATCGTGACGACCTGGATGGTGGCGCAGAAGGTGCTCGAGAACTGGCTCTACTGGCTGGTGATCGATGCGGTTTCGATCCCGCTGTACATCGATCGCGGCCTTTATCTCACCGCGACGCTGTTCGCGCTCTACCTGGTCATCGTGATGTTCGGCTTCGTCCAGTGGAAACGTGAATACGCGGCCGCCCGCGCACAGCCCGCCGTCGGCTGAGACCGTCCTCGCGGACTGGCGCGCGCTCGGACTGCCGTTTCGTCGTGCGCCGCGCCTGCTCGCGCCGCTGCCCGGGGGACGCACCAACCACAGCTACCTGATCGAGGCCGACGCGGCGCGCTTCGTCTTGCGTCTCGATGGCGCCACGGCGGCGCTCGGGCTGCGGCGCGATCACGAGTTCAGCTTTCATGCCGCCGCCGCCGCACGCGGCTTCGCGCCGCCACTCGTGTTTGCCGACGCTGCGCGCGGTCTCATGGTCACGGCTTTCGTCGAGGGCGAGCACCTCGCACCGGCATCGCTCGACGACCAGCGTCTGGGTGCGCTGCTCGATGTGCTGCAAGGGGTGCACGAACTGGGCGTCGCGGTACCGCCGACCGATTACCGCGCGCTCGATGCCTGCTACCGCGGCGCCGATGCCGCGGCAGGTCCTGGGGACTGGCAGGCGCACCTCGCGCTGCTCGAGGCGGCGGCGCGTCGTGGTCCGTGCCACCACGACCCGGTGCCGGCGAACGTCGTATTCGGCGCTGATGGTCCGGTGCTGCTCGACTGGGAATATGCCGGCAACGGCTTTCCGCTGCTCGACCTGGCGGTGCTGGCCTGTGACTGGCAGGTGCCGCGGGGACATCTCGCGGCCCTGACCGGCAGCGCGCCTCGACTGCTCGATGCCGCGTGCGAAGTCTATGCGCAGCTGTGCCGTGGGTGGGCGGCGTGCAGCGCGCGGTGTGACTGACGCCGCGGCGCGTCGCGCGCTGCACGAACGCGGCTGAGATGGCAGAAATCGTCGGGTACATGTCATTGCGGCCAAACCGTCGCGCGGTCATGCTGTCGCCCCATGAAGCAGCCGGCACGCCAATCGCCAGCGGGCGCACTCGTGATGCTCGCCTTTCCCCATGCCGAGATTCTCGACATCGCCGGCCCGCTCGACCTGTTGGGTGCGGCGCAGCTGCGCGACGAGGAAGATATCGCCATCCCTGCGCCGCTCGTCGTCTCGCGCCACGGCGGTGCGCTCGTAACCTGGCCGAGCGGCATCGAGATCGCGAGCCGCCCGCTGCGGGCGTGTGCGAGACAGCCCATAGATACTCTCATCGTGCCCGGCGGTACCGGCGTGCACGCGGCGTGCGAAGATGCCCGGTTGCTGGCCTGGCTGCGACGCAGCGCGGCGCGCGCGCGGCGCGTGGTCGGGGTGTGTACCGGCGCTTTCCTGCTGGCCGCCGCCGGGCTCCTCGATGGCCGTCGCGCGACCACCCACTGGCATTTCGTCGACAGGCTGCGCGAGCGCTATCCCGCGGTGGCGGTCGAAGCGGATGCGCTCTTCGTCGCCGATGACAATATCTACACCTCGGCCGGCATCACGGCCGGCATGGATCTCGCGCTGCATCTCGTCGAGCAGGATTACGGGGCGGAACGCGCGCTCGCACTCGCCCGCTACTGGCTGATCTTCGCCCGCCGCCCGGGCGGGCAGTCGCAGTTCAGCCCGCTGTTACCCGAGGTTGGCGTCGAGCGACGCTCGGTTGCCGACCTGTGCGCTCGCATCGTCGGTGACCCGGCGCGACCGGCCACGGTCGAGGCGCTGGCGCGCGAGCTCGCGATGAGCCCGCGCCACTTCGCGCGTGTCTTTCGCGCCGAGACCGGCATGACGCCGGCGCGCTACGTCGAGAACGCGCGCATCGAAGCCGCGCGGCGCTGGCTGGAACAAGGCACGCGCTCGCTCGACCGCGTTGCCGCGCTGGCCGGCCTGCGCGATGCCGAACACCTGCGTCGCACGTTCATACGCCGCCTCGGGGTTTCCCCGCGCGATTACCGCGAACACTTCGAGACGCGTGGCAACGGAGCGCCGCGCGCCACCCCTCAACCGACGAGGTCACGATCATGACGCCCAAGCTCAACACCGGCATCTACCTGTTCCCCGACATGACCATGCTCGACGCCTACGGACCGCTGCAGTTCCTCTCGCGAGTCGACGCGTTCGAAACCTTCACCTTCGCCAAGGAAGCAGCCCCGCTCGCCAGCGACTGTGGTGCGACCCTGCTACCGCGCTACGGCTTCGCCGATTGTCCGCCGCTCGACATCGTCGTCGTGCCAGGTGGGCGTGACGTGTTGCCGCAGATGCGCGACGCGGCCGTGACCGGCTTCCTGCGCGATGCCGCGCCGGGCGCGCGCTGCATGAGCTCGGTGTGCACTGGCGCGCTGATTCTCGCCGCTGCCGGCCTGCTCGACGGCTACCGGGCGACCACGCACTGGGGCTGGATGGAACAGCTCGGGCACTTTCCCGGCGTCGAGGCCGTGGATGCCCGCGTCGTCGTCGACCGCGACCGCATCAGCGGGGGCGGGGTGACGGCGGGTATCGATTTTGCCCTCACCCTGGTCGCGGAGGTCGTCGACCCGATGCAGGCGCAGCTGCTGCAGCTGCTGTTCCAGTACCAGCCCGAACCGCCCTTCGACAGCGGCTCGCCGCGCACCGCGCCGGCACCGCTGGTCGATGCCGTGCGCGGTGCGATCGCCGACACCTATGCGCCCATCGAGGCCTTTATCGCGAGCCGCGCCTGACGCGGGAAAACCGGGTACGCAGGAACAGCGGGGTCCGAGCCTGGGCGCGTGGCACCGTGAGCGTGAGCCCTGCGTCTCGTTCAGGCGCTGCCTCAACCGCGCCGGCGAGCCCCCAACCAGCCGCACAAGGCGGCGCCAACGGCAAG
>JAPOKK010000408.1 GCA_029977665.1 Pseudomonadota bacterium | reverse complement strand
GCCTCTGTACCGGGTTGGCCGGACGACCGCAGCCGACCGGCTGCGGTCCGTTATCGGGCGGGGCGCGACGCTAGAAGTTGAAGCCGACGCCGACCGAGTACGGCACGACGCCGTTGTCGCAGCACTCGTCGAACGGCACCTCGTAGGAGATGTTGCCGAACATGAACGTACTCTCGTTGACGTAGTACTTCAGGCCGACCTCGGGACCGAACACGGCCTCGTCGTCCACGGTCGCACCGTAGATGCCGCCGACGTTGAGGCCAACGTAGGGTTGCCAGCGGCCGCGATCCCACTGGTAGGCGGCCTGGCCGATGGTGCGGCCACCGAACAGGGTGCTGTTGTTGTCGTCGTTGAGCTGCAGGCTCTGCTTGACGGTGAACAGCCAGTTCTTGGTCTTGTAATAGCCGAGCGAGCCGGTCACGCCGAAGTTCGAGTTGTCGAACTCGTCGTCCGACTGGCCGGAGCCGGTCAGCGTCGATTCCCAGGTACCGGCGCGCGGGCCGGGGTCGAGGCTGTAGGGTGAATCGCCATCCGATTGCGCGAGCGTTGCCGGGCTCGCAGCGGCGACTGCGAGAGCGAGCAGGGTTGTCCTCATGTAGTTCTGGCTCCTCCCCGCGGTTGCACGTCGACGCGCGCGCGACGGCGGGGGTGACGGCGCGTGCGCGGGCCCGGCGGCCGCGACGTGCCTCGGAGGGCCGCACGCGTTATCTGCCGGAACCTGCCGTGCTCATCGCAAGGGCCGTGCCAGCCGGCGATCGCGGGATCCGCCGCTGCTGGTGGCAGCGCGGCATGGAGTGGCCGGCAAGCCTTACAAGGCGCTGCAAGATTTACCGTTCGCGCGCGCTCGTGGTGCGGAATCGAAGCGCCCGGGCGGGCCGCGGAATGCGGCCCGCGCGAGCGCGTGCAGGGGCCGACAATTGCGCGTGCACCATGCCGCGCGGGCGACGCGAAGGTGCCCGTTTCACCGCTCACGCATGGCCCGGCCCGCGCCGGAGGCGGTTCACGACGGCGGCGTGTCCTCGTGGCACGCCGCGAACGCGTTGTTCAGAACGCGTCTCCCGGAACGCGCACCCAGCCTTCCATCAGCACGCGCGCGCTGCGACTCATGCTGGCCCGGGTCACTTGCCACTCGTCACCCTGGCGCAGCGCTTCGGCGCCGACGCGCAAGGTGCCGGAGGGGTGCCCGAAACGCACTGCGTTGCGTTCACCGCCGCCCGCGGCGAGGTTGACCAGGGTGCCGGGGATGGCGGCGGCGGTGCCGATGGCGACGGCCGCGGTGCCCATCATGGCGTGATGCAGCTTGCCCATCGACAGCGCGCGTACCAGCAGGTCGACGTCGCCGGTCTCGATCGCCTTGCCGCTCGAGGCGACGTAGCTGCGCGGCGGTGCGACAAAGGCGACCTTGGGCGTGTGCTGCCGCGCCGCAGCCTCGCCGACGTCGGAGATGAGGCCCATGCGCAGTGCGCCGTGCGCGCGTATGGTCTCGAAGCGCGCCAGCGCCTGCGGATCGCCGTTGATGTCGTCCTGCAGCTCGGTGCCCGTGTAACCCAGCGCCTCGGCGTTGAGGAAGATGGTCGGGATGCCGGCGTTGATCATGGTCGCCTCGAAGGTGCCGATGCCAGGCACCTCGAGCTGGTCGACGAGATGGCCGGTCGGAAACATCGAACCGCCACTGTCATCGGCTGGGTCGACGAAATCGAGCTGGACCTCGGCGGCCGGGAAGGTCACGCCGTCGAGTTCGAAGTCACCGGTTTCCTGCGGCTGCCCGTCGGTCATGGGGACGTGGGCGACGATGGTCTTGCCGATATTCGCCTGCCAGATGCGTACGGTGGCGATGCCGTTGTCCGGCACACGCGCCGCATCGACCAGGCCGCCGGCGATGGCGAACGGACCGACCGCGGCCGACAGGTTGCCGCAGTTGCCGCTCCAGTCGACGAACGCGGTATCAATCGAGACCTGGCCGAAGAGATAGTCGACATCATGCTCGGGCTTGTCGCTGCGCGACACGATGACGGTCTTCGACGTGCTCGAGGTGGCGCCGCCCATGCCATCGGTGTGCTTGCCGTACGGGTCCGGACTGCCAATCACGCGCAGCAGCAGCGCGTCGCGTGCCGCGCCGGGTGTGCGGGCGCGCTCGGGAAGGTCTTCGAGGCGGAAGAACACGCCCTTGCTGGTGCCACCGCGCATGTAAGTGGCCGGGATCCTGATCTGTGGTGCGTGAGGCATGACATCGTTTCCTGTTCGTGATGGGGCGGCGGCGCGACGCCG
>JAPOKK010000141.1 GCA_029977665.1 Pseudomonadota bacterium | reverse complement strand
GTCGTGCGAGTGCCTGGCCGAGTGTGTCTGCCGCCGGTGCCCCCGCTTCCAGTAACAACGCGAGCAGCGGGAGGTCGGCCGTGCGTGCGGCGGCATCGAGCTCGCGAGCGACGCGTGTCGGGTTCACCGTCACGTCCATGCGCGCACCATGAGAGAGAAACAGAGCGAGCGTGTTCGCCTGGCGCTGCACCACCGCCGCGGTGTACGGGGTGCGCGACGCGCTGCAGCGGCGGTTGGGATCGGCGCCGGCGGCGACCAGCCCGGATGCCATCGCGAACGCGCGCTCGTCGAGATTGCCGCGCACGCCGGCATTGACCGCCGTGCACAGCGGCGGCGGATGATCGGCCCAGCTCGCGTCGGCATCGACGCCGGCAGCGAGCAGCAGCGTCGTCACCGCGTCGCGACGGTTGCGCACCGCACCGTGCAGCGCGCGGGCGCCGTCGGTGGCGGAGATGTGCAGGCCGGCGTCGAGCAGGAGCTCCAGCACGACGCCATCGTCGTGCCCGGCCGCCGCCACGGCGAGCCCGCGGTCGTCCGGTCCACGATAGCCGAGGCGTGCGCCCGCATCGAGCAGGCGCTGCAGCGCCGCGGCATCGAGCGTGCCGTACCGTACCGCCTCGTAGAGCGCCAGGTCGCTTGGCGAGAACGTCGCGGCGTAGCGTGCCGCGAACCAGCGCGGCAGCTCGTTAACCTCGGCCCAGTACCATGCGTTCCAAGCGAGGAAGCCGCCGAAGTAGATCGTAGCCACAGCAAACGCGAGGTGCTGGCGCCGACGCCAGGCGAGCACGACGACGAGCGGTGCGCCCAATACGTGCAAGGCAATCACCGCGAGCCACGGCACGACCAGCACGAGACCGCCGAGGCCGCTCGGCGCGGCTGCGGCGGCAATACCCAGCACGGCCAGGGCGAACATGCAGGCCGCCGTCAGCAACCAGACGGTGCGGCGAGGGGCCATCGGAGGCATGGGCTCAGGCACCCATGGAGTTTGAGAGAAGGCGGGACGATCGCATGCCACGGTTAGCGGCATCCCGGCGTGCGGCCTGAGACGATCTGACGGCACACCCACGGCCGGTGCCGACGCCGCCGGTCTCGGCACGGCGCGCGCGAAGCTCTACCATGAGCGCGCCGCGTGCAGCCTGCCGCGGCGTCGCGCGAGCGACGCGCCATGTAACGACACCACGGGGAGAACGAGCGTCATGAACGATTTCAAGGACAAGGTAGCGGTGATCACGGGCGGCGCTAGCGGCATCGGTCTTGCCGTGGCACGCGCGCTCGGCGCCGCGGGTGCGAAGCTGGTGCTCGCGGATATCGAGCAGCCGGCGCTGGACGCTGCCGTAGAGGGCCTCGAGCGCGCCGGCGCGGCGACCACCGGCCTGCTCACCGACGTCAGCTCGCGCGAAGCGGTCGATGCCCTCGCCGCGCACGCCTGGGACACCTTCGGCGCGGTCGACATCGTCATGAACAACGCCGGCGTGGCGGTCTTCGGTGCGACGCAGGAAATGACGCACGACGACTGGAAGTGGTCGATCGACGTCAACCTGTGGGGCTGCATCCACGGCGTGGAATCGTTCGTGCCGCGCATGATTGCGCAGGGCCGCGGCGGTCACGTGCTGTTCACGGCGAGCTTCGCGGGGCTCGTACCGAATCGCGAACTCGGGCCGTACAACGTGACCAAGGCGGCCGTGGTGGCGCTGGCCGAGTCGCTGCGCAAGGACGTGCGCGAGCATGGTATCGGTGTCTCCGTGCTGTGTCCGATGCGGGTCGTCAGCAACATCGATTTCAGCTCGCGCAACCGGCCCCAGGCCCTCGGCGGACCAACCGCCAACCGCACCTACACCGACGAGGAACGCGCCGCGCTCGGCGGCCGCCTGCTCGAAGTCGAACCGGTCGCCGAGCTGGTGCTCGACGCGATACGCCGCAACGCGCTCTACATCCACACCCACAGCGAGGCAGCGGAATTCTTCGGCAAGCGCGCCGCGCGCATCAGTGCCGCGTTCGCCGACGCACTGTGAAGGCGGCCACGGCCCGCGGCAGGCGCACGCAGGCCGTGCTCACGCGGGGCGCGCACGACGCGCGCCCAGACCAAGGACGGCGACGGTCACGGCGGGCAGGAACGTGAGCGTGACGATCGCGGTACCCACCAGCCCGAACAACACGATCGCGCCGACGCCGCGATAGAGCTCGGAGCCGGCGCCGGGGAGGAATACCAGCGGCGCGAGTCCGAACACCGTGGTCACCGTCGACATCGCGATCGGGCGCAACCGTGAGTCGACTGCCTCGCGCACCGCGGCGAGCGGCGCCAGACCTTCCTCGCGCACGTTGGCGACCGCGCGGTGGACGACCAGGATCGGGTTGTTGACCACCGTGCCCATGAGGATCAGGAAGCCGAGCATGGAAATCATGTCGAACGGTTGGTAGAGCGCCGGCAGGCCGACAATGGGCAGCGCTGCCCCGGCCAGGTTGAGCAGCGCGAGGCCGGCGATGCCGCCGGCGATACCCAGCGGGATGGTCGTCATGATCAGGAGCGGATAGCCCCAGTGCGCGAAGATTGCGGCGAGCAGCAGGTAGACGATGACCAGCGCGACGAGGTAGTTGTCGGCGAGTGCCGCGCGCGTCGCATCGAGCTGGTCTGCGGCGCCCGATATGTCGGTCGCGACGTCTGCCGGGATGCGTCCGGCGCCGCGCAGATGCCCGACGACCTCGCGGCGCACACGTTCCACGCCGGTCTCGAGCGCGACCTCGGGCGGCGGGATCACGTGCAGCGTCACCGTGCGCTGTCCGTTCACGCGGCGCACGATGCTGGTGTCGACCGTCTCGACCACCTCGGCTATCGCGGACAACGGCACCGCGCTGCCACCCGGTGCGTAGATGAGCAGGCTGTCGAGCGCATCGACATCGACATCGCCGCCGTGTTGGCTATAGAGAAAGATGTCCACCTTGTCGTCGCCGAGGAAGAACTCGTCGACGTAGGCACCGTCGGTCAGCGCCGCCACGGCGAGGCCGAGGTCGGTCACGTCGAGACCGAGTTCGGCGGCGCGGCGCCAGTCGGGCCTGACCTCGATGAGCGGCTGCGACAGCGACAGCGTTGGCGGCTCGGCCTGGATGCGCGGCTCGTCGAAGACTTCGCGGGAACGACGATAGGCCGCCGTAGCGACCGCGTAGATCGCCTCGAGCCGTGCGCCCGAGATATCGAGGTCGACGCTGCGTGTGCCGCCATCGTTGCTGGTGATGATCGAACCGCGCGAGACGAACGCGCGCATGCCGGGGTAGGCCTCGAAATGCGCCGCGAACGCATCCATCAGGGGCAGGATGTGTGCCGGGTCGACCGGTTCGGAGACGATGCGCAACTGCTGCGCGGAGACGCGCAGGTTGACGTACTTCAGCGGCGGCACCGCGATCTCGCCGGCATCGTAGCGTAGCGGGTCGGCCTCGACGAACGGCAGGAAGTGCGCCTGCACCGTGTCGGCCACGGCGGACATCGCGGCCAGGTTGTAGCCGGGCGGCGCATTCATGGTCGCGAAAGCCTTTGCTTCTTCGCCCTCGGGTAGGTATTCCGCCGGCGGCGTCAGCCAGGCGGCGATAGCGCCACTCGTCGCGACGACGACCGCGATGCACGCGGCACGGCGCGCGCGCCCGCCGATGATCCAGCCGATCGCGCCGAGCACGCCGCGGCGTAGCGTTCCCGCGCTGCGGCGCGGCGCCTGGATACCGAACCGCGCACTCGCCGTCGGCACCACGGTAATGGCGACCAGCATCGAAACCAGGATCGAGGCGGAGACGGCGATCGCGATGTCGGAGTAGAGCTGCCCGGCCTCCTCGGCAATGAACACGATCGGAATGAAGACCATGATGGTGGTCAGGGTCGAAGCGAGCACGGCCGGCCACACGCGGGTCACTCCGGCGATCGCGGCGGCCGCGCGGTCGAGACCACGGCGTCGCTCGAGTTCGATGCTCTCGAGCACGACGATGGCGTTGTCCAGTGTCATGCCGATGGCAAACGCGATGCCGGCGAGCGAGATGACATTGATGGTGCGCCCGGCCACGAGCAGGCCGATGAAGGCGGCAATGGTGCAGATCGGGATGCCGATCACGCCGACCAGGGTCGTGCGCACCGAACGCAGGAACGCGTACATGACGAGCGTCGCGAGCAGCGCACCGATGGCGAGGTTCTTCCACACGTTGAACACCGAGTCCTCGACGTAGCGCACGTCGTCGGCGGTCAACGCGATGTGCATGCCGGCCGGCGCCAGCACTTCGCGATCGATTTCGGCGACCTCCTGCATCATCGCCTGCTTGATCGCGATGACGTTCGAGCCCTGCTCGCGCTGCACGGCCAGCTGGATCACGGGCGCGCCGTTGACGAAGGAGCGGTCGCGCAGCTCGCGGTGGTCGAGTACCACCCGCGCCACTTCGCCGAGCGTCGTCACGGCATCACCGCGCCGCGCGACGATCAGCTCTTCGAGCGCGGCAACCTCGTCGAAACGGCCAATCGTGCGTAGCAGGTAGCGCCGCTTACCGCCCTCGATCTCGCCGCCTGAGACATCGCGGTTTCGCGCACGCAGCGCGTCGCGCACATCGGCCACGGTGAGGCGGCGTTCGGCCAGCCGCGCGGCATCGAGCAGCACGCGCACTTCGCGCTCGGCGCCGCCGCGCACGTCGACCTGCGACACCCCGGGCACCGTCTCCATGCGCGTACGCACCTGGTCCTCGATGAAGTCGCGCATCATGTCCATGTCGAGCGCGCGCGGATTGCCAGGCAAAGGCGCAATGCGGAAATACATGAACGAGTTGGCCGAGAACGCGGCGGCATAGATGCGCGGCTGATCGACGTTCTCCGGATAAGTCGGCACCTGGCTGAGCGCGTTGTTGACCCGGATCAGGGTCTCGGTGACGTCGATACCGAAAGGGAACTCGAGCTCGATCTCGGCGCGCCCGCTCTCGGCGACGGAAATGATGCGCGCGAGACTCGGCACCGTGCGCAGGTACTTCTCCTGCTCGATGAGGATCTCCTGCTCGATGTCCTGCGGCGTCGCGCTCGGCCACTCGGTGCGCACGGTGATGGTGCGCACCTCGAGGTCGGGGATCATCTGCACCGGGATGCGCAGCGCCGCGCTGACCCCGAGCACGGTGACGATGAGCGTCGCCACCGTGACGAGAATGCCGTTGCGGACGAGCCAGGCGAACATCAGCGCTACCCCGGCCAGCGCGTGCGCGCGCGACGCCTGATCATCCGCCGGGCGTGCCCGGCACGACGCGCTGCCCTTCGACCAGCCCTTCGTTGCCGCGTACGACGACTCGCGCGCCCGCCTCCAGCCCGCTGCGCACCTCGACGAGTCCGTCGAACGCACGCCCGAGTTCCACGCGTTGCTCGCGCACCGCGTGCGCGCCGTCGTCGCGGCGCTCCAGCACCCAGACCGTGACGCGCCCGTCTGGATAACGCAGCAGCGCGTCGCGCGCCACGGTCACGCCTTCGCGGCCGTCCGCCAGGCGCAACCGCGCGCGTGCCGACATGCCCGGGATGATGGGCGCGGACGGGTCATCGAGGCGCGTCAACAGCAGGAAAGTCCGCGACTGTGTATCGCTGCGCGGTACGCTCGCGATAACGTGCGCGGCGAGCTCGCGCCCGGGCAGCGCATCGAGCGATACACGCAGCGCGAGCCTCGGCGTGATGCGCGGATAGAGTTCCTGCGGCACCTCGAAGTCGATGCGCAACGGCGCCGTTGCGGTCAGCTCGACGACCGGCGCACCGGGTGCCAGCCATTCGCCGGCCTGGGTCATGCGCTGGCTCACCACGCCGCTGAACGGCGCCTGCAGCGTGTGCCGTGCGAGCAATGCCGCTTCGCGTCGCTCGCCGGCTTCGCGCACTTCTACCGTGGCGGCATCCATTTCGACTTCGGCGCGGCGTGCGCGCAGCTCGGTCTCGGCGATGGTGAGCTCGGCGCTGAGGCGCTCGGCCTCACCCAGGCGGCGGCGGGCATCCTCGAGCGCCGCGCGCGCCTCGCGGGTCGCGGCACGCGCGGCCTGCAAGGCGATGCGCGCGAGCTCGGCATCCAGCGTGACCAGCGGCGCCCCCGCCTCGACACGGTCGCCGAGCTCGACGTGCAGCGTCTCCACCTGGCCGGCCACTTCGCTCGACAAGCGTGCGAGCCTGGGCGACACGACGCTGCCGGTGACCCGCACCTCGTGCACGACCTCGCGCAGCTCGGCCGTGGCGACGACCACCGGCGGCGGTGTCTGGGCCCGGACCGTGGCGCCGGCGAGGACGGCGCACAGTGCCCAGAGCACACGGGTGACGGTTGGCGTGGACATGTGTGGCGACGATAGCAGATCCGCACACCGGGGTTGCCCGTGCCCGGCGCCGCGCGCAGCGCTGTCACGTTCTCATGCGCCCCGTCGTCTAGCTGTCGGAACCCGAGGAAACCGACCATGCAACGCCTGCTCACCGCACTCATCGCCGGACTCTACCTGGGCAACGCCGCGTGGCTGCTGCTCGATCCGTACGGCTGGTACGAAAGCGTACCCGGCGTCGTCGCGACCGGCCCCGCTAACAGCCATTTCCTGCGCGATCTCGGCTTTGCCTACCTGCTCAGCGGCGCGGCCTGCGCGGCCGGCCTGTGGCAGCCGGCGCGCCTCGGCGCCTGGCTTGCCGCCGGCAGCGCCTGGCCCGGCCTGCACGCCGTGTTCCATGTCACCGAATGGACCCGCCACGGGCTGCCGGCCGTGCAGGTGCTGGCGAGCGATCTCGCCGGCGTCGTCGCACCGGTGCTGCTGGCCGGCGCGATCATCGTAACGCGGACACGCCGGCCGATCTCGCACTTGGACGTCAGGAGTTGAACCATGTTGAGACGATTCATCCACGCCCGCATCCGGGCCTTCGAGCGCCGTTACGACTACGACGCACGCTACCTGCACGAACTCGCCGAGTGCGACGGCGCCGCGTTCCGTGCCTTCACCGGCGCCGCGGCGCGCCTCGGGCGGCCCCGCGCAGGGCTGCCGGCAGCAACCTGGTTCGGCGCGCGTCTCGCCGCGATGCTGGCCGAGGACTGCGGCCCGTGTACCCAGCTCAATGTCGACATGGCGCGCGAAGCCGGTGTCGATGCGTCCACGCTGCGCGCCCTGCTCGCCGGGACGCCGGACGCGGCATCCGGCGACGCCGCGCTCGGCTTCCGCTTCGCACAGGCCGTCATCGACGACCTGCCGACGCTAACGGCGTTGCGTGCGGCCGTGGTCACCCGCTACGGCGCGGCGGCGCCGGCGGCGCTTGGCCTGGCCGTCGTCGGCGCTCGCCTGTATCCGCCGCTCAAGCGCGCGATGGGGCACGCCGGGGTGTGCACGCCGGTGACGACGTCGCACAGCGGGCAATCTGCCGACGCCTGAGGCGCCGGCTCAAACCGGGGCTCCGTCGCCGCGTGGGCGGAAGAGCGCAATCGCGCTCGTATAACCATGCACGAACGGCACCCCGGCGACCTCGCCGATCTCGCCGTTGCAGAAGAAGCCGCCCAGCGGCACGGCGCCGAGTGCCGCGTGCACGAGCGAGGAGTCGTGGCCGGCCACGCCGTACAGGCCCGCGCCGCGCCCCATGCACGAGAACAGCAGGCCGCCCGCGGGCCGCGCGGTGCCGATGGCGGTATCGAGTCGCGCCAGCGTCTGTTCGAGATCCGCCGCCGAGGTGGCGGCATCGCGCAGGTGGAACTGCACCACCTGGTTCGGATGCACGCGCGCCCCGACCCACAACGCGCCACTGTCGGCGTCGCCGCCCATCACGTTGCGCACCAGGAAGTCGCCCTGGGCGTAGGCCTGTTCGCCGGGCCGCATGGCCAGGCCGAGGAACAGCGAATGCTGCATCAGTTCGCGGTCGGACGGACTCGCCGCGGCGAACAGGTCGTTCAGTACGTCGTAGGGCCGCCGCCCGTCGAGGCCGGTGATCCGGCCGTCGTCACACGCCGATACGAACAGCGGCTCGCCGATCGGACGGCAGCCCTGCGCCACCGCGGTCAGCATGTCGATGTCGCCACCGAGAGCGACGACCAGCGCGCCGGTGTACCACAGGCGCTCGTCGAGAAAGAGCGCGCACTCGCCCGGCGCGTTGCCGCCGCTGGCGAGGCCGCCGCTGATGACGCTGCGCCCGAACGCGTGCTCAAGCGCCCGCAGCAGGCGTTCGGTCGGAAAGGAAAACGGGTCGGCCAGGACCAGCAGCTGCACCGGCTCGTCGGCAGCTGCGGCAGCCAGCGCGGCCAGGCGCTGACTGTGCGCCGTCCCCGGCCCCAGGTCGGCAGCTTCGAGACGCCAGCAGTCGATGTCGACGCCCGGCAGGCAGGCCGCGGTAACCCCGATCGCGACCTCGTGTTCGACTTCCTGCCCGCCGCCAATCACGCCGCCCGCTGAGCAGCCCACGACGCGCGCTGCACCGAGACGTTCGCGCAGACCGCGTCCTACGCGATCGAAACCGATGCGGTGCGCGCCGGATACGAACACGAACACGAGATCCGGCGTCCCGCCCAATGCCTCGCGCGTATGCCCGGCGAGCGCATCGAGGGCGGCTTCGAGATCCGGTTCGCGGCTGAGAGCGGAACTCCATTTCATCGGCGGGATCCTGGCACGGGCGGCATCACGCTACCCTGCCCTGCCACCCCGGCGAGGTCAACGTGCGCCGGTCCCGCGCGGTCGCTGCGCACGACGATCCGCCCCGCGGACGCGGATCGGGCCGTGTCTCGGCAGGGCGCCGGCCATGGCCCGGCCGCCCCTGCCGGACAGCCCGTATAATCGCGGCTGCCTATAATCACGCCTCCCAGGGCCACCAGCAGCGAGCAGCTCATGAGCGACCTCATCGCCGACCTCCGCGGTCTCCTCGACGACAAGGGCGTACTGACCGGCGAGGCGGTCAGCGAGCGCATGATCCACGTCTGGTACCAGCGGCCGATCGAAGCCCTGTGCATCGTGCGCCCACGCACCACCGAGGAAGTCGCCGCGGTGCTCGCATTGTGTCAGCAGCACGGCCAGGCGGTGATCCCGCATGGTGGCCTGACCGGTCTCGTGCAGGGCTGCAACACCACGCCGGCCGATGTCGTCCTCTCGCTCGAGCGTATGAACGCAGTCGAAGAGGTAGACCCGGTCGGGCGTACCATGACCGTGCAGGCCGGCGTGCCGTTGCAGGTGCTGCAGGAAACCGCCGAGGCGCACGGGCTGATGTTTCCGCTCGACCTCGGCGCGCGGGGTTCGTGCCAGATCGGCGGCAACGTCTCGACCAACGCCGGCGGCAACCGCGTGATCCGCTTCGGCATGACGCGCGACAACGTGCTCGGTCTCGAAGCGGTGCTCGCCGACGGCACCGTGGTCAGCTCGCTGAACACGATGATCAAGAACAACGCCGGTTACGATCTCAAGCACCTGTTCATCGGCACCGAGGGCACGCTGGGCATCGTCACGCGCGTCGTGATCCGCCTGCGCGAAGCGCCGCGCGGGCTGTCGACGGCGTTCGCCGCGTTCGACAGCTTCGAGCAGCTCACGCGTTTCCTGCGCTACATCGATCGTGAGCTGGGCGGTGCCCTGTGTGCATTCGAGGCGATGTGGCGCGACTACTACGAGCTCGTCACCACCGCGCCCGCGGACAACGCCCGCCCGGTGCCGCTCGACTACCCCAACTACGTGCTGCTCGAGGCGCTCACCCGCGGCAGCGCGGAGGACGTCGCGATGTTCGAGGACATCATGGGCCGCGCGCTCGAGGAAGGCCTGCTCGCCGATGCCGCGGTCGCGCAGTCCGAGACCGACCGCCGCGCGATGTGGCGCATCCGCGACTCGGTCGACCAGTTCTTCCGCTTTGGTCCGGCCTTCCTCTACGATGTCAGCCTCGGCATTCGTTTCATGGACAGCTACGTCACCGAGGTCAAGCAACGCCTCGGCGCGGCCTGGCCGGAACATCATTGCTTCACGCTCGGCCACATCGGCGACGGCAACATTCACTTCGCGATCAACGTCGGCGACGACAGCGCCGCGGCCCACGCGCGCGTCAACGCCTGCGTCTACGAACCGCTGGCCCCCGTCGGCGGTTCGGTTTCGGCCGAGCACGGCATCGGCACCGAGAAGCGCGACTACCTCGCGCTCAGCCGCAGCCCCGCGGAGATCGAGCTGATGCGGCGTGTCAAGCAGGCACTCGACCCCAGCGGCATCCTCAACCCGGGCAAGATCTTCAGCGCCTGAGGCAGCGTACCGCCGACGTGCATTCGCGCGTCGATTCGTCCACTATGCGGCGCCATGTCGAAGCGAATCGCGAGCCGCCCGTCGAGGCCTGAGCGCATGCTGCCGCGGCTCGTCGGCGCGGCGG
>JAPOKK010000136.1 GCA_029977665.1 Pseudomonadota bacterium | reverse complement strand
GGTCCGAAGTCGGAGCGGTTGGTTTGGCAGGGCTTGAAAAGGGGAACCGTGTGATCACGTTTATCCCCAAGTGTCTGACACTTTTGAAAGGGCTGTTGATGAATTCTGGCGCCGTCGCGCGGCCCGCTTCAGGCGCGCATGTCGGCCGGCACGACGTCACCGCGCTCGACGATGAGTTCGTCGTCGAGCCATAGCGAGCAGTTCTGCATCGGCAGGTCGAGGTGGCAGGGGGTGTCGTTGCTGCCGCCGAACTCGGTGTCGGGGCCGGTCGAGAAGAGCACGTTGCCGTAGGCGGCGCGGCTGTCCATGCCGATGCCGGGCGCGTCGACCGTCCAGCGTGCGTCGCGGTTGAGCCCCCAGCCGATGTGCGAGACGGCCCAGGCGCGCGGGTCGTCGAAACTTTCGATGTACTCGCGCAGGCGGCGCGCGTCGCTACCGCCGTCGATGGCGACGACAACGCCGTCGCGAATGGTGAAGCTGACCGGGCTCGCGAGGTGTTCCTTCCACGGCAGCACGATGTCGCCGACGTCCATGACAACGCGGCCCTCGACGCCCGTGGCGGTGCCGGTGGATGCGAGGAAGCCGCTCGGCCAGTGGTCCCAGCGGCCGGGTGTGTCGGTATAGCCGTACTCGGTCAGGATGCACGCCGGCGGTGGCCCGGTGAGCTGGGCCAGCTCGTAGGTGACGTCGGTGCCGGCGTCGTTGGTGAAGCGCAGCGTGCGCGCCGCGGCGAGGCGGCGTTCGGCGGCTTCGACGCGCGCGCGCAGCGCGCGGCTCGGCATCATGCGCCGCAGGACTTCGAACGGCTCGACGACCATCAGCATGCGCGTGCCGGCCTGCTGGATCGCGATCTGTTCGTGTGAGAAGAGCAGCAGCATGAGATCGATGACGAGGTCGGCTTCCTTGAGCGTCGCCATCGCCGCGGTGTCGCTCGCGAGCGCCGAGGCACTGAGGTTGGCGATGCGCGCCTCGGCGCCGGCATGATCACCCGGCGCAACCCTGACCCGCGTGGTCTCGGCGCCGAGCGCCGACGCCGCGCGCAGGAAGGCTTCGGCGTAGTCGGCGAGCAGCTCGCCTTCGCACAGCACGGCGACTTTCTCGTCCGGCGTGACCGCGCACAGGCCGAGCACCTCGGCGAAGGTCGCCTGCATCTCTTCGGGGGAAACGGTCTCGGTCATGGGGAAGTCCTCCGCGTGGGGTGGCTGACGCAATACGGTCGTCGCGCGCATGCCGCGCTCAGGCATCGGCGCGCAGCGCGAGTTCGTGGTCCATCACGGGCAGTGCGCGGATGCGCGGCCCACCGGCGGCGTGGATGGCATCGACCAGTGCGCCGATGACGACCGGCACGGCGCCTTCGCCAATCCCCGTCGGCGGCGCGTCCGAGGGCATGACGTGCACCGCGATGGCCGGCGCCTCGGCGAGGCGCAACAGTCGGTAGTCGTGAAAATTGGATTGCTCGACGCGGCCCTCGCGGAGCGTGATCTTGCCGTAGAGTGCGTTCGAGAGGCCGAACAGGATGCCGCCCTGGATCTGCTGCTCGACCAGCTGCGGGTTGACCACGGTACCGCAGTCGACGGTCGCGGTGACGTCGTCGACGCGCAACCCGCCGTGGCCGTCGAGCGTGACGTCGAGCGCAATGGCGATACAGGAATTGCGGTAGCCGGGGACGTAGCTCATGTCGTAGACGGCATGACCGCGTCCGCGTCCGATACCCTCGGGCGGCGCGCCCGCCTGCGCGGCGACGGCTTCGAGCAGGCGGCGGTAGCGGCGCACGCGCGCGACGGCGTCGCCCTGATCGGCGCGCGCCGGATCGACACGGGATTCATCAAGTAGCGCGAGCTGGAAAGTGAGCGTGTCGACGCCGCTGGCGTGCGCGATCTCACTCAGGAAGCCGTGGTTCATCCAGGCCATCTGCGTGTGGCCGACGCCGCGCATCCAGGCGAAACCGGGCGGCGTATCGATTTGCCCGTAGCGCATCTCGACATGCGGCACGGGATAGGCGAGGCGCGTGAAACCGTAGGGCTGCTCGACCGCGGTGCCTTGCACGACGTGGGACTGCCAGGCGGTCAGTGCGCCGTCGCCATCGAGCCCGGCGCGCAGGCGCGCGGCGAGCGGCGGCGGGTAGTAGCTGCGCCGCAGTGATTCTTCGCGCGAGACGATGAGCTTGACCGGCACGCCCGGTACCTGGCGTGCGATCTGCACCGCCTGGCTGACGTAGTCGTTGTGCAGGCGGCGACCGAAACCGCCGCCGGCGAGCGTCAGGTGGAAGCGCGCGTCCTTGAGCGCGGCCCCCGCGGCATAGGCCGCGATGCGCAGGGCCTCGTCGCCGTACTGGGTCGGCGCCCAGGCCTCGACGCGGCGGCCTTCGACGAGCGCGGTGCAGTTCATCGGCTCCATCGGCGCATGCTCAAGGAACGGGTAGTGGTACTCGGCCTCGATGACCCGCGTGGCAGCGGCGAGCGCGGCGGCCGCATCGCCTTCGCTACGCACGATCTCCCCCGGGGCATCGAGCGCCGCGGCGAGTTCACGCGCGATGCCAGCGCTGTCGACCCCGGCATGGGGACCGTCGTCCCACTCGATCGGCAAGGCCTCGATGGCGCGTTCGGCCTGCCACCAGCTGTCGGCGACGACCGCGACGGCGTCGTCCATCTGCCAGTCGATCACGTCCCACAAGGTCGGCGGCACGGTATAGCCG
The DNA here is from genome assembly GCA_029977665.1 of Pseudomonadota bacterium. Lineage (GTDB taxonomy): Bacteria > Pseudomonadota > Gammaproteobacteria > JACKNG01. Next base: position 8,173 of record JAPOKK010000136.1, on the reverse strand, counting down.
CTGGGGCCGGCGTCGATGCGCACCACTGCGCGCACGCCGGGCAGCTCGCGCACCGCGGCGGCATCGAAGCCGCGCAGGCGGCCGCCGAACACCGGCGCCTGGCGGACCGCGGCGTACTTCATGCCGGGTAACTGCACGTCGATGCCGTAGCGTGCCTCGCCGGTGACCTTGGCGGGGACGTCGTTGCGGTCGAGCGCGCGCCCGATGTAGCGCCACGCCTGCGGGGCCTTCAGCCTGACGCTCGCGGCATCGGGCAGCGGGGCCGCGGCAGCCCGCGCCGCGAGCGTGCCGAAACCGACGCTGTTACCGGTTCCCGGATCGCGCACCCGGTGGGCGTCGATGACGAGGTCAGCGGCCGACGCGTCGAGCTGCGTTGCTGCGCTCGCCAGCAGCAGCGCACGGATCTGGGCGCCGGCCAGGCGCATCGGCTCGAACAGCATCTTCACGCCCCAGCTTGCGAGCGTCGAGGTGTGCACGTAGACGTTACCCTGGCTGACGTTCGTCTGCGGGTCGTAGAAGGTCCAGTCGGTCAACGCGAGGTCGAGGTCGAGTTCCTCGGCGATGAGCTGCATCAGCGCGGTCGTCGCGCCCTGGCCGATCTCGCTCTGCGGGATGCGCACGGTGACGTGGTCGTCGGGATGGATGACGATCCAGTGGTGTACGTCGAGTGCGGGTTCGCCCGCGCCCGCACGGAGCGGGATCGTCAGATCAAACGCCAGCGCGCCGCCCGCCGCCAGTGTGCCGCGCAGAAAGCCGCGCCGGTCGAGGCCCGCGCTCATGCTGGCGGCGTGGCCAGCGCGGCGGCGGCGTGGATCGCGGCGCGCACGCGCGGGTAGGTACCGCAACGGCACAGGTTGCCGATGGCGTTGTCGATATCGGCATCGCTGGGTGACGGGTTGCGTGCGAGCAGCGCGGCCGTCGCCATGATCATGCCCGGCTGGCAGTAGCCGCATTGCGGTACGTTGGCGCTGATCCAGGCCTGCTGCACCGGGTGGAGTGCCGTCTCTCCGAGACCCTCTATCGTGGTGATCGAGCTTCCCGCAACGCGTGCCACGGGCAGCTGGCAGGACGGCATCGCCCGGCCATCGACGTGCACCGTGCAGGCGCGACATTGCGCGATGCCGCAGCCGTATTTGGTACCGGTCAGCGCGAGGTCCTCGCGCAGTGCCCACAGCAAGGGCTTGTCCGGATCGCAGTCGAGCTCGACGGCTTCGCCGTTGACGGTCAGTCGGATCATCGTCGCGTTCTCCCCCGGATGGCACCGCACTCTGCGCGTTTCCCGATGGGGTGATTGTGGACCAAAACGCTTCGGGCGCGAATCCCGCGGCGCTTGAGCCCGGTCAAAGCGCGCCCGTCAGGGACTTCCTATGCTCGGTGGTACCGCCCAGGTGAGTCCGTACCCCGGTTTACCCCGTGGCGGTCCAGGGCAGGTGCCGCCGCGCCGCGCTCGTGAACCAAGGGAAACACACGATGAATCTTGCCGCCGCGATTAGCGACTGGCGCGCCGCGCTCGGCGCCGAGCGGGTGCTCGAGGAGACCGCCGCGCAGGAGACCTACGGTCGCTGCACGAGCGGCGCCAGGCGGCGTCTCGCCGGGGCGGTGCGCGCACGCGCCGCCGATGACGTCGCCAAGGTGGTGTCAATCGCCGCACGTCATGGCGTGCCCATCTATCCCATCAGTACCGGTCACAACTGGGGCTACGGCACGTCGTTGCCGGCACGCGACGACTGCGTGGTGCTCGACCTTGCGGCGCTCGACCGCATCGTCGCTTTCGACTCCGGCACCGGCATCGTCACCGTCGAGCCGGGCGTGACCCAGCAACAGCTCGCCGATTTCCTCGATGCCGGTGATCACCCGTTCCTCGTGCCGGTGTCGGGCGCGGGGCCGAGCTGTTCGATCCTCGGCAACGCCCTGGAGCGCGGCTACGGCATCACGCCGCACGCCGATCATTTCGGCGCGGTGACGGCGATCGAGGCGGTGCTGGCCGATGGCCGCGTGTATCGCTCGGCGCTCGCCGAGGCGGACGGGACAGACGTCGACGACGCCTTCAAGTGGGGCATCGGTCCGTACCTGGACGGCCTGTTCACGCAAAGCGCGATGGGGGTGGTGACGCGTATGAGCATCGCCCTGGCGCGCCGTCCGGACGCGGTCCGCGCCTTCTTCTTCGGTTTGCCGGACGCGGCCGACCTGGGGCACCTGGTCGAGCGCGTACGCGAAGTGATCGCGCGCTACCCGGGCGTCGTCGGTGGCGTCAATCTCATGAACGCGCGGCGCGTGCTGTCGATGTCGATTCCCTACCCGCGCGATCGGTTGGGCGCGGATGGCCTGATCCCCGATGCCCTGATCGATGAACTCGGTCGCGCCAACCAGGTCATGGCCTGGACCGGCTTTGGCACGCTGTACGGCTCGCGCGGCGTGGTGCGTGCGGCACAGCGCGAGATCCGCGCCGTGCTCAGACCCTATGCCAAGCGGCTGGTCTACATCAGCCCGTTCAGCGCGCGCTGGCTTGCACGGCTGGGACGGCTGCTGCCGGGCTTTCTCAAGGCGCGCGTGGGGCGCAGCCTGGAAGTGCTGGAAACCTCCGTCGAACTCGTTGCCGGGCGCCCCAACGAGACGGCCATGCCGCTGTGTTACTGGATCGGGAACCAGGCAGCGCGCGCACCGGGTCCGCTCGATCCGGCACGCGACGGCTGCGGCGTCGCGTGGTACGCGCCGCTCATCCCGATGCGTGCCGAGCGCGTGCAGGCCTACGTCGCAATGGTCGACGAGGTCATGCGCGAGCACGGCCTCGAACCGTTGATTACGCTGACCAGCCTGTCGGAGCGTTGTTTCGACAGCACCATTCCTCTGCTGTTCGATCTCGACGACGCGGCGAGCACGGCCAACGCGCAGGCCTGCCGACGCGCACTGCTCGAGGCCGGCCGCGCGCAGGGCTTCCTGCCGTATCGCGTCGGCATCGATACCATGGATTGGCTGGTACGCGACGACGCAACCTGCTGGCAGATGGTGCGCGACATCAAGCAGACCCTGGACCCCGGGAACATCATCGCACCCGGACGCTACGCGTAAGTCGGGGTCGCGCCGCGCCGATTGCGCTCGGCGCGGTCAGCGGGAAGAATCTGCGCCCATGAATGCATCTTCCCGCTGGCAGACGTTGCGCCTCGCGCTGGGTCCGGGCCTGCTCTGGGCCGGCGCCGCGGTCGGCGTTTCGCACCTCGTGCAGAGCACGCGGGCGGGCGCGACCTTCGGCCTCGGGCTGATTGGCCTGGTCGTCTTTGCCAATCTCTACAAGTACCCGACGTTCAGCTTCGGGCCGCGCTACGCGGCGGCGACCGGTACCAGCCTCCTCGAGGGCTACCGTCGCGAAGGACGCTGGGCGCTGGCGCTCTATGCCATCGTGACCCTGGCGACGATGTTCACCGTGCAGGCGGCAGTGACCTTCGTCACCGCGGCGCTGTGCACCACGCTGCTCGGTATCGACGGCGTGGTCTTCGGCCAGCCCGCGGTCGTCGTGCTCTCGGGCGTGCTGATGGCGCTGTGCGCGGGTCTGCTCGTGTTCGGTCACTACAAGTGGCTCGACAAGATCATCAAGGTCGTGGTGGTCGTGCTGACCGTGACGACCCTGCTCGCGACGCTCGCCGTGATCCCCAAGCTGCCGTGGGATTCGCTGCGCATCCTGCCGGCCGGCGACTGGATCGCGACGACGACGACCGCGGTGATGCTGTGCGCTCTGGTCGGCTGGATGCCGAGCGCCTTCGACATCTCCGTGTGGCATTCCCTTTGGACGCTGGCGCGGCGGCGCGAGACCGGCCAGGCGCCGAGCGTCGATGCCGCGTTGACGGACTTCAACATCGGTTATCTCGGGACCGTGTTCCTTGCGTTGTGCTTCATGATGATGGGTGCCGGCACCATGTTCGAGTCGGGCGAGAGTTTCGCCGCGGCGCCGGCGGCCTTCGCGGCGCAGATCGTACGCCTGTACACCGAGAACCTCGGCGCATGGACCGGCCCCATCGTCACGCTGGCCGCCTTCGCGGTGATGTTCTCGACCACGCTCACCGTGATCGACGGCCTGCCGCGCGCGCTTGCCACGCTGCTCGCGCGTTTCCGCGCCGCCGAGACCCCGGGCGAGCCCGATGCGATCAGTCGCCAGGTCTACTGGGTGGCGCTGGGCGTGCTGTTCCTCGGCTCGATGATCGTCATCGAATTTTTCATCCGCTCGCTGACGACGATGGTCGACGTGGCGACGGTGCTCTCGCTGCTGACCGCGCCTGCACTCGCGTATCTCAACCACCGCGCGATCACGTCAGACGTCGTCCCGGCCACCGCGCGCCCGGGACCCGCGATGCGCGCCTGGAGCTGGTGCGGCATCGTCATCTCGCTGCTGCTCGCGAGCTACTTCGTCGTCATGCGCTGGATCGTCGGTGCCTGAGCCAGGACGCGCGGCGGGCGCTGCTGCTCGCTTCCGTGAACGGCGCGGAGTAGAGTCCGTCCACGAGGTCGCATCACAACCTGGGGAGGAGCATGATGGACGCACAGACGAGACTGCGCTGGCTCGCCATCGCACTGCGCGTGTTCGGGGTATTCCTGGTCATCGGCGTGTACCCGTTGATGAACTGGCTGTGGCCCGACGGCTGGGCGTGGGAACCGCGGCAGAGCGAGTACGAGCAGATGATTGCCGGCGTCTACGCGACGCTCGGCGTGTTCCTGTTCCTCGCCGCGCGCGACCCGCTTGCCAACCTGAGCCTGATCCGCTTCACCATCTGGTCGAGCATCGTGCATGCCGGCATCATGGCGGTGCAGGCCGGGCACGACCACAGCGAGCACGCCAACCTGTTCGGCGACGTGCCCGCCCTGTTCGCGATGGCGTTCATCCTGTGGTGGCTGTTGCCGAAGAAGGGTGATCAGCCCGGCAGCGGGGCGCCGCGGCCAGTGACCTGATCCGGGCCCTCAGGGCGACGCAGCGTCGCCGCGCGCCCGCACGACGCGCGTCACGCCGCCTACCACGAGGAGCACGAGGCCACCGGCGAGGATGCCGAGCAGCGCTTCGAGCGCGAGCGAGACCAGCACGGCGAGCAGGCCGCCGACGTGCGCCAGATCCTGGACCGCCGTCGCGGCGTGGTGGATCAGCGCGTGCGCCGGCGGCATACCGTGCGCCAGGATGCCGCCGCCGACCAGGAACATCGCCGCGGTGCCGACCACCGCGAGGGTCTTCATGAGCTTCGGCGCGGCGGCGAGCAAGGCGTTGCCGACGGTGCGCGCGACGCGGCCGGGGCGCCGGACCAGGTAGAGCCCGGCATCGTCGAGCTTGACGATGCCGGCGACGAGACCATAGACGCCGACCGTCATCAGCAGCGCAATGCCGGCAAGCACTGCGAGACGCTGAGCGAACTCGGCCTCGGCGACGGTGCCGAGGGTGATGACGATGATCTCCGCGGAAAGGATGAAATCGGTACGCACGGCGCCGCGAATCTTCTCCTTCTCGTGGGCGACGATGCGTGCTTCGTCGGCCGCCAGGGCACGCAGGTGTTCCTGGTGATGCTCGGCGTCGTCCGCCGCGCTGTGCAGGAAGCGGTGGGCGATTTTCTCGAACCCTTCGTAGCAGAGAAACGCGCCGCCGAGCATCAACAGCGGCACGATGAGGGCCGGCAGCACGGCGCTGATGGCGAGCGCGGCCGGGACCAGGATCGCCTTGTTGCGCAGCGAGCCCAGCGCCACCGCCCACACGATGGGCAGTTCGCGGTCGGCCGCGACGCCGGTGACCTGCTGGGCGTTCAGCGCGAGGTCGTCGCCGAGCACGCCGGCGGTCTTTTTCGCCGCGACCTTGGTCATGGTGGCGACATCGTCGAGCACGCTCGCGATGTCGTCGATGAGGACCAGCAGACTGCTTCCGGCCACGATGGGGCTCCAGCAAACGTGAGAGGGCTGTTCGATGCGGCCGGCAAGCGGCTTGCGGGACCGCCGCCGGGCGGCGCGCCGTTTACGGCAGCGGACGGGCCGCCGCGGTATGCGTCCGCGCACGGCCCGGCAGTGTACCCGAGGCGGTCGGGGCGATGGTGGTCGTACAATGGCGCGAGATCCACGTCCTCGCCGCCTGCGGCGCATCGCCACTATGCCGGAGCACCTGCTGAGCATGCTCGAAGCCGCCTTGCCGTGGCTCGCGCTCGTCTCGCTGGCGTCCCTCGCCCTCGTCGCGATCGCGGTACCCGTGATCGTTGTCGAACTGCCGGCCGGCTACTTCGCGCGCGCCGAGCGCGGCAAGTTCCCGTGGTGGGCGCGCCACCCCCTGGTGCGCCTGCCGTTCCGCCTGGTCAAGAACGCGCTGGCCGTCGTGCTCCTCGCGATCGGCATCGCGCTGCTGGTCCTGCCCGGGCAGGGGCTGCTGACGATCGCGGTGGGCCTGCTGCTGCTCGACTTTCCCGGCAAGTATCACCTCGAGCGCTGGCTGATCTGCCGGCCGCGCGTACTCGGCCTGTTCAACCGAATTCGCGCACGTGCCGGCAAGCCGCCGTTCGACATCGTCGAGGCCCCCTGAGCGCAGTGTGCCGCGTGCGGTGTTACTGCGCGGAACTCATGCGGCTGCTGAAATCCCAGCTCGTCATGCGCTGCGGTTCGAGTTCGAGCACCACTTCGCTGTCGATGCGCGCGAGCAGCCAGCGGCGCAGCCCCGGATCGCGGTCGCCCAGATAGCGCTCGGCCAGCGCCTCGAGCACGCCACGTGGGTCGCGATCCGCGAGGCGACCGAGGGCACGCCCGCTGAGGCCGCGGTAGGGTGGGGCGTTGACCGCGAGTTCGAAACCCGCGCGCGGGTCGCGCGCGAGGTTGCGGGCGACGACCGCGCTGCGCTGGGTACAGCACAGAAAACGACCGGCTTCGAGCAGGAACCACAGCGAGGTGATGTGCGGAAAACCCTGTGCACCGAGCGTCGAGACGCGTAACGGGATCACCGCGCGCTCGGCGAACGCGAGCGCGGCGGCCGCACCGGGGCGGCTGCGCGCGCCGAGCGCGCGTTCGAAAACGGTCAGGGTCGGGTCGCTTGTCTCGGGCATGGTTCAGGCTCAGCGTGATGCAGGTGCTCTCGGAGGGCAAGCATAGATCGGCGCGCGCCGCGCGTGGTGGCTCGCCACGGTGGTCCGCGGGCGCGTGCGGACCGTATCAGGCCCGTGGATATCGCCTCGCCCCCCGCCATGCGGCTCGTGCGCCGCGCCCCATCCGTGCCCACGGTCGCCGTGGTCGGCGCGGGCATCGCCGGGCTGAGTGCTGCGCGTACGCTCACCGCGCACGGCTTCGCGGTGCAGGTGTTCGACCGCGGACGGCGTCCGGGCGGCCGCTGCAGCACGCGCCGCACGGACCGTGGCACGTTCGATCACGGCGCGCAGTACTTCACGGCACGGGAGCCACGCTTCGTCGCCGAGATCGCGCGCCTGCAACAGGCCGGACACGTCGCGACCTGGCCTGGCCGCATCGTCGCGCTCGAGGCCGGCGCAGTCACGGCCACCGCGCCCTGTGCACGCTACGTCGGGCTGCCGACAATGGATACGCTGGTCGCGCAGCTCGCCGACGGGCAGGCGATCCACCAGCAGGTCAACGTCGCCGCGGCGCATGCGGACGAGCGCGGCTGGTCGCTGGTTGCCGCGAGCGGCGCCGCACTCGGGCGCTTCGACGGGCTGGTGCTCGCGCTGCCGCCGGAACAGGCACTGCCCCTGGTGCCGCGGCGACTCGCGCTGCGGGCGACGCTGCGCACGCAGGCGTCGGCGCCGTGCTGGGCCCTGCTGCTGGCCTTCGACGCGCGCCTGCCGCTCGCTTACGACGGCGCGTTCGTCACCGATGCGGCACTCGGCTGGATGGCGCGCGACTCGGCCAAGCCCGCGCGTGGCGCAGGCGAGCGCTGGGTGGCGCATGCGAGTCCCGCCTGGTCGGCCGCGCGACTGCACCTCGACGCGAACGCGGTCGCCACGGAGCTGGTCGATGCTTTCTGGCGCGCGACCGGCCTGGCACCGCGCCGCCCGTCTTACCGTGCCGCGCATCGCTGGGCCCTGGCGCGACCCGACGCCGCGGCGCCGGGTACGCCGTGCGAAGCGGAGCTGGCACTCGCCGCGTGCGGTGACTGGTGCCTGGGTGGCCGCATCGAAGGCGCCTGGCTGAGTGGCGTGGAGGCCGGCGACGCGGTGGCGGC
>JAPOKK010000022.1 GCA_029977665.1 Pseudomonadota bacterium | reverse complement strand
GGCGCCGGCGGCGCGGCGAGGCGCGCCGGTGACGCGCCCGGCCGACAACCGGGCGGCCGGGGCCGAACCCGGGGACACGCCGCTGTCGGTGTGCGTCATCGGGCGCAACGAGGCAGCCAACCTGCCGGCGCTGTTCGCTTCGCTTGCCCCACTACGCGCGCGCTTTCCGCGGCTCGAGGTCGTATTCGTCGACTCGGCGTCGAGTGATGCCTCGGTCGATGTCGCGCGGGCCGCCTGCGAAGTGCTCGTGCGTATGCCGCCGAGCCCGCGCTCGTGCGCGGCGCTCAACCGCCATTGGGGCACCCGAGTGTGCAACGGTGAGTACGTTCTCTACCTCGATGGCGACATGCAGCTCGAACCGGACTTCGTGGAAGTCCTCGTGGCGCTGGTCGAGCACGGCGTGCCGGATGGCGTGGTCGGCGCCTACACGGACGTCTTCCCCGACGGCGGCACGCGCGAGATGGCTCTCGGGCGCCGGCTGCGGCCAGGGCCTGCCTCACACTTCGGCGGCGCCGTGGTGTTGCGGCGCGCGGCCGTGCTGGGGGCGGGCAACTGGGATCCCGGGTTGTTCGCGTGGGAAGAGAACGAACTCTACACGCGGCTGCGCGCGCACGGCCGGCGGGTGGACTATGTGGCTGTACCCATGGTGCGTCACGCGACGCCGCGGGTTGGCCGCCTGACCCGTCTGTGGGGGTGCGTGTCACCGTCGGCACCTGGCGTCGGCGCCAAGTTCTACGGCTTCGGCCAGGTGTTGGCCGCGCGCCGTCGCGCCGGGACGCTGGGACCGTTCATGCGCGGCTTCCCGGAACCTTTCGTCGTGTGGGCGGCGTTGCTCGCCGCGCTCGCCGCACTGGCGACGGGCCACGTGGCGGTAGCACTCGGGGTGCTCGCGGTCGCGAGTGTGTTCGTCGCGCGGCGGCGCGGACCGGCCCTCGTCGTCGTCTACGCCCTGCTGCCCTTGCAGGCACTTGCCGGTTATCGCCGCTACACGACGGCCGTCGTCATGCCCGCTGCGATCGAGCGCGCGGACGGTGCCGTGGTGCGGGTACCCTGACCATGTGTGGTATCGCGGGAATCTGGGGTCAACTGCCTGGCAGCGAAGCGCGTGCCGTCGCCGCAGACATGGCCACCGCGATTGCCCACCGCGGGCCCGACGCCGCTGGCGTATGGGGGGCTGAGGATGGCGGCCCGGCGCTGGCGCATCGGCGCCTGTCGATTGTTGATCTCTCGGCGGCTGGCGCACAGCCCATGCACTCGGCCTGCGGCCGCTTCGTACTCGTGTTCAACGGCGAGATTTACAACCACCGCTCGTTGCGTCGCGAACTCGAGCGCGATGGTGCGCGCTTCGTCGGACGTTCCGATACCGAGGTACTCGTCGAGGCCTGCAGCGCGTGGGGACTGGATACCACGCTCGAGCGCACCGAAGGTATGTTCGCGCTCGCATTGTGGAACCGCGTGACGCGTCGGCTTGCGCTGGCTCGCGATCGCCTGGGCGAGAAGCCGCTCTATTACGGCTGGCATGACGGAGCATTCCTGTTCGCTTCAGAACTCAAGGCGCTGCACGCCTGGCCTGGTTTCCGGCCCACCCTCGACCGCGGCGCGCTTGCACTCTACCTGCGCCACAATTACGTGCCCGAACCGCATTGCATCTATCGCGGCATGCGCAAGCTGGTCCCGGGCACGTGGCTCGAGATCGGTGAGAGCGACGCCGGTCACTTGCCCCCGCCCCGCACGTACTGGTCGCTGGCGCAATCCATTGCGACGGCGCGCGCGGCGCCGTTCCGGGGTGATGATGGAACTGCGATCGATGCGGTCGAGGATGCCTTGCGGGCGTCGGTGCGCCAGCGCATGATGGCCGATGTGCCGCTGGGAGCGTTTCTGTCCGGTGGGATCGACTCGTCGCTCGTGGTGGCGTTGCTGCAGGCCGAGAGTGCGCGCCCGGTGCGTACTTTCAGTATCGGGTTCGACAGCCCGGGTTTCGACGAGGCGCCTTTTGCGCGCGCCGTGGCACAGCATCTCGGTACCGACCATACCGAGCTCTACGTTGCCCCGGCCGAAGCTCGCGCGGTCATCCCCGAGTTGCCGACCGTCTACGACGAACCGTTCGCCGATTCCTCGCAGATCCCGATGCTGCTCGTGTCGCGCCTGGCGCGTCGAGCGGTGACAGTGGCGATGTCTGGCGACGCCGGCGACGAACTCTTCGCGGGATATACGCGGTATTCGATGGCGCACGCGCTGTGGTCACGCGCGCAACGTCGCCCGTATGCGTTGCGCGCGCTGGCCGCCCACCTGATCCGAAGCTTTTCGCCCGCGGCCTGGGATCGGCTGTTCGCGATCGGTGGCCCCCTGTTGCCCGCCCGCCTGCGCCAGCCGACCGCCGGCGACAAGCTGCACAAGCTCGCCCGCCTGCTGACCTTGCGCACGCCGCAGGAGACCTACCTGGCTCTCGTGTCGCTCTGGCAGGATCCGGCGCGACTGTTGCCCGGCTGCGAGGAGCCGGTCAGCATCCTCGCGCCGCTGGGCGAACTGCCGGCCGATTTGTCGTTCGTCGAGCAGATGATGGCGCTCGACACGCTGCATTACCTACCGGGTGACATCCTCGCGAAGGTCGACCGCGCGACCATGGCGGCCAGCCTCGAGGCGAGGGTGCCGTTCCTCGACAGCGCGCTCGTCAGCCTCGCCTGGTCCTTGCCGCACGCGCTCAAGGTCCGCGACGGTGATGGCAAGTGGGTGCTGCGCGAGGTCCTCGCGCGACACGTACCCCGCCGCCTGTTCGAACGGCCGAAAATGGGGTTCGGCGTGCCCATCGGCGAATGGCTGCGCGGTCCGCTGCGCGAGTGGGCAGAGCACCTGCTCGACCCCTCGCGCCTGCGCGACGGCGGAATCTTCGCGCCGGCGCCCATCCGTGAGGCCTGGCGCGCGCACCTTGCCGGTGGCGAGAATCTCCAGTACCTGTTGTGGGGCATTCTCATGTTAGAGGCGTGGCGCGAGCGCTGGCCGCTGAGCGAGGACGCATGATGCGGCGCTTGCTCTTCCTGGTCACCGAGGACTGGTACTTCCGTTCGCACCGCCTCCCACTCGCGCTGGCCGCGCGTGATGCCGGTTGGACGGTCAGCGTGGCGACGCGATGCGGGCGCTACGGGGACCTGTTGCGCGAGCACGGGCTCGATGTCATCGAGGTGCCGTTCGAACGTTCGCTGCGGGTGCCGATGCGCGACCTCGCGAGCTATCGCGCTCTGCACGCGCTGTTGCGCGCCCGGCACTACGACGTGATCCACGCGGTCTCGCTCAAGCCCGTGCTGCTTGGCCTGCTCGCTGCGCCCGAGCGCGCGCGATGCATCGCCGCCTTCACCGGGCTCGGCTACCTGTTCTCCTCTTCCGATCGCCGCGCCCGGGTACTGCGCGCGCTCGTGCAATCGGTGCTGCGCCGCGTGCTGAACGACGGCGCCGCGTGGACGCTGGTCCAGAATGCGGACGACGCAGCGCTCCTGGCAGCGGCGCGCATCGGGGTCACTGCACGCACGGTATTGATCCCGGGGGCGGGGGTCGACCCCGATGCTTTCCCCGTGGCGGCGCCGGCGGCGGCACGTCCACCGCTCGTGGTCTTGCCGGCGCGCGTGCTGATCGACAAGGGCGTGCGCGAATTCGTCGCGGCCGCCCGGGCACTGCGCGCCGCCGGCGTCGCGGCGCGCTTCGCCCTGGTTGGCCAGCACGACCGCGACAACCCCGGGGCGGTACCGCGCGCCGAGCTGGCCGCGTGGCAGGCCGAGGGTGTCATCGAGTGGTGGGGTCATCGAGACGACATGGCGGCGGTGTATGCGGACGCCGCCGTAGTGTGCCTGCCGTCGTACCGCGAAGGTCTGCCCAAGGTACTGCTCGAGGCAGCTTCTGTCGGTCGCGCGCTGGTCACGACGGATGTGCCGGGTTGCCGCGAGGTGGTGCGCGACGGTCGCAACGGCCTGGTCGTGCCGGCCCGCGACGCCGCCGCCCTGGCTGCAGCGCTGCGCCGCCTGCTCGACGATGTCGCGCTGCGCGAACGTTTCGGCGACGCGGCGCGACGGGATGTCACCCAGCGCTTCGCCGCGCGGCTCATCAACGCGCAGGTGCTCGCGCTGTATGACCGCGTGCTGGCCGCCGCGGCGGCGGAGTCCGCGGCATGATGCGCATCCTCGTTACCGGTGCGGGGGGCTTCGTTGGCGCACGATTGGTGTCGCGCCTCGCCGCCGAGCGCCACGTCGTGCGCGCGCAGGTGCGCGCGGGCGTGGCGGCCGGCGCGGCCGACGTCGTGGCGACGGGCGACCTCGAACGTTACGTGACCGCGGCGGCATGGAAGCCGCTGCTCGCCGAGATAGATGCCGTCGTGCACCTCGCCGCGCTCACCCACGCGGGCGGTCTCGAAGACGCCGCCGCGTGGGGGCGTTACGAGACGGTCAACGTGGCGGTGACCGAGGCACTCGCGGCGGCTGCGCGGGCCAGCGGTGTCGGAACCTTCGTGATGATGAGCTCGGTGAAAGTCTGTGGCGAGCGCTCACCGCGACGCGACGGTGGCTGGTTGCCTTTGAGCGCGCGCGACGTGCCGCGGCCCGAGGACAACTACGGCCGCAGCAAGTGGCTCGCCGAGCAGGCGCTGGCAGCGCATGCCGGCGAGATGCGCACGACCGTCCTGCGTCCGCCTCTGCTCTATGGCCCCGGCATGCGCGGCAATCTGCCGCGGCTGTTCGGCGCCGTCGCACGGCGCCGCCCGTTACCGTTCGCGTCGATTGACAACCGCCGCAGCCTGCTCGGCGTCGACAACCTCGTCGATGCCGTCCTTCACGCGCTGAACGTATCGCCGCCGGGCGTCGCCACCTACACGCTGGCGGACGTCGATATATCGACGCCGGCTCTGGTACGAGCGATCGCGCGCGCGCTGAATGTCCCCGCGCGCCTGTGGCCATGCCCGCCGGCTGCGCTGCGCTGCGCGGGACGATTGACCGGGCGTCTACCCGCCATTCAGCGGCTCACAGACTCGCTGGTCTGCGAGCGTGAAGCGATCGCGGCCGGTCTGGGTTGGCGACCGCTGCGGGACGTCGCCGAAGGCCTGGCCGCGACGGCCGCGTGGTACCGCGCATGGCACCGTTGAGCGGCGACGCCCTGTCGGTCATCGTCGCTATCGCGGCGTTAGCGGTCGCCGTTGGGCTCGCACCGCTGCGCCGCTGGCTGCTGCACGCCGCGGTGCTCGATCGGCCCAACGCACGGAGCCTGCACCACGTACCGACGCCGCGCGGCGGGGGGCTCGCCATCGCACTGGTCGTGCTGGTCGCGCATGGGGTGATGGCGCCGCGCTTGCTCGCCGGCGGCATTCCCGTGACCGTGCTGCTGGCCTGGAGCGGCGCCGCGGCTGGCTTCGGCCTGCTTGGTTGGCTCGACGACCGTCGTTCACGCGCGGTCGCCGGACGCCTGCTTGCTCAGTTCGCGCTGGCCGCCACGTTCGTCGGCGTACTGACCGCGCACGCGGCCGTCTTGGGAGGCCTCGTCGGTGCGCTGCTGGCCGTGCCGTTGTGCGTATGGTCGGTCAATCTCTACAACTTCATGGACGGCGCCGATGGCTTTGCCGGTCTGCAGCTCGGCCTGACGACCGCGGGTGCGTTGCTGTTGCCGGGTGTCCTGGGCGATGGCGGGATCGCCGGTGCGAGTGCCGCGCTGACGGGTGCCGCACTGGGCTTCCTGGTGTGGAATCGGCCGCCGGCGCGCTTGTTCATGGGCGACGCCGGCAGCTACTTCGTCGGTTTCGAGATCGCGGCGCTGGCCATGCTCGCGCCATTGGAAGGCGGTGCCACGCTGCCTTTCCTCGTCCTCTTCCTGCCGTTCGTGGTCGACGCTTCGCTGACGCTGGTTGCCCGCATTTTCGCCGGCGAGCGTTTCTGGCAGCCGCATCGCCAGCATGTCTACCAACGGCTGCTGCTCGCCGGCTGGCCCCCGTCGCGTCTGTTGTTCGCGCTCGCTGTCATCAATGTCACCGTGTGCTGGCCCCTCGCATGGTGGTCGGCGGGTGAGGGTGGCGCGCCTGCGGCGGGGCTCGCGGCGTTGCTGCTCGGTGCGCTGTGGGCTTGGGCGCGAGTGGCCTGCACCGAGCGTTCCTGACGCGTTCGCGTCGGCGCGCCGGGCCGGGCACGGCGCGGTAATCGCTTAGGCCTGGCTGCAGGATGGGAGTATCATGCGGCGGGCTACGCCGCTGGACGGCGCGGACCCACATGCCTCGACCGTGATAGCCAACCGCACCAAAGTCATCGTCCACGATCTCACGGCCATTGCCGTGGCCTGGGCCCTCGCCTTCCTGGCGCGGTTCAATTTCGAGCTGCCCCCGGCAGAGTTCGTACGCTCCGGCCTGGAAGCCTTGCCGGTGGTGTTGCTTGCACAGGCCGCGGTGGCGCGCTATTTCGGCCTGTACAAGGGACTGTGGCGTTTCGCGAGCCTGCCGGATCTGTGGAACATTGTGCGCGCCGTCGTGCTTGGCGCCCTGGTCATCGCGCTGGCGCTGTTCGTGCTGACGCGTCTGCAGGACATACCGCGCTCAGTGTTGGTGCTCTATCCCGTGTTTCTCACGCTGCTGCTCGGTGGGCCGCGTCTGGCCTACCGACTATGGAAGGACCGCGCGTTCAACCTGCACCAGGCGGGGGATGCCGAGCGCGTGATCGTGGTCGGTGCGGGAAGCGGCGGTGAGAAGGTCGTGCGCGAGATGCTGCAGGACAGCCGTTACGTGCCGGTTGGCCTGGTCGACGACGACCCACGCCTGACCAAGAGCCGTATCCACGGTATCTCCGTGCTCGGTACGGTTGCCGAGCTTCCGGGCTTGGTCGCGCGCTACGAGGTCGATTTGATCATTATTGCGGTACCGTCGGCGTCCAGCGCGGACATGCAGCACATCGTCGAGTGGTGCGAGCGCAGCGGACGGCCATTCCGTACCTTGCCGCGTACGCTCGACGTCGTCTCCGGCCGCGTCACCCTCGAAGCGATGCGGGACGTCGCCATCGAGGACCTGCTGAGCCGTGACCCGGTGAGTTTCGATTGGCAGGCTATCCAGGGCGCACTCGCCGGCAGAACGGTGCTGATCAGTGGTGGCGCGGGCTCGATTGGCGCGGAGCTGTGCCGACAGGTTGCACGTCTCGGCGTGGCGCGTCTGATCGTGTTCGATCAGAGCGAATTCGGCTTGTTCCGCATCGAGCGCGAGCTGCGAGCGCAGTTTCCCCATCTCGAGGTCGTGTTCATTCTGGGCGACGTGCGCGACGCCGCGCTGCTCGCTCGCGTGTTCGAAACGCATCGGCCGCGTACCGTCTTTCACGCCGCGGCCTACAAGCATGTGCCGATTCTCGAGCACCAGGTTCGTGAAGCGGTGATGAACAACGTCCTTGGCACGCACAACCTCGCCGAAGCGGCGCTTGCCGTGGGTTGCGAGACGTTCGTGCTCATATCCAGCGACAAGGCGGTGCGCCCGAGCAGCGTAATGGGTGCCTCGAAGAGATGCGCCGAGCTGATATGCGAGAGCAAGAACCGGCGCGGCGCGACACGCTTTCTGACCGTGCGCTTCGGCAACGTGCTGGGATCGGCCGGCAGTGTCGTACCGTTGTTCCGGCGCCAGATCGAGCAGGGTGGTCCGGTTACCGTGACGCACCCGGAAGCGACGCGTTACTTCATGACGATTCCCGAGGCCTGCCAGCTGATCCTGCAGGCCGCTGCAATTGGTCAGGGAGGCGAGATATTCGTGCTCGATATGGGGCGGCCGGTCAACATCACCTACCTCGCCGAGCAGCTCATTCGCCTGTCGGGCCGCGTTCCGGAGCAGGACGTCCGTATCGTGTACACCGGGTTGCGTCCCGGTGAGAAATTGCACGAGGAGCTCTTCCACGAAGAGGAGAACCTGGCTCCGACCACGCACGAGAAATTGCTGCTCGCACAACAGACGTCGCGCAGTAGTGTCGAGATCGAGCGGCTGTTCGACAGCCTCATGGCGGCTTGCGAACGGCATGATGAGGAACTGCTTCGCGAATTGCTCCGCGACGGCGTGGTAGGCTATCGAAGCGGGGTTGCCCCGAGTGTCGTTGTCCCGTTCGAAAGGAGTTCAAATTGACTAACCGCGTACGCAAGGCGGTCTTCCCCGTCGCCGGTCTCGGCACGCGCTTCCTGCCGGCAACCAAGGCCAATCCGAAGGAGATGCTGCCGGTCGTCGACAAGCCGCTGATCCAGTATGCGGCCGAGGAGGCAGTCGAAGCGGGCATCGAGGAATTGATTTTCATCACCGGCCGCGCCAAGCGCGCGATCCCGGATCACTTCGACAAGGCCTACGAACTCGAAGCCGAGCTCGAGAAAGCGAACAAGCAGAAGATGCTCGACATCGTGCGCAACATCCTGCCGCCGCGCGTCTCGTGCATCTACATCCGGCAGTCCGAGCCGCTGGGTCTCGGCCACGCGGTGCTGTGCGCGCGCCCCGCCGTCGGCAACGAGCCGTTTGCGGTGATCCTCGCCGACGACCTCATCGACGGCGGTTCGCGCGGCTGTCTGAAGCAGATGGTGGCGCAGTTCGAGCACTACAACTCGGGCGTCATCGCGGTGCAGCCGGTGCCGGCGCAGGACACCGACAAGTACGGCATCGTCGAGGTCAAGCCCATTGATGCCGGCGTCAGCAAGATCCTGAGCATCGTCGAGAAACCGAAGCCCGACGTTGCGCCGAGCAACCTCGGTGTCGTCGGACGCTACGTGCTGCCGGGCGAAATCATGAGCATTCTCGAGACCACCCAGCGCGGAGCCGGTAACGAGATCCAGCTGACCGACGCGATTGCCACGCTGCTCGAACGGCAACAGGTCGTCGCCTACGAGTTCGACGGCACCCGCTACGATTGCGGCTCCAAGCTCGGCTACCTGCAGGCGACCGTGGACCTCGCGCTCAAGCACGAGGAAGTCGGCAGCGATTTCGAAGCCTGGCTGCGCGCGCGTCTGGCCTGAGCATCGCCTCGGCGAGGGACTCAGCTGCCGATCGGGCCGCCGTCGGTGCGCCGGATGGCGATTACCGACGGGCGCGGCGGCAGCGTGGGATCGAAATCGGGCCAGCGCGTCGCGGGCGTCTTGTAACGCGAGCCGGGCAGACCGTCGATGCCCGGGTGCTGGACGGCGAGAAACAGTGTGCTGCCATCGGCGGTGAACTCCGGCCCGCACACCTCGGCGCCGATCGGCGCGCGGAAGAAGCACTTGACCACCGGGTCGCCGGCGGCGTTCTCGCCGCAGGCCCACAGACCGTCGGCGAAACCCGTCGCGCGCCAGGCGCGGCCCTGGTCAGTCGCGATCCAGAGCCGTCCGTGGCGGTCGAACGCACAGTTGTCCGGCGCGCTGAACCAGCTTTCGCGTGCCAGCGCGCCGGGGTAACGCGCGTGCCGGGCAGGGTCGCCGGCGAGCGCGAACATCTCCCAGTGAAACGTCGGCGCAGCGTGATCGACCGCGCTGCCCGGGGCGCCCGGGGGCAGCAGGCGCAGGATGTGGCCGTGGCGGTTGCGCGCACGTGGGTTGGCGGCGTCGGTGGCGCCCGTATCGCGCGCGAGGTTGTTGGTCATCACGGCGTAGACGCTGCCATCGATCGGGTTGGTCTCGACGTCCTCGGGGCGGTCGAGGCGCGTTGCTCCGAGCAGGTCGGCGGCACGGCGCGTCTCGATGAGGACGTCCGCCTGGTCGGCGAACCCGTTGGCCGGCGTCAGCGGGCCGTGACCGTGACGCAGCGGCAGCCAGTCGAGCGTGCCGTCGTCGTGGAAGCGAGCGACGTGCAGCTCGCCGTCGTCGAGCAGGTCGCGGTTGGCTGGTGGATTGTCGGCGCTGAAGCGGCCATGGCTGACGTAGCGGTAGAGATACTCGAAGATCTCGTCGTCACCGGAGTAGACGACGACCCGGCCCGAGCGATCGAGCACGCAGGTCGCCGCCTCGTGCTTGAAGCGACCGAGCGCAGTGCGCTTGCGCGGGATCGCGTGCGGGTCGTAGGGGTCGAGTTCGACGACCCAGCCATAGCGGTTGGCCTCGTGCGGTTCGCGAGCGACGTCGTAGCGCGGCAGGTGCCGCGCCCACCAGCCATAGCTGCCGCCGTGACCGACCCCGTAGCGCGCGTGGTTGCGACGCTCGCGCGGGTCGTCGCAGCGGCCGCTGAAGGCGAAGTTGAAGTTCTCCTCGGCGATCAGGACCGTGCCCCAGGGCGTCTTGCCACCGCTGCAGGGATTGAGGATCCCGGCTACCTTGCGACCGCCTGGATCCTCGCCGGTGCGAAGCCGCCGATGCCCGGCCGCGGGACCGGCCAGCGCGACGCCACTGGCTGCGCTCACGCGGCGGTTGTAGCGTCCGTTCACGACGCGCCAGTGCCCCTGCTCGCGACGCACTTCGACGGTCGAGTGACCGATCGCGGCGAGTTCGATGGCGGTGCGCGCCGCGCTCATCGCCTCGCCCGGCCGCCTCGGATCGACGTCGGGCCACATGAACGCCGGGTTGGTGTACTCGTGATTGACGCACAGCAGGCCGTGCTCCACGCTGGCGCTGCCGCGGGGCAGGGGCATGAAGGCGACATAATCGTTGTTGTAACCGAAGCTGCGCAGCTGCAGGGCGGGGTCGTCGATTGCGATCGCCGGCCCGTCATGTTGGCCGATGATGACGTCGCCCCAGCGCAGCAGTACCTGGGCCTCGTAACCGGGCGGCAGGTGGTGCCGTTCGTCGGCGCCCTGGGCGAGGCCGGCGAAGCTCAGCGCCGGGCGCTGCACCGGCAGCGCTGGCAGGCGCGTGGCAAGCGCGGCAGCGCCCGCGCCAAGATAGCGAATGAAGCTGCGGCGTGTCGTCACGTCTGACGCCCATCGGGCGCGACGTGCGCCCGTTCCCGGTCAGACGCAGTCTAGCCGAGTTCCGCGGCGGGAAATCTGACGCCGTTCAGAAGTGCTCGTCGCGCAACGCGCGTTTGCGCGCCAGCTCGGTCTGCAGGTAGGTGAGCGCGCGCATGGAGTGTTCATCCTCCGGCTCGCCGGCGCTCGCAATGAGCTGCTCGAGTTCGATAATCTCCTCGTCCAGCTCCTCGCGCTCGTTCTCACTGCCGAGTAGCGGAAAATATGCTTCGAGCTGCTTCAGTTCCTCGACCAGGTCATTCCAGCCGTCGGACATAGGTCCCATGCCCATTGTCCCGTCCTCCGATCCCATGCGCCGTGTGGCGTGTCAGGTGCCGTAGCTAATATACGATCTTATATTGATCGCTTAATCGACTGATCTTCTGGCGGATAGTATAGGATCATCACAAACAACTTCAATACTCTTTCGTAACTGAATTTTATGTCCGACCCTGCCTTCGTTCCGCCGCCGGACGAGCGCGCCCGCCCGGTTGTGCGGCATGCGCGCGTCGCGCCGGTCTCTTCGCTCGCCGTTTTGTCCCAGCGCGAAGTCAATGCCTTGTGCGAGCGTCGCACGCCCGCGCTCGACGAGCTGTTCCGCCGTTGCGCGCTGGCGGTGTTGAGCAGCGGGCTGGAGAGCGACGATCCGCGCAGCCTGCTCGAACGCTACGCGAGCTTCCGCATCAGTCTCGTGCAGGAAGATCGCGGGCTACGGCTCGACCTCGTCGACGCACCCGGCAGCGCCTTTGTCGACGGGCAGATGATCCGCGGGGTGCGCGAGCACCTGTTCGCCGTCCTGCGCGACATCCTCTATATCACGCAGGAACTCGAAGTCGGTGGGCATTTCGACCTCGCCAGCGCGGCCGGCATCACCGACGCGGTGTTCCGCATCCTGCGCAACGCCGGCGCGCTCGATGCGCGTATCCAGCGCGGCCTGGTGGTGTGCTGGGGCGGCCACGCCATCAGCCGCGAGGAGTACGACTACACCAAGGAGGTCGGCTACGCACTGGGCTTGCGCCGGGTCGATGTCTGCACCGGTTGCGGGCCGGGTGCGATGAAGGGGCCGATGAAGGGCGCGGCGATCGCGCATGCCAAGCAGCGCGTCACCGACGGTCGTTACATCGGCATCACCGAGCCCGGCATCATCGCCGCCGAGGCGCCCAACCCGATCGTCAACGAGCTGGTGATCATGCCCGACATGGAAAAGCGCCTCGAAGCGTTCGCGCGCATGGCGCACGGTATCGTGATCTTTCCCGGCGGCGTCGGCACGGCCGAAGAGCTGCTGTATCTCCTCGGTATTCTCGCCGATCCGCGCAACGACGAGCAGCCGCTACCAGTCATGCTGACCGGGCCGCGCGAGAGCGCCGGCTACTTTGCAGCGCTCGATGGCTTCATCCGCGAAGTGCTCGGCCCCGAGAGCGCCGCGCGCTACGAGATCGCCGTCGACCAGCCCGACGCGGTGGCCGAGAAACTGGCGCATGCGGCGACCCGCGTGTTGCGCTACCGGGACGAAGTTGACGACGCGGGTTACTTCAACTGGCGGCTGGCCATCGAAGAACGCTTCCAGGCGCCGTTCGTAGCCAGCCATGCGAGCATGGCGGAGCTCGTCATCTCGCGCGACCTGCCGACCCACGAACTGGCCAGCAACCTGCGGCGCCTGTTCTCCGGTATCGTTGCCGGCAACGTCAAGGAGAGCGGTATCGCGGCCGTCGAAGCCCAGGGTCCGTTCCGGGTCCAGGGCGAGCTCAGCATCATGAACGCGCTCGATGCGCTGCTGCGGAGCTTCGTCGAACAGGGCCGCATGCGCCTGCCCGGGCGCGCCTACGACCCGTGCTGGGAAATCGCGATCTGACCCCTCGCATGCCCACCAACTGAGCAAAACTTAAGCAAAAGTGTCAGACACTTTTGCTCTCGTACAGCTTTTCGGATCAGGTCAAAAGTGTCTGACACCGCGGTCGGACACTCAGCCGGTGGCAGGCAACCGGGATCGGCCTCCGCGAGTCCATCAACTGAGCAAGATTTAAGCAAAAGTGTCAGACACTTTTGCTCGGGTACGGTTTCTTGGATCAGGTCAAAAGTGTCTGACACGCGGGTTGGGGTCAGTAGCCGGTGAGTTCGATGTAGCCGCGTCCGGTGTGGCTGCCGTTGGCGCTGACCGCGCCTTCCCAGTAGCGGAAGCGCTGGTGCCATTCCTGCCCCGGCAAGCGTGCGTCGAGGGCGAGTTCGATGTCGTGTGCGGGGACGACGAGGCGCCAGCCCTGCGGGTAGCGGATGCCCGTGGTGGGGCTGGTCCAGGTGCCGGTCTCGACGATGTCGACGTCATCCGGGCCGAGGCGGTGCACGGTACCGTCGGCGCTCTGCAGGCTGCCGGCCGATGCGGCGCCCATGCCGCCGTGTGCGTCGCGCAGGCGGTAGAACATCAGGTTGGCGCCGTCATCCAGCTGCAGGGCGAACCAGTCCCAGCCCTGCTGGGTGCGGTCGAGCGCGCTGGTGCTCCATTCGCGATCGAGCCAGGCGCTGCCGTGGACGTCGAACGTGGCGCCATCGAGCGTAAGCTTGCCGGCCGCTGCCAGTCGCGGCATGGAGTAGTAGTAGGATGCGTTTCCTGCTGTTGCGCTCTTGGCCGACAGCCCGGCATCGCCCTGCAGCACGACGCCGGCTTCATCGTCGAGCACGAGTTCGAGCGTCACCCCGCCCTGCGCGGCGCGCAGGTGCCAGCGGCCGGTGCCGTCCCCCGCGTCGGGCTCGTGCTCGATGTGCCAGTCGTCCAGCCAGACGCGGGCCGGCGTCGGCATGGCGCCCGCGATCGCCGGATGGGCGCGAGCGAGGCGTTCGTGGGCGTGAAAGCGTGCGTTGGCGAGGTCACTCAGGGCGAAGTGCCCGAGCATCACGCGCGGGGTGCGCCAGGCCGAGGGTGACGGCGTGGATCGCGGCGCGAGTTCGAAGCGGAACAGCGTGAGCTGAAAGCCGAACTCGCGCCCGCCGTCGTCGGCGAGGTGGCCGGTGAAGTACCACCACTCCGTCCGGTATTCCCCATGCGCGCCGTGGTCGCGAGGGAAGACGAAGCTGCGCGGCCGATCGGCTCGGGCGAAGCCGCTCGCATCGTCGCGCGCGAGCAGGGCGGGCGTTGCGTTCGCGCTGCTGCCGCGCGCCGGTAGCTCCGGGGGCACGTACCGCAACAGCCCCGCGCAGGTCAGCGCAACGGCGAGGAGCCAGGCATTGCGTGCGCGACGCCATTTTCTCAGGTTATTCATAGCGCAGTGCGCGGCCGGGAGTAATGGCGAGGGCGCGCTCCGCCGGGTAGACGGTAGCCGCGACGGCGGCGAGCAGGGCGAGCCCGGCGGGGCCGAACAGCGCGCGGGCGTCGAGTCCGAGCGCCATGCTCCAGCCGAACGAACGGACGTTGATGACTTCGATGAGCAGGGCGGCGATGCCGACGCCGAGCGGCAGCGCGAGCGCGATGGCCGCTGCCGCGACGAACGCGGTCTGTGCGTACAGGCTGCGCCGGATAAGGCCGCGCGAGCATCCCGTCGCACGCATCACCGCGTACTCGCGCGCACGCTCGAGATGCAGGGCGAGCAGGGCATTGAACACGCCGAGCGCGGCGATGATCGCGGCGAACACGGTCAGCACGTCAGTGACGATGAAGGTGCGGTCGAACACTTCGAGCGAGCGCGCGCGCAGCGCCGCGTTCGACCACACGCCGAGCGCCGGGTGCACCGCGCTGACACGCTCGGCCGCGGTGCGCAAGGCGCCCGGTTCTACGCCCGCGGCTGCGTACAAGCCCACCCCGTCGGCACGGTCGTCCGACCAGGCGCG
Source organism: Pseudomonadota bacterium (assembly GCA_029977665.1). Lineage (GTDB taxonomy): Bacteria > Pseudomonadota > Gammaproteobacteria > JACKNG01. The sequence continues at coordinate 10,475 of JAPOKK010000022.1, read as the reverse complement.
CACGTACAGCGGCCAGGAGATGGCGACGACGCCGCGCTCGCTGCCATAGTCCGTGTAGACGCCGGCAATCGGCAACTTGAGCGTGCCGCCCGGCGTAGTGAGCCTGATCGTGTCACCGGCATCGACCGCATGGTGCCAGGCATAGGGCTCGGACACGAGTACAGCCTCGCCGCGCGACCATGCCGGCCAGGCCGTCGCGGGCTCGCCGGCAAGCAGACGGAAACCGGCGCGCGCCGCCGTCGGCAGGTCGTAGGCGGTGACTTCCTGCTCTAGAGGGCCGGAGCGCGCGCGCAGCCGCCGTACCCGGCTCACGGCCTCGACTTCGGGCAGGGCGCGGTAGTCATCGGCCAGCGCGGGCGTCAACAGCGGCGGCGCGCGATCGGCGAGTTCCTGCGAGACGTAGACATCGGCCTGCAGGATCTGGCCGAGCCAGTCCGTCACCGAGACGCGAAAGCTCGCGACCATCAGGCCGACGCCGATACTGGTCGCGGTCGCCGCCATCAGCGCGGCGACCGCGAGACCGATGCGACCGAGCGAGCGGGTGGCGCTCTTGATCGCGAGCCGCTCGGCCAGCGGCAGGTGCGGACCCAGACGCCGTGCGAGGATCGCGAGCAACGCCCCGACCAGGGTCGGCGCGACGAGGATGGCGGCGAGCAGGAACCCGGCCAGCGCCGCGAAACCCGCGTACAGCGAACGCGTCGAGAACGCCAGCAAGGCGGTAGCCAGCACGGCACAGGCGAGCGCCGCGCGCAGGCGCCAGGTGTCGCTGCCGCCACGATCGCGCGCTGCCGCGGCAAGGGCGACGACCGGTGGGACACGCGCTGCCTGCCAGGCCGGGGGCAGCGCGGCGACGAGAGTGGTGAGCATCGCGATGAGCACGCCGGCGACGCCGAGCCATGGCGAGAAATCGAGCGGCGCCGCGTTCGCACCGTGGTAATGATCGCCCAGTGTCTGCGCGAACGGTTCGAGCAGGCGGGCGGCGAGTGCATAGCCGAGCGCGCTGCCCAGTACGCCGCCGACGGCGCCGAGCAGCAGGGCTTCGCCGGCGACCTGGCGGGCAAGGGCGGCGCGCGAGACGCCCAGCGCGCGCAGGCGCGCGAACAGCGTCTGCCGTTGCACGACGAGAAACGCCATCGTGTTGTAGATCATGAAACCGCCCACGAGCAGGGCGAGCAGGCTGAGCGCGTCGAGGTTGGTGTAGAAGGCACGCGTGAGCTGACGTGCGCTCTTGGCCGCGCGACCGCTCGCGGCGAGTTCCAGCCCGGGCGGCAGGTCGGCACGGAGCGCCGCGAGCGCGGCCCGCGCGGCCGGCGAGTCGTCGCTCTCGAGTTCGATGGCACTCAGTCGGCCGGCGAGTGCGAGCAGCTCCTGCGCGGTCGCGATGTCGACGACGAGGACATCGCTGGCCAGGCCCGGCAGGGCGTCGTCGGTCAGCACGTCGAGCACCGTCAGCGTCGCGCGGCCGGCGGCGCTCACGACCTCGAGGCGCGCCCCGGTACGAATACCGAGGCGTGCGGCGGTTTGCGCATCGAGCAGAGCGGTGCCCGGTTCGCGCATGAGGCGCTCGATGGGCAGTTGGCCGGCTGCGGCACGCAGTGTGGCGCCGATCGGATCGATGCCGACGAGGCGCAGGCTCACGCCCCCGGTGTCGCGCTCGACGCGCAGCGCGCCGCTCACCAGCGGGGCCGGGGCGAGCGCGGGGGCGAGCCGGCGCACGTGCGCGAGGACGCGTTCGTCGAACGGTCCCGCGTCCGCGCTGATGCGGTGCGTGGCCGTGCCGAACACGCCGCGCAGCGAGGCGGCAAACGATGCACGCGCCGCCTGCTGGGTGGCCTGGATACCGATCACGATGGCCACGCCGAGGGCGATGCCCGAGATCGCGAGCAGGCACTGCGCGCGGTGTCGGGCGAGGTAGCGCAGGCTTGCGCGGGCGGTCAGGTTCATGGCGCGGCGTCGACCAGGCGTCCATGGACCAGTGCCAGCACGCGGTCCGCGTGGCCGACCATCTCGGTGCTGTGCGTGGCCATTACCAGCGCCGCGCCGGCTTCGCGCACCGCGCGTTCGAACACCGTGATGACCTCGTGCCCGGTGTCGGCGTCGAGATTCCCGGTCGGTTCGTCGGCGATCACCAGTGGCGGGCGATGAACCAGTGCGCGCGCGACCGCGGTGCGCTGCTGCTCGCCGCCGGAGAGATCCTCCGGGTAGCGCTCGCCCAACGCGTCGATGCCGAGCGCCGCCATCAAGCGCGTGACGGCGCCGTCATCGCGCAAGCCATTGAGTTCGAGCGGCAGGGCGATGTTCTCGCGGACGGTCAGCGTGGGCAGCAGGTTGTAGGCCTGGAATACGAAGCCCAGCGAACGGCAGCGGAAGCGCGTGCGGGCGGCGTCGTCCCAGCCGGACGTATCCGCGCCGGCGAAGCGGATGCGCCCGCGATCGGGGGCGTCCATCTGGCCGATGAGGTTGAGCAGGGTGCTCTTGCCCGAGCCGCTGCGCCCGATGATGGCGACGATCTCGCCGCGGCGCACGCTGAAATCGAGCCCGTCGAGCACCGGCGGTGCGCTGCTCGCGTAGCGGCGCGCGAGATCCCGCGCTTCGAGGACGAGTTCAGCCGGCATGGTCTGCCCTGCGTCCAGGGCCGTGACGCAATTCACGGCAGGGGACGCCGCCACGCCAGGCCCCGCCCGCAGGCGTGACAATCTGCAACATCGCGAGTGAACCCGTTCCGCTTTCCGGCGCGTCGGCCCGGCTATGCTTGAACCACATCATGCTTCCCCCTCTTTCTCCGCCCCGCCTCCCCCGCGGGGCTTTTTTTTTGGCTGTCTGCGCGGCGCGACGGTCGCTGGTGACGCTCAGGGGCCAATACGCCTCGCGGCCGCCAACGGTGCTGCGCGGGCTGCTCAGTCGCGCAGCGAGAACGGCGTGAAGTCGGTGTCGCGGTCGTAGAAGTCCTCGTTCTCGGCACGTTTGAGCGCGCCGACGGCGAGGTAGGTCACAGGCGTCATGACGACTTCCACGGCGACTTTGAACGCGAAGTTGAACAGCAGTACCACGAACAGCGTGTCGGTGTTCCAGATGCCGAAGAAGGCTATCGGGTAGAACACGAGGCTGTCGACGCCCTGGCCGAGCAGGGTCGAGCCTATCGTGCGCATCCACAGGAAACGGCCGGCGGTCAGCAGCTTCATGCGTGCCATGACGTAGGCATTGACGAAATCACCGATCCAGAACGCGATGATGGACGCAACGACAATCCGCCAGGTGCCACCGAAGACGAGCTCGATGGCCGGTTGCAGGACGTCGTTGAACGGCTCGCGCGGACTCGGTGGCAGGTGGATGATGACCTGGGCCATGAACGTCGCGAAGATGATGGCGCCGAAGCCGGCCCAGATGACCTTGCGCGCGCGGGCGTAGCCGTACACCTCGGTGAGAATGTCACCGAAGATGTAGCTGATGGGAAAGAAGATGTTGCCGGCACCGAATACCAGCACCGTGCCCACCACGGGTAGAGCGAACGGTAAGTCGACCTGGCAGACCTTGGCCGGGGCAATCAGGTTCGAGCACAGCAGCACGGCGACGAAGCCGGCCATGAGGAGGTCGTAGTAGCGGTAGCGGCGTGCGTTCACGGGCAGGTCATCCGCATGCGACGGTTCCGGACATGGGGGCGTGCTGACCGTTCGTGGCTTTGCCCGTCGCGCTGGGGTTCGTTCATGGACTCACAAGCTGCGTATTTTGAACGGCGTGCGCCTCGTTGCCGGACAGGCGAGCACGCTGCTGCCCGATGTTCCCGGCAGCGATGCGGGCCTGGCAGGGCTGGGCGCGCCGCGTAGTGTACGCGCTCCGGCCGCGCGGTTCGTTCACTCGGCGAAGGCTGTCGAGGCCGGCGCGTTCGCGCCGCCGCGCAGAACGAGCGCGCGCAGGCTCGCGCGGATGCGCGGGAAGCTGCGGGTCGCTGCGCCGAGTTCGTCGACGAAGTCGAACACGAAGTAATGCGCACCGAGCCGGCCGCAGCTCAGTACCCCGGTCAGGGTCGCGGCGGCCTTCTCGCCGGTCCAGCGGAACTGGGTCAGTTCGTGACCAGCAACGGTGAGCGGGCGCATCTGGCTGGCAACGAAGAAGTGTGCGTGGGTGCGCTCGAGCTCGCCGAGGAACAGGTTGATGCAGCGCGTACCGGAAAGCGCGCCGAAATGTGTGTCGATCTCCGCCGCCGGCATGGTCGTGATGGTCAGGCGTGGTGTCCTGCCGGCGTTCGCGGCGAGATAGGTATGCGTATTGCCGAGCCGCGTGCGCTGCACACCCGCTGCCGCGAGCGGTGCCGGAGGCGCGAACTCGAACGGCGCGTCGCCGGCGTGGGCCGGGGGCATGCCGGCCGCCGCGAGGACGACGCCGGCCAGCGCCGCACGGAGCCTGCGGCGAATCCCGCGGCGGCTCATGCGCGCACCTGCTCGAGCCACGGGCGGCACGGCGCCGGATCGGGCAGCACGTGAACGAGTTGGCGCAACGCGACGCGCCGCGCGACGCGGCCGAGGCGTGTGCGCGGCGGCGCGTAGTCGGCCGGTGCAGTACGCCGCGCGACGGCGTCGACCTGGCGCTGCTTCTCGGCGAGGTAATGCGGGTCGCCGTAGCGTGCGAGCACGGCCTCGAAACGCTGCCACGCGTCGCGCGCGAAGGGGCGCTCGCGGCCTGTCGCATCGACCAGCGGGTTCTCCGGGTGCAGGGTGAGCACCGGCAGGCAGTCGCCGGGATACGGCAGCGCCGCGTCGTGTACCTGCCGCCGACCGAGCAGGTCGGGCAGCAGGTGGGTATGTGGGCCGTCGGGCGTGCGTCGGCGGTCGATGCGCTGGTAGACCTCGATGCGCGCCGCGCTCGAACGCACGACGCGATGCGGTGCGGCTTCGATGATGGCCTCGAGCAGCGCATGACCGGTTTCCACGACGCGCTCACCGAGAGACGTGCGCAGCAGCCCGATGAGCGCAGCATCGCCGGTGCGGATACAGAAATCCGCGTGCGGCAGGCCGACGCCGAGATCGAACAGCAACTCGCCGCGATGATGCGCCTGGACCGCCTCCCGGTCCGGGCCGAGCTCCGCCAGCACGCGGCGGGCGGCACGTGCGGCGCGGCTGCGCGGGGCGAGCAGGCCGATGCCGCACTGCCAGCGTTCGGCACGCGCCGACAGACACTCCCACGCCCGTGCCAGCGTGATCCCTCCGAGCTCGATACGCAGCGCGCCGCGGCTGCTCACCAGCGAGAGCGTCGTGTCGTCATCCGCGCCCACGCGGGCCGTGTCGTCGTGAAATTCTGCCAATGCGCCATAGCCGCCGATGCTGTAGGCATAGCCGGGGTCGGCGCGGCAGTTGCGCAATAGTGTCGCGAGATCCGGGTTCATCGAGGCGTCGTTCATGTCCCGCGGGCGGCGCTTGCAGAATAGCATCAGCGGCGCCCCGACGGCAGCGCGAGGCACTACAATCACGTGCTCGGCCGTGGCGCGCAGTCATTCATTGCACGTCGAGTGCTGCCCCGGCGCCCCACCGGCTGTCGTCGCCGAGGCGTGCAGCGTCCGCTATTTTTGTCCATGAACCAGGGAGAACCCGATGGATTTCGCTCAATCAGAAAAGGTCGCCGGCCTGGTCGCACGTCTCGAGGACTTCATGCGCGAGCACGTGTATCCGAATGAAGAAACCTACTTCGCGCAGGTCGCCGAGGGCGACCGTTTCCAGCCCGTGCCGGTGATGGAGGAGCTCAAGGACATCGCGCGCAAGACCGAGTTCTGGAACATCTGGCTGCCCGACAGCGAGCACGGCCAGGGCCTGAGCAATCTCGAGTACGCGCCGCTGTGCGAGGTGATGGGACGTTCGCCGATCGCGCCGGAAGTGTTCAACTGCTCGGCACCGGACACCGGCAACATGGAGGTCCTGGTGCGCTACGGCACCGAGGAGCAGAAAGCGCGCTGGCTGATGCCCTTGCTCGAAGGGCGCGCACGCTCGGCGTTCGGCATGACCGAGATCGAGGTCGCCTCGTCGGACGCGACCAACATCGAGACGCGCATCGAGCGTGACGGCGACGAGTACGTCATCAACGGCCGCAAGTGGTTCACCCACAACGTGCCGGACCCGCGCTGCAACGTCATCATCCTCATGGGCAAGACCGATCCGGACAATCCCGATCGGCACAAGCAGCAATCGATGATCGTCGTGCCGTTCCCGCACCCCGGTGTGACGTTCAAGCGCCTGTTGCCAATCATGGGCTTCGACGATGCGCCGCACGGCTACCCCGAGGTCGTGTTCGACAACGTGCGCGTACCGGTCGACAACATGCTGCTCGGCGAAGGGCGTGGCTTCGAGATCGCGCAAGGCCGCCTCGGTCCGGGCCGCATCCACCACTGCATGCGTCTCATCGGGCTTGCCGAGCGCGCGCTCGAGCGGATGTGCCGGCGGCTCGCCTCGCGCGAAGCCTTCGGCGCTGCGGTCTCGACGCAGAGCGTGTGGAAGGAACGCATCGCCGAGTCGCGCATCCTCATCGAGCAGGCGCGCCTGCTGACGCTGAAGGCCGCATGGATGATGGACACCGTCGGCAACAAGGCGGCGAAGCAGGAAATCGCGATGATCAAGGTGATGGCGCCGAACATGGCGTGCAAGGTCATCGACTGGGCCATGCAGGCCTTCGGCGGCGCCGGCATGACCGACGACTACGGACTGCCGCTGGCCTACACCTGGGCGCGGCTGCTGCGCATCGCCGACGGTCCGGACGAAGTCCACCGCAACCAGATCGCGCGCCTCGAGTTCAAGAAATACGACGGCCCCGTGAGCGAGAACGGCGCCTCCGCTCACGTGCGCCCGGTCGATAAGTCGCCCGAGTTCGACCCGCGGCCGCGCTGGATATCCTGAACGAGGACGAAGCGGCCGCCGGGTCGGCGAGACCGCGGTGCGCGTGTAGAATGCGCGCCGCGGGTCCCGGCCGCCCCGTCCGTGCGAATGCCGCGGCCATGACCCTTCTCACCGTGCAACCCGCCGTCGGCGGCGCTGGCGCGCCGGTCGGCTGCCTCAATCGAAGGAAACTCACGCCATGCAAATCGGCTCCCTGATCCGTCGTGCCGCGCTCTACTACGGCGATGCGACCTGTCTCACCGAGGGTACGCGCGACGTCAGCTTCCGCGAATTCGATCGCCTCACCGACGTCATCGGCAACGCGTTGCTCGCGCGCGGGCTGGAACCGGGCGACCGCGTCGGTGTGCTGCTGCCGAACAGCGTCGAGTGTCTCGTCGCCTACTACGCGCTGGCCAAGGCTGGCCTGGTTCGCGTCGGCCTCAACACCCGCGAGACGCTCGAGAACCACAACTACAAGCTCGGCGACAGCGGCAGCCGCGCGGTCATCCACGACGACATCGACGGCCTCGAGATCGACGTCGCGATCGGCCGCGAAGAATTCGCCGCGATGTTCGACCACGCCGACGACAGCCCCTGCGCAATCGACCGTGCGCTGGATGCGCCGCTGCGCCTCGGCTATACCGGCGGCACCACCGGCAAGGCCAAGGCGGTGACGCTGACGACACGCGGCGAGCTGGCCGAGATGTCGGCCTTCCTGATGGACCTCGTGCCGGATCTCGAAGTCGGCAATACCTTCCTGCATGCCGCGCCCATCGCACATGCTTCGGGCGCGTTCTTCCTGCCGGCCATCGCGCGCGGGGTGCGCTCGCTGGTGATGAAGAAGTTCGACCCGGCCGAGTTCATCGAACTCGCCGCGCGCGAGCAGGCCAGCCACACCTTTCTCGTGCCGACCATGCTCGCGATGATCCTCGAACAGCCGGGGCTCGCCGAGGCGAAATTCGCGCTGCGCAAGATCAGCTACGGGGCTTCACCCATAGCGCCGAGCCTGCTCAGGCGCGCCGAGGCGCAGTTCGGACGCATCTTCGCGCAGTGCTACGGGCAGGCCGAGAGCCCCATGGTGATCACCTGCCTCGGCCCCGACGATCATGATCGCGAAGGCTCGTGCGGACGACCGTTCACGTTTGTCGAGTGCGCCGTGTTCGACGACGACGACCGTCCGCTGCCGCCGCGCGAAGTGGGCGAGATCGTGTGCCGCGGGCCGCAGACCATGGCCTATTACTGGAACCGCCCGGAAGCGACCGAGCAGGCGTTCCGCAACGGCTGGCTGCACACGGGCGACATCGGCTACCGCGATGAGGACGGCTTCTACTACCTCGTCGACCGCAAGAACGACATGCTCATCTCCGGCGGGTACAACGTCTACCCGCGCGAGGTCGAGGATGTCCTGATGGCATTCCCGGGTGTGGTCGAGGCAGCCGTGGTCGGTCTGCCGGACGAGAAGTGGGGCGACCGCGTGCAGGCGGTGGTGGCCGGGCGCGCGGATCTCGATCTGGAGGCGCTCAAGGCCCACGCGCACGACAAGCTCGCCAACTACAAGCGTCCCAAGGACATCACGGTGTGGCCGGAATTGCCGAAGAGCGCTGCGAACAAGATCCTGCGCCGCGAAGTACGCGATCGCCTGCTCGCGGCGGATGCGGACTGACGGAGGTAGAGATGGCAAGCGAGAACCTCATCGAGGCCGGTGCACAGACGTTCGAGACCGCGGTGTTGCGGCGTTCCGCGGAGGTGCCGGTGCTGGTCGATTTCTGGGCTGCCTGGTGCGGCCCCTGTCAGTCGCTCGCCCCGGTGCTCGAAGAGCTCGCCGCGCGCCATGTCGGCAAGCTGGTCGTGGCCAAGGTCGACAGCGACGCCGAGCCCGAGCTCGCGGCGAGCTACGGCGTGCGCAGCCTGCCGACCTTGCTCTTGTTCCGCGACAGCGCGCCCGTCGAGCAGGTCGTCGGCGCGCAGCCGCTCAGCGCGCTCGAAGCGATCATCGCCCCCTGGCTGCCGCGTGCAACCGACGGTGCCATCGCACAGGCAGCCGTCGCGGTCGAAGCCGGCGACCATGCCACCGCGCGTCCGCTCCTGGAGCAGGCGCTCGCCGCCGACGCCGAGGACTATCGTATCCACCCGCTGCTCGCCGAATGCCTGATCGCGGCCGATGAAACCGCCGCGGCGCGGCAGTTGCTGCACGAGTTGCCGGCCAACATCGAGGCCGACGACAACGTGCAGCGGGTCAAGGCGCGCCTCGAACTCACCGTCGCCGCCGATGCCATCGAAGACGACGCTGCTCCGGCCGAGGCCTACCGGGCGGCGGTGCGCGCGGCAGTACGCGGCGACTTCGACCAGGCGGTACCAGCCCTGCTCGAGCTGCTCACGGCGCACCGCGAGTGGCGCGACGGCGCCGTGCGCAAGACGCTGGTCGACATCTTCCGCGTGCTCGACGACGACCCGCGTGTGAAGACCTGGCGCGGCGAGATGGCCCGCCGGCTGCACTGAGCCGGGCGCCGCTGCGTGCGTTCGTTCAGTCGAGCAGCAGTTGCCCCAGCGCGGCCCGCTCGCGCGCACCGAAGCCGAGCGCGCGATCGAGGTAGGTCTCGACCTCGCCATACTCACGGTCGATGGCCTCGAGCGAGGCGAGCAGGTATTCGGGCCGCGCCGCCATGATCACGGCGACCGCTTCCGGCTGGGCCGAGCCTTCGAACACGTCGACCGGCTGATGCTCGAGATTGCTGAGCTCGTAATCGGCGACGACATCGGCGACGCTGACGCCGAGCGCGCGCAGGATGAGTGCAATGGCGATACCGGTCCGGTCCTTGCCGCTGGTGCAGTGGATGAGGTGGGCGGATGCATCCGGCGTGAGCAGCTCGTGCAGTACGTCGGCGAATTCGGCGGCGTGTTCGAAGGGGATGCGCGCATAATTGCTGCGCATCAGTTCGAACGCCTCGGCGGCGTCGCAGCGGCGGCGGTTGACGCCTTCGAACATTTCCAGCGATCCCTGCGGCAGGAAGCCGCGCGTGACGACGCGGATGTCGTGCCCGGGCGGCAGCCGGTCGGGGGCACGTGAGCGCTCTTCGTCGTAGCGCAGGTCGACGATGGTGCGCACACCGAGGTCGCTGAACGTATCGAGGTCGCGCGGGGTGAGCCGCGAGAGACCGTCGGCGCGGTAGATGAGGCGATGACGCAAGGTGCCGCCGGCGGCCGGCAGGCCGCCCAGGTCGCGCACGTTGCGCGCGCCTTCGAAACGGATGATGCGCTCGGGGGATGCTGGGCTCATGCGATGCCATCGGATTGCTGGGCGGGACGTTGCGCATCATACCGTGATTGTGTCGACGTCCCGTCGCGCACGCTCCGCAGCGTTCCACCGCGGGTGGGCATCCGGGATAAACTGCCGGTCGACAAGATGCGTGATGCGTCGACATCGACGGCGTGTCGCGCGTCGTCGTGCAAACCGGGGAGGTGCGAACATGGGGAATCTGGCGGCCAAGCGCGTGGTGATCACCGGATCGTCGCGCGGGCTCGGGCGCGCTTTCGCCGTCGAGATGGCCAAGGCGGGCCCCGCGGTGGTGATCAACGGTACCGACGCCGCCGCGCTGGCTGCTGCCGAGCGCGATGTCG
>JAPOKK010000374.1 GCA_029977665.1 Pseudomonadota bacterium | reverse complement strand
GTGAGGCCGCCCGCGGCCGGCCACGAGGCGGGCCGCAGACGGCGACGGCGCGACCCGGGCCGGTCGCGCCAGGGGCGGGATCAGCGCTGGCGGCGCCGTTTCCCCGCGAGGCCGAGCAGCGCGCTGCCCAGCAGCCAGGCGGCAGCCGGCACCGGTACCGGGTTCGCCGCGACGATCTGACCGCGAATCTCGCCGCTCGGGTTGCCCGGCGTGTGCACGTTGAAGTAGAGCATGCCATTGGCGAGGTTCTCGAGCTCGGCCGCGAGCGTCGTGCCATTGCCTTCCGCGCCGTCCCAGGCCGAACTCAGCGCACCGCCGAGACCGGCCGGGTCGAACAGCGTCGCGAGATCGCCATCGAGATCGTGATTCGGGCCGATCAGGCCGAACACCACCGGGCCCGGCGTACCCGGCGCCCCACGGTGGATGTGCATGGCAAGCACGTCATCGTTCGGATCGGGAGTCGCGCCGACGAAGTCGAGTCCGTGGATGGAGACGAACATCGATAGCGTGTCGTGCGCCGCGTTGAGTTCCAGCGTGGCCGACCCGGAGGCAGCCGTGACGACTCCCGGTGTCTGTTGATCGCCGGTCAGCGTGGCGACGTAGCGCACCGTGTGGGCCATGCTGGCGCAAGGCCACAGGGCCAGGGCGAGCAGCGCGGCGTGCCACGGGCGAAGCTTGTTGGCGTGGATTTTCATGGTGGTCTTTCCTCCCTGGGAATGTTTTGCACACGGACGAAGCACGCACGCCGGGCAGTGGGTGCGTGGGCGTAAATCGCCCGCGGAGGGAAGATCGTTCAATCGCGCCCGCGGCGCGCGCCATTCAGCGCGGCGCGAGCGCCGCGATGGCGCGGCGGGTCGCGCCGTGGCGGTCCTCGTTGACCGGGCTCACCGCGAGCACGGGAACCTGCGCGCCGGCAGCGTGGAACGCATCGAGCTGCGCGCGGCAGTCCCTGGCATCGCCGTACACACAGACATCGTCGACGAGTGACTGCGGGACCAGGCCGGCGGCTTCGCGGCGCGCCCCGCCGGCGCGCCAGTGCGCGGCGAGCGCGTCCATCGCCGCGCCCCAGCCGGCACGGCGCCATTGACGGCGGTAGTTGGGCAGCTGGGAGAAGAAAGCGAGGTTGTAGCGTGCCGCCGAACACGCCGCATCCGGGTCGTCGCTCAGGAAGGTGGGAATGCTGAGCACGCAACCGAAGTCGGCGGCGCGCGGGCCCGCCGCCGCCCGCGCTGCGGCGAGCAGCACCGGCAGGTGCGAACGCGGGGTCAGGAAGGGCATCAGCCCGGCACCGACGCGCCCGGCCACCGCGGCGCTCTCGACCGTGTTGCCGGCGACGTAGACCGGCACCGTGTAGCGTGAAGGCGACGTCCGCAGCAGGCCGTCGCCGGCCTCGCCGGCGAGGGCCGCGGTGACTTCGCGCACGTAACGCTCGAGGGTGGAACGGGCGTCGCCCATGTCGATGCCGAGGCTCGCGAGCAGGCCACGATGGCTCATGCCGAGTCCGAGCAGCGTGCGTCCGTGGGCGACCTCGGCGAGCGTGCGCGCGCTCGCCGCGCACAGGAACGGGTGGCGGAAATAGATGTTGGCGATATTGGTGCCGACGGTGACGCGTTCGGTTGCGCTGGCGATGGCCTGGGCCACGGCCAGGGCGTCGCCGCGGCCCTCGTTGACGAGGACCTGTTCGTAGCCGTGTGCTTCGGCGAGCCGGCCGAGCTCGACGAACTCCTCGACGCTGCCGTCGGTGACGGTCGAGAGCACGATGCCGAGGGGGTAGGTGCTGGCAGTACCGGTCATCGGGTCGTGGCTCCGTGCGGGTTCAGCGCGCGACCTCGCGCGCGGGTATCGACAGCACCAGCAGGGCGCCGATGACGAGCGAGCCGGCCAGCAGGCAGACACCGGCGGCGGTGCTGCCGGTCGCTTCCTTGATCAGGCCGAGGCTCCACGGCGCCACGAAGCCGGCGAGATTGCCGATTGAATTAATGAGTGCGATGCCGGCAGCGGCCGCACCGCCGCTGACGAAGGCCGTCGACAGGCTCCACGACTGAGGCAGTCCGCCGAGAATGCCGCAGGCGCCGAGGGTCAGCGCGGCGACCGCGGCGATCGGGTGCGCGGCGAGCAGCACGCTGGCGACGAGGCCGACCGCACCGGCGAGCACCGGGGCAGCAGTGTGCCAGCGGCGCTCGCGGGCGCGGTCGGCGCGCTGACCGACCACGACCATCGCGATGGCGGCGAAGCCGAACGGTATCGCGGTGACGAGGCCGACGCCGATCATGGACTCGAAGCCGAGTTCCTGCACGATGCTCGGCAGCCAGAAGTTTAGTCCGTAGAGGCCCATCACGATGCAGAAGTAGATCGCGCCCATCAGCCACACGCGCGGCAGGCGCAGACCGTCGACGACGCGTGCATGCGCGATGCCGTCCTGCTCGCGCGCGATGTCGGCCGTAATCAGCGCACGCTCGGCCTCGCTCAGCCAGCGTGCATCCTCGACGCGATCGTCGAGGTAGGCGAGCGCGGCCAGGCCCATCGCGACCGAGGGCAGGCCCTCGATGACGAACAGCCACTGCCAGCCGGCCCAGCCGTTGGCGCCGTCGAGGTAGTGCATAATGAAGCCGGACAAGGGCGCCCCGATCACGGTCGACAGTGCTACTGCCGTCGCGAACAGGGCGGTCACCCGCCCGCGGCGTGCGGCCGGGAACCAGAATGTCAGGTAAAGGATCACGCCGGGAAAGAACCCGGCCTCGGCGACGCCGAGCAGGAAGCGCAGCACGTAGAACTGGGTCGGTGTCTCGACCAGCATCATCGCCGCCGAGATGATGCCCCAGGCGATCATGATGCGCGCGATGGTGCGCCGCGCGCCGAGCCTGAGCATGAGCACGTTGCTCGGCACCTCGAACAGCACGTAGCCGAGAAAGAAGATGCCGGCGCCGAGGCCGTAGACCGCTTCGCTGAAGCCGAGCGCGTCGAGCATGCGCAGCTTGGCGAAGCCGACGTTGACGCGATCCAGATAAGCGAAGATGTAGCAGGCGAACAGGAACGGCACGAGCCGCCAGGCGACGCGCGCGTAGACGCGGTCGGCGTCGGGCGTGGCCGCGCCCGGTACGGCGGGGGGGGGGGGGGGCCGCGCGGCGCCTCCCCGGCGCGGGGCGCCCCCC